>JBFLZI010000019.1:0-34038 GCA_040756315.1 Thermodesulfobacteriota bacterium | reverse complement strand
GGGGGAGCCACTGCTCCCCCGGCCCTCCCCTCAAATTATCTTCTTATCTTCCCAAATCATCACCGCCACCAGGCGGCGAGGAGTAAGGCCAGGATCAGGGTTAATCCCGTCACCGCGTGGGTCTGGATGGTCAGGGCCTGGATAGGCACGAACTGGGGGGAGGTGGGGGGAGTATGCCAGGCCCGGCGCACCGCTTTCAGGGCCAGGGGCAGGGCCGCCAGTCCCGCCAGGATGATAGCTGGAAGTTGGAAGACCCTGATCAGGAAGATCAGGCTCAAAAAAGGGGCCAGCATCAGGGCGGCGTAAACCACCCGGGAGCGCTCCAGCCCCAGGCGCACCACCAGGTGGCGTTTGGCCGCGGCCGCGTCCGCGTCCAGGTCGGGAAACTGATTAATCCAGAGGATGGCGGTGATGAGAAAGGCCAGGGGCAGCCCCACGGCCAGGCCCACCGTCTTTAAGGCGTCGGTCTGGACGTAATAGGCCCCCCAGGTAAGGAGGGGACCGAAGGCCAGGAAGATGGCCAGCTCTCCCAGGCCGGCGCTCATCAACTGCACCGGCGCGGCGGAATAGAGATAGGCCAGGAGCAGGCCCATCAGACCCACCAGGGCCACGCCGGGACGCCCGGCCAAAATCAGGGCCAGACCGCAGGCCAAGCCGACGGCGAAACACAAGTAGGCCAGAGTCCGGACGTGCCCGGCAGTAAGCTCTTGGTTCTGGATCACCCGGCTGCCGCCGCTGAAAGGGGTGAAATTTTCATTTATAGGATCGCTGCCGAAGGAATCGTAGTAATCATTGATGAGATTGCCCCCCAGGTGCACCGCGGCCACCCCCAGGGCAGTAATTAGCAAGAAACCGAGGTTGCCCACCCCGGTCTGCGAGTAAGCCAGGGCTCCGGCCAGAAACACCGGCAAGAGAGACCCGGTGAGAAAAGGCAGGCGCAAGGCCCGGACATAAACCTTAAGGGAAGCCATGATAATTCCTCTATTTTCTCGGATTATAGGCTCCCTTCCCGACCCTGTCAACGACTCCCCGGCGAATTTCATTGCATGGCGTAAACAAACCGGGTAGGTTTATAGTTTGTTTGGGGGAGGGGGCTAAGGGGTTAATTAAGGGCGAAAAGGCGAAAAGGGAAAAAGGCGAAAAGGAATAATCCAGGTAAACAAAACCCTTTTCGCCTTTTCGCCTCTTGCCCTTTTTCCCCTTAAAATATTTCCCCCGGCCCTCCCCTCAAAACATCTGCCAAGGAGGACAACATGGGTCGACCGAAGATAACCGTAGTGGGTGCGGGCAATGTGGGGGCAACTTGTGCGCATTGGGCTGCGGCCCGGGAGTTGGGGGACGTAGTCCTGGTGGACATTGTGGAAGGCATGCCCCAGGGAAAGGCCCTGGACCTGATGCAGGCCCGGCCCATCTTCGGCTTCAACGTGGAGGTGGTGGGGGCCAATGATTATGAGGCCACCCGGAATTCGCAAATCGTCATCATCACTTCCGGCATCCCTCGCAAACCCGGGATGAGCCGGGAGGACCTCATCAATACCAATAAGGAGATCGTGGCCCAGGTCACCCGCCAGGTGGTGGCCAAATCTCCCCGGGCCTTCCTGATTGTGGTGGCCAACCCCCTGGACGCCATGTGTTATGTGGCTTACAAGGTGAGCGGCTTTCCCCGCAAGCGGGTCATGGGCATGGCCGGGATTTTGGATACGGCCCGCTATCGCACCTTTATCGCCATGGAACTCAAGCTGGCGGTGGAGGAGATTCAGGCCATGGTCCTGGGGGGTCATGGGGACGACATGGTGCCTCTGGTGAGTTACACCACCGTCTCCGGGGTGCCCTTGACGGCTCTCCTCTCCAAGAAACGGATTGAGGCTTTGGTGGAGCGCACCCGGAAGGGAGGCGGCGAGATCGTCGCCCTCCTCAAGACCGGCTCGGCGTTTTACGCCCCGGCCGCGGCCGCGGTGCAGATGGCCGAGGCCATCTTGAAGGACCACAAGCGGTTGGTGCCGGTGTCGGCGTACTTGACCGGAGAATACGGCTTAAATGACCTCTTTTTCGGGGTGCCGGTGATCCTGGGGGCCGGGGGGATAGAAAAAATTCTTACCCTGAAGCTCACCCCCGGGGAAGAGGCCATGCTGCAGAAGTCCGCGGCCGCGGTGGCCCGCACCCGGGACGACCTCAAGATGTAAATGCCGGCTTGACCGACGGGGGCGCCGGGGGGGAACTTCCGGCGCCCCTTTCTCTTCTTTCCCGCCACACTTTAATTAATATGATTTAAGAATTTTCCAAAATTGGCTCATTGGCCAAGTCTCCTGGGGACGGCCGGAGACGGCCGCCCTACCCCTCCATTTTTCCGGCAGGGCGATCCGCCGCCGCAACCTTTCTCTATCTTCTTACCTAGGCCTGAACGGGGTCCAAGTCCGCGCCGCCACTGACCGGACGCCAACTTTAACCGAAGTTTACGCAAACTTAACCGGGCTGAAAGATTTTTTCTAAATTTATTTAAGTTTGTTTCACCGACAGTCGATAAAAGTTAGCAAACAGGAAAAGTTTGTCAGGCCTGAATACCGGTGCGGTCCAAGCTACCGCTAATTTGTTCTGCCGAAAAGGTGTAAGATGGACAGAGGAAAAAAGTTCGATCTGCGGGTGGAAATGGGACAGGAAGAACTCTGTCTCCAGATCAACGGCATGGCTATCTGTGTCAGCCTCCAAAATGCCGGTGGGGCGATGCCCACCATTACTCTCAAGACCACCGGAGGTAGGCCCCAACCGGCCCTTCCCTTGGGGAAAGGGGAGGTGGCTCCGGAGGCCGCCGACCTGGCGGAAGAACTGGATTATTACCGCCAGATTTGTCAGGAGATCTATGAGGGCATCGGCAAGCTGGCCAAGGAAATCAATATTTCCATCAAAGACCTCTCCCTGGCGGAAATCATTCAAACAGGCCTGTCTTCACCCGGAGAACAACTGGATCAGGTGCGGGACCAGGTTACCGATGTCCTGCATATGACCGAAGAAGCCACTTTAAATATCTTGGACCGGGTGGAGCAGATCCGGGAAGATTGCCTGACGGTGCATAAACAACTCATGAACCTGGCCCAACCGGAAGAGCCGGAAGGGGGGGAAGACCTGGGTGAGTCCCTCTCCGGCCCGGGTTGGGAAGAGCTCAAGGCCCAGGCGGCCCAGTTATTGGCCCAAGGGGAAGAACTGAACCAGCGCCTGGAAGCCCTGGGCAGTAAAGGCGGCACGCCGGCAGAGGAGCCGGCCGGAGGGCCTTACTTCCCCCTGGCGGAGATTCTGCAGATCATTTTGGAATTCTGCGGCAACGAGAAGGTCAAACAGCATTTGAAGGCGGTGCAGAATCAAAAAGACACCGCCTTTCAAGTGGCGCAGATAGAAACCGCCATCAGCCGCCTGGCGGAGACGGTGCCGGTGGAGGACGGCTTCCATCAGTTTCCGGTGGAACACGTGCTCATCATCCTCAAAGATAACTGCACGGACGACCGGGTCAAGGAACTGTTGGCCAAAGTTTTGGAATCCGCGGACAAACTTTTTCCCATGCCCACTTTGCCCCTGGAAAGTCACACCCCGGCCGAGGAATCGCCGCCGGTGGCGGAACCCGAAGTGCTTCTGGACCCCGAGATCAGTTCCCTGTGGGCAGGATTTTTCCAGAATTTGCGCCAACTGGTGGAACAAATGGCAACCGCGCCCGCCGCCTCCGGTTCCGCGGGGGACGCCGGCGCCGCGGCGGTGGCCCAAGAGGCCCTGCCCCTGGTGGACCGCATTACCAAGTCCCTCTCCCGCATTATGGAGGCCATGGCCTTCCAGGACCTCTCCGGCCAGAGACTCCTGAAGATCCTGAAGCTGCTGCGCCAGGTCCAGGTCCAGGTCCTCACCCTGTTGGTGGCCGCGGGCAATAAGCTCAGATTAAAACTTGACGACAAAGTCCTCTTCTCCGGTGAAGGGGACATTCTGAGCCAGGAAGATCTGGACCGCCGGCTCCACAGTATTATCTCCGCCGCCAATAACGGCTCGGCTCCGGACCACCCCCCGGGGGGCCAAATTCTCAATCAAGAGTCCATCAATGAACTTTTGACCAACATGGGGTTTTAGCCCAGGGGTTGATTCCCTGTAATAGATATAATGCCGCGCTTTCTGGTCCCGCAAATTTCTGGCTCCCGCTGCCAGGCTTTTCGGGGCCAGAAAATTTTTCGGCCTCCTTTAGATAAAAAGGAATAATTTTCCGGCGCCGGACCCGGGAGGGGAACCGGCCACCCCAGCAGACCTGGAATCCAGCCGCGTCAATCCTGCCTTTCTTAATTTAGGCACACCTATTGCTACTGGTATTGAGCAATGTTCCGTACGCCCGTCTTTAAGGATATGAAGGTTACCGCCGCCGCCTCCCAGCCTTCTTCAGGAGCCCGGGCTGCGGCCGGGGGACTCGGCCAGAGCGGCCCCAAGGCCAGCGCCGCGTTCGGCAAAATCCTGGGGGAGGCGCTGCTGACCCGGCAAGATCGGCCCCAGACCATTAGCGGCCGGCGGCAGGAAATTCCCCGCTTTAAATCCCTGGCCGGCATCGGCGATTCCCACATGGCTCACCTGCTCTTGAAAAGCTCCCTCAACCAACTGAACGGCCGTCTGGCCGGGAAGTCCGCCGGTTCCCGGGGAGGCGGCTCGGCCCGGGCCGACGTGGATCGTTATTTCTCCGGCGGCAAGGGGGGCCGGATCAATCCTTCCGCCTTTGACGGCATCATCCGCAATGCCTCCCAGAAACACCAGGTGCCGGAAGAGTTGATCAAGGCGGTCATCAAGGTGGAAAGCAACTTTAATCCCCGGGCCCGTTCTCACATGGGGGCTATGGGCCTGATGCAACTGATGCCGGGCACCGCCCGGGATTTGGGGGTTACCGCCGCCTATGATCCGGCCCAAAATATCGATGGGGGCACCCGCTATCTGAAGGAGATGCTGGAGCGTTACAACGGCAGCGTGCCCATGGCCCTGGCGGCTTACAACTGGGGGCCGGGCAACCTGGAAAAGGGTCGCTCCCTGCCGGCGGAGACCCGGAGTTACCTGCAACTGGTGCATCGTTATTATAATGGCCGCCGGGTGCAACCCAAAACCGCCGGTCAGGTGAGCAGCGTTAAACCTGCCAATCCTCCCGCCACCCAAGCCACTTCCTCTTAACCCTGAGGACCTGGCCTTAGCCCGTCGCACCAATTCAAGACTTCTGCGAAAATCCTCTCCTGCCCTCAAAATATTACCTAGGCATCAAAATTTTGTGGGGCAGGCGCCCTCGGTGGGAAGGCCGGGGTTCCCCGGCCCGGTCTTCAACCGAAGCGGCCGGTGATGTATTCTTCGGTCTTTCTATTAGTGGGCTTGGTGAAGATTACCGGGGTGGGGCCGAACTCAACTATGCGCCCCTGGAAGAAAAACGCGGTGAAATCGGAGACCCGGGCGGCCTGCTGCATGTTGTGGGTAACAATGACGATGGTGTATCGGGATTTCAAGACATGGATCAGTTCTTCAATTTTGGCGGTGCCGATGGGGTCGATGGCGGAACAGGGCTCATCCATGAGCAGGACTTCCGGCTCCACCACGATGGCCCGGGCGATGCACAGGCGCTGCTGCTGGCCCCCGGACAGGGAAGTCCCGGGTCGGTGCAAGTCGTCTTTGATCTCCTCCCACAACGCCGCCCGCTGCAGGGCCTCCTCCACCCGGTCGGCAATTTCACCCTTCTTCATGATGTAGTGCATTTTGAGGCCGTAAGCCACGTTATCAAAGACGGACATGGGGAAGGGGGTGGGCTTCTGGAAGATCATCCCCACCCGCCGGCGCAGTTCCATGACATTATAATCCGGGTCCAAAATATTGACCCCGTCCAACAAGACCTCGCCTTCGGCCCGCTGGTCCCGATAGAGTTCATAGACGCGGTTATAGACCCGGATATGGGTGGACTTGCCGCAGCCGGAAGGACCGATGATGGCCGTCACCCGGTTTTGGGCGATGTCCAGGTTGTTGTCAAACAGGGCCTGGTTCTCCCCATAGTAAAAATCGAGATGGCGGGTGGCCACTTTGGTGGGAAGGCCAAGTTCCGCCAGAAGGCGCTCTGATTCGCCGGGAGTCTGCCGCTCTTCTTCAAACACCGGAAGCCTGCCTGCTGTTTGCCTGATCAATAACATCCGTGAAGCTGCGGCGCAAGGGAACTTTTAAGCTAAAAGCAGGAGCGCCCCAGACCAATTTGCTGTCAAGGGTTGAATTATAGTGGGGGAGGGGGGGTTAATCGGGCAGGAGGTGCAAGGAGAAGATACTGCCTTCTCCCGGGGTGCTGGCCACCGTCACCTTGCCGCCGTGGGCCTGGGCGATATGTTTGACGATGGCCAGGCCCAGGCCGGTGCCCCCGGACTGGCGGCTGCGCCCGGGGTCCACCCGGTAGAACCGCTCAAAAAGCCGGGGAAGGTGCTCCGGTTTAATGCCGCTGCCTTGATCCCGGACCCGGATGATCACTTCGGGGCCGGCGCGTTCGGCCTCCACTCTGACCTCCCGGTTTTCCTCGCTGTATTTAATAGCGTTGTCCACCAGGTTCACCACCGCCTGTTCCAGCAAGGGGGCATTGATGCGGGCCCTAAGATCATCCGGGCACTGCAGCAGGACAGTAATGCCCCGGGCCTGGGCCTTGGGCTCACAGACCTCCAGGGCCGCGGCCAGCACGCCCTTGACCCTTTGGGCGGTCAGGAAGATCTGGCCCCGGTCGGCATCCTGTTCAATGCGGGACAGGCTTAAGATATCGTTGATAATTTCGTTGAGGCGGTCTGCCTGGCGGGCAATGATGCGGAGGAAGTTTTCCGCGTTCTCCGGCTCCTGAAGCGCTCCGGCCAACAGGGTTTCCACAAATCCCTTGATGGAGGTGACCGGGGTCTTCAATTCGTGGGAGACGTTGGCGACAAAATCCCGCCGCAAATGTTCCAACTGCCGGAGATGGGTCACGTCGTGGAGCACGACGAGGACGCCGATGCCGGTCCCGGCCGCGTCTCGCAAAGAAGTGCCGTGGGCCTGGAGCACAGTTTTGCCCTCATTCAGGGCCACTTCCTCTTCCAGGGGGTCCTTGGTGGATAAGGTGCGGTTAATAAACCACCACAAATTAGGGTCCTTGACGATTTCTTGAATCTTTTGGTTTAAGGCTGATTCCGCCCTGACCCCTAACAGACGTGCTCCGGCCCGGTTTAAGGCAATCAGGCGTTGCTCGGCGTCAATGGCGAGGACCCCTTCGATCATACTGGAGAGCACGGCTTCCTGCATCTGGCCTTGCCGGATCAGGGCATTGATGCGTTCTTCCAGTTTGCCGGCCATGTCATTTAATACCTCAGCCAGGCTGGCCAGCTCGTCGGTGGAAGGAATGGGCAGCTTCCGGCTCAGGTCCCCCTGGGCAAAGCGCAGAGCGCCCCGCTTGAGATTTTCCAAAGGATGGCTGAGACGCCGGGAGATGAAAAAACTGAGGGCAGCCACCACCAGGGCAATGACCACCCCCCCCAGGACAATCTTGAGATAATAAGCCTGCAGAGCCTGGCCGATGGCCGTCACGGGCAAAGAAGCCCGCACTACCCCGAGGCTGCCGTCCTGGTCAGTGATGGGGATGGCCACATACATGCGCCGGTGTCCCAGAGTGAAGCTGAACCGGGTGGACACCCCCACCCGGCCTTGCATGGCTTCGCGAAACTCCGGGCGGTCCCCGTGGTTATCCATCCGGGCCGGGTCTTCGTCGGTGTCTCCCAGGACTTTTCCCGAAGGAAGAATTACAGTGAGGCGGGTGGCGGTGATTTTCCCCAGGTCCTTGCAAAGCTTATCCACCCAGGGGCCATCCTCCATTGCGGCCCTCCCGCCGATCCGGGTTTCCACCAGGCGGGCGCGAGTTTCCAGATCGGCGGCCGTTTGCTTCAGATAGAACAGCCGCCAGGAGCGGGCGGAATACCAGGTCACCGCCACCAGGGTCACCAAGGTGACCAGCAGGAAAAAAGGGAAGAGTTGCCAGAGGAGCTTCTTACGGTGCATGGCTTATCCTTTGAAGCGGTAGCCGACTCCCCGGACGGTTTCCAAATATTTGCCGTAAGGGCCGAGTTTCTTCCGTAAACTTACCACCTGAACGTCCACCGAACGGTCTGAGGCCGGATAATCGTCGCCATGGACTCCTTTGACGATCTGGGCCCGGGTAAATACCCAGCCGGGGCGGCTCGCCACCATGTGGAGGAGGCGAAATTCCGTTAAGGTAAGATCCACGGTCCGGCCTGCCACCAGAACTTCGTGGTGCCCCGGATGAATGACCAAGTCCTGGATCTTCAGGGGAGCGCCTTCGGCCAGGGGCGGGGCCTCCCGGCGGCGCAGCACCGTCCGCACCCGGGCCAGCATCACCCGGGGACTGAAGGGCTTGGTGATATAATCCTCGGCTCCCAACTCCAGGCCGGTGACGATATCCGCCTCTTCTCCCTTGGCGGTCAGCATGATGATGGGTATCCGGGAAGTCCGGGCCTCCCGCTTGAGCTTGCGACAGACTTCCAAGCCATCTATTCCCGGCAGCATCAAATCCAACAAAATAAGGTCGGGCTCACTGGATTTCACCGCTTTCAGAGCTTCTTCTCCTGAAACCACCCCGGTGACCTGATAACCCTCCTTAGCCAGGTTATACTTAAGTAGTTGCAATATGTCAGCGTCATCTTCAACTACCAAGATCTGCTCTTTAGCCATCCATGAACTCCTATTACTGGGAGATATGAAGAACTATTAATAAACAACCGGTGAATAAATGCAGCACTTAAGAACTATTATTTAAACTCAAATCAACAAAGCGTGATTATTTTAAATATTGCTATTCTGGACAGGACTTTATTCTGTTTATAACCCCAATCTTGGCGTTGCCACCTAGTGTTGTGTGCCATAACTTTCTTTTAAAGCTTATAGCATCTCCTGTAGAAACGGGCCTGGGTGTCCGCCCGATGTCAAAGGCGCCCACGCAAGTGCGCCCCTGCAAAAGTGCAGATTCCCCCAGGGATACATATTGCCCTAACATAATGGTTCTTTAACGGTCTTCTAGCAATTCTAATCTTTAACTCCTGGAAATTCAATCATTTCAAGAATCCGGCGCTAACCGCCCCCCAGGCCGCTTGCGCCCTACTGGCAACAATAAAGTCAGGATCGGCTTTTGCCCTTCAGGTCACTTTTAATGAAAAAATAACGAAATTCTAACAAGAATCTCATAAACCGCGGCGGTCCGTAACCGGCGGCGATTCGGTCAGGCCGGCCGCGCCACCCTACCCGGCACCGCCTCAGGGCCGAAACGGAGTAAAGATGAGGGGAATGAGAGGGTAACTAAGGCCCGTGCGGAGATTTTATGAGGACTGCCGGAAAAAATTCTTGATATCTATACAGATGTATAGTATTGTAGCTCCATGAGGCCTTTGACGGAAAAACAGCGGGCAGTGTTGACTTTTGTGGAGGAGTTTTGCCGGGAGCAGGGTTTTCCCCCCACGGTGCGGGAAGTGGCGGCCTATTTCGGCATCCAGCCCCGGGCCGCGGACGACCATCTGGCGGCCTTGAAACGCAAGGGCTATCTCCGCCGGGAGCCGGGCCGCTCCCGGGGCCTGTCCCTGGCCTCCCGCCCGGTGCCGGGCCAGGCGCTGGAAGTGCCCATCCTGGGGCGCATCGCCGCCGGTGAACCCCTGTTGGCCACGGAAAACGTGGAAGACGTCTTGCCCTTGCCCCGCTCCTGGGTCCGGGGAGAGGAGGCCTTTCTTTTGAAGGTCACCGGGGAGAGCATGGCCCCCCTGATTCAGACCGGCGACCTGGTGCTGGTGCGGGTGCAGCCCCGGGTCAGCCGGGGGGAGATCGCCGTGGTGCTCCTGAATGATGAAGCCACCCTGAAGCGGGTCTATGAAGAGGCCGGGGGCCTGGTTTTCAGAGGCGATAACCCGGACTTCCTACCTCTGCGCTTCTCCCCCACCGAGGCCGGCCAGGTGCGGATCGTGGGAAAAGTGATCGGCGTCTATCGCTCCCTGGAGGCGGCGTGGAGGAGATGACCGCGGTAAGCCGCTGCCTGGGGCCGCTTAGACCGGGGCGGGGGGTATTGCTGTGGGGCGAGTCCATCCGGTTTCTGGCCGCGGCCGCCGCGGCCTGGGGGGTAGCCCAGGGAGGTCAGGTGCTGGCGGTGGACGCGGCCAACAGGTTTGACCCCCACCTGATGGTGCGGGAGGGCCGGGGGCGTGGTCTGGCGCCGTCGGATCTCCTGGCCCGGGTAAAGGTGGCCCGGGCCTTCACCTGTCATCAATTGGCCCGGCTGCTTCAGGAAGAACTCTCCCGGCACCTGGGCGCCGGCTGCCTGGTCCTGGTGCTGGGGCCGGTGAGCCTGTTTTATGATGAGCAGGTGTCCCTGGCCGAAAGACGCCGCCTCTTCAACAACCTGGTGCAAACCCTGGCCCGGGTCAAGACCCAGGCCCCCCTCCTGGCGCTGCAACCTTACCTGCCCCGGGGGGCCCCGAACCGCCACTTTGGACGCCGGCTCCGGCCGATAATGGATTATCTCTTAGAGGTGGGAAACCATGGGAAGAACGGTTTTACCTTACAGCCAGTTATGGGAAAGAGAACGGCAGCGCTGGCAGAAGTTCCGCCGGGCGCTGCGCCGGGAAGAGCAGGCCCTTTTTGACCGGCTCTTTGCCTTGGCCCGCCTGCACCTCCAGGCCGGGGTGTATGCTTCCAACCCCTGGCCCCTGGAGGCCATGCTCCTGTCCATGCTCCTGGAGCATCAAAAAGCCCTGTGCGCTCTGGAGGAACGTCTGCAGGACCTGGAAGGGCGGATGTCGAACGGGGCCGGTCCGGCTGCCGCGCCGGATCGCTTCCGCCGTTTACTGCCGCTGCTGAAGAAGTAACGGTTTCAACCTCCCCCCAAGATTCCTACTCACCGGGCCATGGAGACCACCGGCTGGCTCTTTGATCTCTACCCCCACCGCTCCCGCATGGTGTTGTGGTTTATTACGCCCCAGGGGGGGCGGTTGCGGCTGGAGGATGACTTTCCCTACCGCGTTTACGTGGGGGGGCACCCGGCCCGGCTGCACCGCCTGGTCCGAGCCGGGCGCGCCCGGCGGTGGCTGCGCCGCGTCTATCCGGTCCCGGGCCGGGACTTGCAGGGGCAGGAATTTCCCGCCTTGGCCCTGGAACTCCGCTCCTATGAGGACCTGCCCCGGCTGCGAGCCTGGCTGGGAACCCAGGAGGGGCTGGCCGGTTATAACTGCGACCTGGATGTGGCCGCCTATTATCTCTACCGCAAGAGAGTCTGGCCCTGCGCCTGGTATGACCTGGAAGCACAGGACGGCCGGCTGTTGGCCCTGAGGCCCCGGGAGGAGCAATTCGCCCTGGAGTTCTCTCTCCCGCCCCTGACCACCCTCGTACTTGAGCTTACCCGGGATGCCCTGATCCCCCTGGGGGCGGGCAACACGGTGGCCGTCACCTGGGAAGGGCGCACCCTGGAGCTGGAAGCCCCGGACGCCCCCGGCCTGGTGGGGGAGACGGCCCGCTGGCTGAAGCGCGCTGATCCCGATGTGGTGTTGAGCGATTGGGGGGATGAGAAGATCATCCCCCCGCTCTGGAGGTGGAGTCAGGAGTATCGGGTGCCCCTGCCCCTGGACCGGGAGACCGCCTCAGTGTCCCGGCAGTTTAACGGCGGGCGCAGTTATTTCTCCTACGGGCGCATAGTCTATCAAGGCCCCGCCGCGCCTTTCTACGGCCGTTGGCACGTGGACCGGCGCAACTCTTTTTTCTTCCGGGAGGCGGGTCTGGGGGGGCTGGTCCAGATCGCCCGTCTGGGGCAGTTGCCCCTCCAACAGGCGGCCCGGGCCAGCCCCGGGACTCTCATCACCTCCATGCAACTGGCCCGGGCCGTGGCCGACGGCATCCTTATCCCCTGGCGCAAGGGCGACCCCGAGCGTTTCAAGAGCGCCGCCGAGCTGCTCACCACGGACAAAGGCGGCCTGGTCTTCATGCCGCCGGCGGGCGTGCATTTTCAGGTGGCGGAACTGGACTTCGCCTCCATGTATCCCACCATTATGGCCATTCACAACATCTCGCCGGAGACGGTGAATTGCCCTTGCTGTGCCGGGGAGCGGGTGCCGGAGGCCGGTTACCGCCTCTGCCGCCGCCGGGAAGGGCTGGTGCCCCGCACCTTGAGGCCCATCCTGGAACTTAGGGAGCGCCTCAAAGCCCAGGCCCGCCGGTTGGCGCCCGATAGGGCGGCCCCCTATCAGGAGCGCCAGAACGCCTTAAAATGGATGCTGGTCACCTGCTTCGGTTACCTGGGCTACAAGAACGCCCGTTTCGGGCGCATCGAAGCCCATGAAGCGGTGACCGCCCTGGGCCGGGACAAGTTGCTTACCGCCAAGGAAGCCTGCGAGGCCAGAGGGTTCACCGTGCTCCACGGTCTCACGGATTGTCTCTGGATCACCAGGGCGGGCCTGGCGGAGGCGGAGTTGGCGGAATTGTGCCAGGAGATCTCCGCCGCCACCGGGGTGAAGCTGGCCGTGGAGGGGGTGTACCGCTGGATTGTCTTTCTGACCTCCCGCCAGGACCCTAAGCGGCCGGTGGCCACCCGTTACTTCGGCGTCTTCCGCGACGGCAGCCTCAAGGTCCGGGGGCTGATATGCCGCCGCCGGGATACCCCGCCCTTTGTGCGCCGGGCCCAAGAGGCCCTCCTGTCCCGCCTGGCCGGGGCTGGCACGGCCGCGGACCTGGCGGCTTTACAGCCGGAACTGGAGGACCTGGCGGCCGATTTCCGCCAACGCCTCCGGGAGGGCCGCCTGGCCTCCCGGGACTTGGTAATCACCCGGGTGCTCTCCCAACCCTTGGCCGACTATCGGGTGGACACCCCCACCGCCCTGGCGGCCCGGCAACTTGAGAAGAAGGGGGTCCCTCTGGCCCCGGGGGAAAAAGTGCGGTTTGTGCATCTTGACCGGGCCGGGCCGAAAGAGACCCGGGTCCGGGCCGTCCCTCTCCTGGACGGCAGTGAGGATTACGATGCCCCTCTCTATCTGGACCTCCTGAACCGGGCCATTGACGAGGTGCTGCTCCCCTGGCGTACAGATGGGAAGGCGTAATTGAGAAAATCACTGCTTTTATTCCGGGAGATGCCGAAATATATTTAATGGGACAATACCGGTGCGCCTTCAGGTGCCCCCGGGGGATTCAGGGAGACCGCATCCGCCGGGGGAGAGGCTCAGCCGCGATAAATAATCGCCACCGATTTTTACTCCGGAGGACGGCAAATGCAACCGTGCCCCCTGATTAAGAAAGTTGTTCCGCTAGCGGCCGGCCTGTTCCTGGCCTTTTCTCTGTTTTTGGGCCCAGCCCCGCTCCGGGCCGAGGTTCTGGAAGTCCCCGGCACCGGCGCCTGCGAAGTGCTGCTCCGGGAGGTAGCCGAGGCTTTCAACCGAGGGCACCCCGGCCATCAGGTGATGGTGCCTCCCAGTATCGGCACCGTGGGGGGCATGCGCCTGATAACCAGCGACCAGGCGGTGCTGGTGCGCGTGGCCCGGCCCCTGAAAAAGGAGGAAAAGGACCAGGGGCTCACGTATCTGCCGTTTGCCCGGGACATGGTCATCTTCGCGGTGGGGGCCAAGGTGCCGGTCCGGAGCATCACCACTCCCCAACTGGTGGACGTGCATACCGGCAAGATCACCACTTGGCAGGAGTTGGGAGGGCCGCCCGCTCCCATTCGCGTGCTCCTTAGGCAACCCGACGATTCCAGCCTGCAGGTTATCCGGAAACATCTGGAACCTTTCCGGCAGATCACCTTCACCCCCGCCGGCAAGGTCCTCTATACCGACCCGGACATGTTGGCTATGTTGCAAAAATATAGCCTTGCCATCGGCTGGCTCACCTTCAGTTCTCTGAAAGGAGCCAAGACCCCGGTTCATCCTCTGACCCTGGACGGCATTCCCCCCACCCCGGAAAACGCCCGATCCGGCCAATACAAGATGCTGGAAGAATACGCCCTAGTGTTCAAAGAGAAACGCTTGAATGACTTAGCCAAAGGTTTCCTGGATTTTCTTTTTTCTAAGAACGGCCAACAGGTCATAAAACAATATGGCGCCATACCGGTTGAGAAGGAATAATCTATGCGATTTAAATACAGTCTCTTGTATCTAATCCTATCTATTATGATCATAGTAGGGTGTAGTACTCTACTGTTCGGGTATTATTTAAACCTGGACACCCTGCGGGAGAGTTTGGAAGAGAGAGAAGCCAACAATGCTCACGATATCTATCATTGGGTGGATGCTGATATTAAAAACAGTATTATAAATATCTCCACGCTAGCCCAGATATTAAAACAAGACCCTGACATATTGAACGGCCTCAAGCAATATCAGTGGCAGGGCAAAGCAGGACTGCTACAGAAGACTATGGACAGTTTGTCTGCCAATCTGTCCGAGATGCAAGTGGATTTGTTCATGGTGACCGACTTGCGGGGTAAGATTGTCCACCAGGCCGCCGGCCGATTCGCCGGGGATGACGTCTCCTGGGTCTGGGGCCTGGAAGAGGCTTTGGCGGGTAAGGAGATCTTGTCCACCGGTTTAACCCCCCTGGGCTGGACCATCCTGAAGCTGACTCCCCTGGCCCAGGGGTCCAAGCTAGATGGCGTCCTCATCCTGGGCATTCCCCTGAATGACGCCTTTGCCCGGAAGATTGCCGCGGCCACCCACACCCAGATTTCCTTCAGCAGCGCCTACCAGATTCTGGCCAGTTCCTGGCCCGGGGAAAAACCACGACCGGTGGACCTTTCCCGGGCAACCCAGAGCATTATGAAAAGAAAGGCCTTATTTTTTGCCGATGCGGACACCAATTACAGTTCCTTTTATATCCCCATCAAGATTGTCGATGAAACCCTCTGTCTGGCCATCCATACCGACACCACGCCGATCTTTAATCTCTTGCAGCGAAAAAAAGGGCATCTCTTCCTGAGCTTTCTCGGAGTGCTGATAGTGATTTTGGGCATCGGTTCCGGCCTGACTTTTACCCTGGTCAGGCCGTTGCGCCGACTGCAGCAGCGCGCCCTGGGGGTGATTAAAGAATTTTCCCGGGAAGACGTCGCCGTGAGCCGCTGGGGTAACGAAATTGAAACGTTGTCCCAGGCCATGGAACTGATGCTGGCCGCGGTCCGGACCCACCTGGCCGATTTACACCAGACCCAGGAGGCCCTTAAGGAGAGGGAACTCTTTTTAGCCAGCGTCTTTGCCAACATCCAGGACGGTCTTACCGTCCTGGACCGGGACTTCACTATCCTCAAGGCAAATCCCTCCATAGAACAACGGTTCCCCCACTCCCTGCCCCTGGAAGGACGGAAGTGTTATGCCGCCTTTCATGGCGCCGACCAACCGTGCGGCGGTTGCCCCTGCCTCCAGGCCATGGAGACGGGGCAGACCGGGCATCAGTTAAAGCTAACCAAAATCGGGGAAACCGACGTCTGGGTGGAGATCTTTGCTTTTCCCCTGAAGGACCAGGTGACCGGGGAGGTCACCGGGGTGATTGAATACGCCCGGGACTTTACGGAGCGCCAGCAGGCCGAGGAAGCCCTGCGGGAAGCCCGGAAGGATTGGGAAGAGATCTTTCAAGCCATCGGCAATCCCACTTTCCTGTTGGATCCGGAACAAAACATCATCGCCGCCAACCGGGCCGCCCTGGCCGCGGTAGGGTGCCCGACGGAAGAGCTCTTGGGCCGGAAATGTTACGAGGTCCTCCACTTACGAAGCGATCACTCCGCCCCGGGTTGTCCCATGGAGAGGTTGTTGAGTTCGGGCCAAATGGAAACCATGGAAATGGAGGTGGAGGCCCTGGGGGGCTTCTATCTGGTCTCCTGCACCCCGGTGTTCGATGCCCGGGGAAACCTGGAGAAGGTCATCCATATCGCCACTAACATCACCGCCCGCCGGCGGGCGGAGGAGGCCTTACGGGAGAGTGAAGAGAGATATCGCTCGCTGGTGGAAAACATCGACCTGGGCATCACCCTCATAGATACTAATTACCGGATAATCATGACCAATGCCGCCCAGGGCAGGCTTTTTAATAAACCTGCGGAAGAATTTGTCGGTCGGGAATGTTTCCGGGAATTCGAAAAACGCCAGGCGGTCTGCCCCCATTGCCCGGGGACCAAGGCCATGACCACCGGAATGCCCCAAGAAGGCGAAACCCAAGGTGTTCTAGATGATGGTAGTTCTTTATCTGTTCGGATTAACGCCTTTCCCATCTATCGTCCCGATGGCGCTCTAGAAGGCTTCATCGAAGTAGTACATGACATCTCGGCCAGCAGGCAGGCGGAGGAGGCCTTACGGGAGAGCGAAAAGAAATACCGGTTGTTGGTCAACCAGATTCCCGCGGTGGTCTTCCGGGGATACGCCGATTGGAGCATCGACGTTTTTGACCGGAAGATCGAGAGCCTTACCGGTTATCCCAAAGAAGACTTTGACACCCGGCGCCGGAAGTGGTCCGACCTGATCCTGGCGGAGGACCTACCGGCCGCCAAAAAGATTTTTCTCAAGGCCCTGAAGACCACCGGCACTTATGAGCGGGAATACCGCATCCGGAAAAAGTCCGGGGAGATCGCCTGGGTACAGGTCCAGGGCCAGATCTTCCGGGACGCCGCCCACCGGATTGACCATATCAGCGGGGTGATCTTTGACGTCACCCAGCGCAAACTGGCGGAAGAAGCTCTGTTGAAGTATCAGTTCATCGCCAATACCTCTAAAGACTTCATGACCCTGATTGACCGCAACTACCTTTATGGAGCCGCCAACGCCGCCTTCTGCCAGGCGCATGGCAAGACCCGGGAAGAAGTGGTGGGAACCAGCGTGGCCAGTATTTGGGGGCAAAATACCTTTGACCAGATTATTAAAGACTATCTGGACCAATGTTTTACCGGCCAGGCGGTGGAATATGAAGGATGGTTTGACTTTGGCAAGCGGGGCCGGGGTTGTTTTAATGTTTCTTACAATCCTTACTTTAATGAAGACGGCACCGTGGCTTATGCCGCGGTGGTGACCCACGACGTCACCCAGCGGAAGCTGGCGAAAGAAGCCTTGCGGGAGAGTGAAGAGAAGTACCGCTTGCTGGTCAATCAGATTCCGGCCGTAATCTTCCGGGGCTATGCCGACTGGAGTGTGGAGTTCTTTGACGAGAAAATCGAGCTATTGACCGGTTATCCCAAAGATGACTTCAATTCCCGCCGGGTAAAATGGCTAGACCTGGTCCACCCCGAGGACCGGGAGGAAATGCAAGGCGTCTTGCTCAAGTCCCTGAGGGCCAGTGGGTCCTATGTGCGGGAATACCGCATCCGGAAAAAGTACGGCGAAATCGCCTGGGTGCAAGGGCGGGGGCAGATCTTCCTGGATTCCCAGGGCAAGATTGACCATATCAGCGGGGTCTTTTTCGACATCACCGACCGCAAGCGGGCGGAGGAGGGCCTCCGACAGTCGGAAGCCAAATACCGGACGCTGGTGGAACAAATCCCGGCCATCACTTATATCGCCAGTCTGGACGAGGAGCTCTCGCCCCTCTACATCAGCCCCCAGGCGGAGGCCATTATGGGGTTTACACCGGCAGAGTTTCTGGAGTTTCCCGGGACTTGGCAAAATCAGCTCCATCCTGAAGACCGGGACCGGGTATTAACAGAGCTGGATCGGAGTCTGAACCAAGGTGAGCCCTTTATCGCCGAATACCGCATTTTCACCAAAGAAGGCCAACTCCTCTGGTTCCACGACCATGCCTGGCTAGTGCGAGATCGTGGCGGCCAAGCCCGTTTCCTGCAAGGAGTGGCCATGGACATCACCCAGCGGAAACGGGCGGAGGAAGCCCTGAAGGAGAGTGAGACAAGATTCAGAGATATTGCCGATCATGCCATGGAATGGATCTGGGAAGTGGACGCAGATGGAAGATACCTTTATTCCAGTTCCGCAGTGGAAAAATTGTTGGGATATAAACCGGAAGAGATTATAAACCGCCATTTTTCTGACCTCTTTCATCCGGATGACCGGGAGGAACTGACAAAGGCGGCCCAGGAGGTCTTCGCGGCCAAACTGCCTTTCCGGGAATTCATCAACCGGAACCTCCACAAAGATGGCCGGATTGTCTGGTTGTTGACCAGCGGTATGCCCATCCTGGATGACCAGGGCAACCTCATGGGCTACCGGGGCGCCGACACTGACATTACCGAACGGCTGCAAGCCGAGCAGGCTCTTAAAGACAGTGAGAGCTTCCTGGCCAGCATCTTCGCCAGTATCCAGGATACCATCGCCATTTTAGACAAGGATTTAAAAATCGTCCGGGTCAACCCGGCCAAAGAGCGGGCCTTTGCCCCGAACCTGCCCCTGACGGGAAAGAAATGTTATGAGGTCTTTCACGGCACCGACCAGCCTTGCGATGCCTGCCCCACCCTGCAAACCCTGAAGACCGGGGAACCGGCCCAAAGTATTATCACCCGGCATCTGGCGGATCGGGAAGGCCTGAGATTTCTCAGTCTGTCCACCTTTCCCCTCCGGGACGAAGCCACGGGACAGGTGACCGGGGTGGTGGAAGTGGCCCGGGACATCACCGAAAAGCAGCAAGCCGAGGAGGTCATCCGAGAGCGGGAAAGCATGCTTTCCCTGGTAATCAACGCCGTGCCCCAGGCCATCTTCTGGAAGGACCTGAACTCGGTCTATCTGGGCTGTAACCAGAATTACGCCCGGGCCGCGGGCCTGGAGACGCCGGAGGAGGTGGTGGGCAAGACCGAATATGATCTGCCCTGGGGCCCGGAGGAAACCGAAACTTACTTAGCTGAGGACCGAGAAGTGATGCAGTCCCGGCAGGCCAAATACCACCAGGTCCAAACCAAACTGTTGGCCGACGGCCGCCGGATTTGGGTGGACGGCACCAAGATCCCTCTCCTCAGCGCGGACGGCGGCGTCATGGGCGTCCTGGGAGTCTATGACGACATCACGGAACGGAAAAGGATGGAAGCCGCCCTTCAGGAGAGCGAACGGCGCTTCCGGGGGCTGGTGGAAAACGTGCCTATGGGCATCATGATTGTGCAAGACGGGGAGATCATCTATCAAAACCCGGAACAGGAGAGACTCTTCGGCGAGCTTCGTATCAAAGACTGTCATGACTTTCTCCATTCGGTGCACCCGGATGACGCCGCCACGGCCCAACAATTTTGCCAGGGGATCTTGGCCAAAACGCCTCAAGCCGATGTCACCCTGAGGCTTCAGGATGCCCCTGGTGCGCCCCAGGAGAAAAAATTAGTCTGGGTTAACTGCCGGGGCGGCGCCATCGAATACCAGGGCCAGGAAAACATGCTCATCAGCATGGTGGACATCACCCGCACCAAAGAGTTGGAATTCCTGATGCTGGTGCGGGAAAAAATGGCTTCCCTGGGTCAGGTGGCCGCGGGCATTGCCCATGAAATCAGGAATCCCCTCTCCGGGATCAACGTCTTTCTGGAAAGCATCAAAGAAAATTTTCAGGACCCGGAAAGCGTCGCCGACGTCATGGAACTCATCGAAGCGGCCCAGGCCACCTCTAATAAGATTGAAGGAGTCATCAAAAGGGTGCTGGACTTTTCCCGGCCGGCGGAATTGAAACTGGCTCCCACCGACATCAACCTGGCGGTGGACGATGCCATTAAACTTACCGCGGCCAGGTTACGAAAAGATAATATAAAAATCGACAGCAGCCTGGCCCAAGACCTGCCCCCGGTTTATGCCGACCTCCACTTGCTGGAACAGGCCATCATCAACATGATCACCAACGCGGCGGAGGCTTTGAAGGGTATCGGCGAGCCGGGTCGGATACTGATTGCCACCCAGGAGTCTAAAGGCGAAGTCCTGATAACCATTGATGATTCCGGTCCGGGCATCCCGCCGGCCATCCGGGATAAAATTTTTGACCCGTATTTTACTACCAAGAGTGACGGCTCCGGCATCGGCTTAAGCCTTTGTCAAAGAATTGTTGCCGACCATGGGGGGAACATCGAAGTATCCCCTTCAGATTTGGGCGGCAGCCAATTTATTATCCGCATTCCTAAAGAGAAACGAGGTCTGACCGGATGAACCACTTCTCCATTTTTATTATTGATGATGAAGAGAGTATCAGGCAGGGAGTCTCCTTTGTCCTGAAGAAGAATTACCGGGTAAAGGCCTTTGCCGCCGCGGAAGAGGCCCTGGAGGCCTTCAAGGAAGGCATCCCCGATCTGATCCTGCTGGATATCGGCCTCCCCGGCATAAGCGGCATCGAGGCCTTGAGGCGGATCAAGGAAATCCCCCAGGAGATCCTGGTAATTATTATTACCGCCTATGAGGACCTGGACATGGTCATTAAGGCCATGAAAATGGGGGCCCATGATTACATCGTCAAACCCATTCAATTGGATTTATTGCGGGTCAGTATTAAGAACGCCCTGGAAACCATCAAGATGCGCAAGGAGATTCAAGCCCTCCAGGAAAGGTATCTAAGGGAGAATATGCCGTGTTTCATCGGGGAGAGCGACGCCATCCAGGACGTCATGAAGGTGGTGGACCGGGTGGCCCAAAGTCCCGACACCCCGGTGATCATTTTAGGGGAGTCCGGCACCGGCAAAGAATTGATCGCCAGCGCCATTCATTATAAGAGTCCGAATTTTCAAGGCCCATTTGTCACCTTGAACTGCGCCGCCATCCCCAAGGAACTGCTGGAGAGCGAATTGTTCGGCTATGAGAAGGGGGCCTTTAGCGGCGCCGCGGCCAACGGCAAGAGAGGCCTAGTGGAGCAGGCCGGGGGCGGCACCCTGTTTTTGGACGAGGTGGGGGACCTGAGCCTGGAGGCCCAGGCCAAGCTGCTGCGTTTTCTGGAGCACGGGGAGTTCTACCGCCTGGGGGTGACCAAGAAACTCCAGGTGCGCACCCGGGTGGTTTCAGCCACCAACAAAGATTTAACCGGCATGATCGAGCAGGGTCTCTTTCGGGAGGACCTCTACTATCGACTGGCGGTTATCAAAATCTGGGTGCCCTCCTTAAACGAGCGGCCTGAAGACATTATCCCCATTGCCAAATATTTCCTGGTGGAGTTGGGCGGCAAATATCAGAAGAATTTTACCGGCATCGCCCCGGCCGCGGAGAGGCTGCTGAAAGATTACCCCTGGAAAGGCAACATCCGGGAGTTGCGGAATATTATCGAAAGGGGCGTGCTCATGGAGAACGGCCCCCAGTTGCAGCTCACCGACCAGAACCTGAAGAGAATGGAGCCGCAGGCCCTCCCTCTCTCCGCCGCCACGGCTGTCTTTCCCCGACTGCCCGACGAGGGGCTGGACCTGGCCGCCCTGGAGAAGCATTTCATCAAAGAGGCTCTGAAAAAGGCCCAGGGTAACAGCCGCCTGGCCGCGGACCTCCTGGGCATGAGCTACTATGCCTTCCGTTATAAGCGGAAGAACCTGGAAGAACTGGATGGCTAAGCCTGATACCCCCTTCTTCCCCAGACCTCTAAGAGAAAATCTTTTTTAGACAGACTCCCGGTGGGTGGCCCTCCTCGCCTACCAGCATTCCTCTTTTCGCCATTTTGTCTAGAAGCTATGGCAAAACCTATTTTTCCGGTCATCCTGAACGAAATGAAGGATCTCAAGTTCTTGAAAAAACGAGATTCTTCGCTTCGCTCAGAATGACATTTCGGGTGACGCAGAGGTTTTGCAATAGCTTCTAGGTCTTCTTCCGGGTCTTTTAAGTCCCCAATCCCCCGGTTTACTGCCTTCCCAGCCACTTGACCGCCAAGCTCCGTCGGGCAGGGCTAAAATTCCGACTTCAGTTGGCCATTTGGCCAATTTACCTTTGGCCATTTGGCCAACTCTGCGGGAGAAAAGGTGACGCCTCCCCCAACCGATACGATTAACTGGCTGATATCTTAGGGTAATTAGTTTAGCGGGTTTTGGCACAGGACTGGCATTCCTGGAGAGTCAGCTACAGATTCCCGACGGGGATGGAGCCGATGACCGCCAAAGAGACCTTAAAGAGCCGGAAGATCTTGTTGGTGGATGATGACCAGAGCATCCGCCACTCCCTCTCCTATTATTTCCGGAAAAAGGTCGGTTCCTTTATGGCCCTGGAAACCGGGGAACAGGCTCTGGACCACCTGAAAGACGAAGCCTACGATGTCATCGTCTGCGACTACCGGCTGCCCGGCATGAGCGGTTTGGACTTTTTCCAGGAGTTGCACCGCCAGAATTGCCGGGCCTTAAAGATTCTCATCACTGCCTTTGGCAATCTGGAAGTGGCCGTGGAAGCCATAAAGATGGGAGTCCACGATTTTATCATGAAACCGTTCAACGCCGCCACGGTGGAGCAATCCATCACCGGCCTGATTGACAAGCAGGAGAAAGAGATTGCCGCCGTCCTGGTGGATGGGAAGATGCTGGGGGAGATGAAGGGAAAACAGCAGAAGAAGCTGGAATTTTTGATGGGCAAGGTCTCCCATCGCATGAATAACCTTCTCCAGGGAGTATTAGGCAACGCCGAGATCGGGTGCCTGGAAGCCCGGGAGAGCAATCTCCTCAAGACGAGGTTTGACTATATCATTTATGGCCTGGAGCAGGTGATAAGTTTGAATAAGAATCTGGTCAATATCAATAAGACATTGAAAGCAGAACCGGAGAGGTTTGATGTTGTTGCCCTAATTCTAAGCTGTATTTTCAGTTATAATGATCTGATAAAGAAATATGGGATAAATATCAACAGACATTTCGATAGACGATTCACTATCAATACCGACAAGAATTATTTAACTGACATTCTTGACAATATCTTACTTAATGCAATTCAAGCATTGAATGAAAGTAACAAAGAGGGGAATAAAGAAGAGAAGACACTGGATATCTACATTAAAGAGATCGGTTCTATTCTCCAGATTAAAGTTATTGATAACGGCCCAGGTATGGAACCGGAAGTCCTGGAAAAGGCGGTGTCCAGGGGTTTTACCACCAAACCCCGGGGCAACGGCATGGGATTGTACATCGCCCATCGCCTGGCCCAGGAAATTGGGGCGGCCATTAATATCAGGAGTGAAAAAGGTAAAGGCACTGAAGTGGATATCAACTTGCCGCAATTTTGTCGGGAAAAACCGTCATAAAATCATCAAAGGCATAATCCTGCTGCATCGCCACCGGGGTTTGACCATGGAACCGACAGCGCCATTAACCCCATGGGTAAAGGCAACGGTAAAGAAGATCAGCCAGGTTATGACATATAAACCTAAACAAGCGAGGAGATGGCAAAATGAAGAACCTGAAGTTAAGCGTGAAGTTGGTGGGCGGTTTTATCATCGTGGCCGTCATTACCCTGGCTGTGGGGCTGGTGGGCTGGATGGGGATCTCCAATTCCCAGAAAGTCGCCCAGGAAGTTAAAGGGGTGAGTGATGTCAACGCGGAGATGTTGCAGCGGGAGATCGATCATCTCGCCTGGGCCAGAAAGGTGGGCCAATTCCAGCGCAATGAAAACCTGACGACTCTGGCAGTGGAAAAGGACCCCCATAAGTGCGCCTTTGGGAAATGGTATTACAGCGATCAACGCAAAGCCGCGGAAACCAAAATCCCGGGAATCGCCCCTTTGCTGAAGCAAGTGGAAGAACCTCACACCAAGCTCCATAGTTCCGCGGTGGAGTTGGAAAAGCTCCTGCAAAAAGGCAAGGAGCACCGGGGCGAGGCCCTGGCCTATTACCAAAATGTGACGGGGACCCAATTAGCCAACGTGCAGAAGGTCCTTGAGGAAATCCGGGCAAATGTCAAAAACTACCTGGGCCAGGAGGAGAAGACCGCAGCCACCCAGGCGGACCGCATCAAAACCATCTCCCTGGCCGGCATGATCTTGGGCGCAGTGGTGGCCCTGACCTTGGGGATCATCCTCACCATGTCCATTACCCGGCCCATCAACCGCATCATCGCCGGACTGAACGATGGCTCCCAGCAGATAAGCTCGGCTGCCTCTCAGGTGTCCGGGGCCAGCCAGCAATTGGCCCAGGGCGCTTCGGAGCAGGCCGCCGCCCTGGAAGAGACGTCCTCCTCCCTGGAGGAGATGGCCTCCATGACCCGGCAGAACGCCGAAAACGCCAATCAAGCGAATTTGCTCATCAATGAGACCGGCCGGGTGGTGGACCAAGCCAACCACTCCATGACCGATCTAACCGGGTCCATGAAAGAGATCTCCGCGGCCAGCGACGAGACGGCCAAGATCATCAAGACCATTGACGAAATCGCCTTTCAAACCAATCTCCTGGCCTTGAACGCCGCGGTGGAAGCGGCCCGGGCCGGGGAAGCGGGAGCCGGTTTCGCGGTGGTGGCTGATGAGGTGAGGAATCTGGCCATGCGGGCCGCGGACGCAGCCAAAAATACCGCCAATCTGATTGAAACCACCGTCATCAAGGTCAAAGACGGCTCAGCCCTGGTCAATAAAACCGCGGAAGCCTTTTCCCAGGTAGCCAGCAGCACCGTCAAGGCCAAGGAATTGGTGGGCGAGATTGCCGCGGCCTCGGACGAACAGGCTCAAGGGGTGGATCAGATCAACCGGGCCGTGGGTGAAATGGATAAGGTGGTGCAGCAGAACGCCGCTAACGCCGAAGAAAGCGCCAGCGCCTCCGAGGAACTCTCCGCCCAGTCCGAACAGATGAACAGCATTGTCGGGGAGTTGGTGGCCATGGTGGGCGGTAGCGCCAACCATCAGGGCAGCGCGCAGCTTTCCCTGGCCCACCAGGGGGATCACCTGGCCGCGGCCAAATATCAAGACGCCAGGATGCTGCCGCCTCCGGCCAAGCCTAAGCGGAAAGGGGAGAAACCCCGGAATGCCACGCCGGAACAGGTCATTCCCCTGGATGAAGGCGATTTCAAGGACTTCTAACCGGATCAACTGAGATTAATACGGCTGCCTCCTCTGGCTGGGAGGGGTTGGCGCCGGGTTGGCCCGGCTGGCCAATCTCTCCCAACTCCAGCCGGGGCAGGCCCTAAAAGAGAAAGAGAGAAAGCCATGGAAGAATATAAGGCAACCAAAACCAAGGAGAATCAGGCCGCGGCAGCCCTGGCCGGGAAATATCTCACCTTTGGGCTGGGGCAGGAAGAATACGGCATCGGCATCCTCAAGATCAAGGAAATCATCGGCATGATGCCCATCAATGAGTTGCCCCAAACTCCGCCCTTTATCAAAGGGGTCATCAATCTCCGGGGCAAGGTGATTCCGGTGACCGATCTTAGGCTCAAATTCGGCCTGGAAAGCACGGAATATACGGACCGCACCTGCATTATCGTGGTGGAGATAGAAAAGGATTCCCAGTCCTTGATCATGGGCCTGGTGGTGGACGCGGTCTCCGAAGTGGCTAACATCAAAAGGGAGGAGATTGAAGAGACCCCCAAACTGGGTATCCAAGAGCAAATAGACTTTGTCCAGGGAATGGCCAAATTGGAGAGCGGCGTCAAGATTCTCCTGGACATCGACCGGGTCCTGGCCGGGGACCAAATGTCCGCTCTCAGGGAGATGTTCTGACCCTGGCCAAGGCCGTGGCAGACAGCCGGGAAGGGAAGCACTTACGCGGCCACCGGGGAAAGACGGTCAAAGACCGGCCACCCTTAGGGAGGACGTCGCGGAAGTGCTAACCCTCCAGGCTGGGATAACGAACCGGGGTCTTCCCGGAAAATCGGAGAATACGTCAATGGAACAAGAAAGATGGCTGACCTTATCTGAGGTGATTCACCAGACCAACTTCAATGAATCCGAGACCCGGCGGTTGGTCAAAACCTTCGGCGACTACTTGTCCGGACGAAATTTCGGCGATATCGTTAAATATCCCCCGGCGACACCCGAAGTCATCGTCCTGATAGCCAAACTCTACCGGCAAGGCTGGAGCACCGACGATATCAGGGAGGCCTTGGCCACGGCCAAGCAGGAAGAGAACCGGTGTGTTCAGGACGACATCAACCAGGAAGTGGGAAACCTGGTGCGGCTGCAGAGTCTATCCTACCAACTGATGCAGGCTACCTTTGACATGGTGAGGGATTTGTGCGCCGAAATGGCGGTTCTCACCCTGAGATTGCAGGAGGCGGAGGCAGAAATCAAACACCTCCAAGAGGAGAACCAGGGTTGCCGGGCGCCAATGGGACATCATAAGAGCCCTTTGAAAGAAATAATTTAACTTAAGAGGAGTAGTGCGGCTGTTGGCCCAGAAAGCCTGACCCGAACCGGATAAGAAACGATTTGGCAATAACGATGAGCCGCCCCCGAGGCTCCTCTTAATCCCGTAGTTTATCACCCGAGCAAGGGCGGAGGCAGAAACAGAAAGGCAGGAATCAGGAATTCCTGCACCTCCGCCGGCTCCCCCACCCCCGGGCGGACCTGGTGCCCAAAATTGATGGGCGACACCAGGTCCGCCCCCTTCCTTTTAATACCTGTTTGAGTGCAAATTGAGACCTCCGCAAAAGTCTCCATCGCCGTTCTCTTGAATCAAAATGGCGCGCCGGCGCCCCCGCCTGTGATTAAATTCAGGGTGGACAGCCGGGGGCGGCTAGCCTCCCTGAGACTTTCGCAGGTCTAAATTTGGTATAAGAACCGATGATTCTCCTTTTTGCGGGGTCTCTTTATGGATGAGAATAGATATAACCGGTTTGAAAAAAAGGCTTTTTCCTGCCAGGGAGTTCTGCCAATGCCACCATGACCTGCGGGGGCAGGTAGCATTCTGCTTTTAACAAGAAGAAATAACTTGACAATTTTTCTATTTTTTAAATAATATGAAGACTCAAAAGCCCTCTAGCGCCAGGAGGGGGCATTCGCCAGCGGATAATGTGACAGCCGGGTTGCCTGGGAAAGGTAACTCGGCTTTTTTAATCTTCCTAAAAGCAAATTTATAGTCTTGACGGATTAAGACTATGAATAGAAATTGCCCCCAATGTGGGGCCGCGGTTTTAGAAAGGATACGGCGCAGGAACTGGATGTATCTGATTCCCGGCAGTAAACGCTATTTTTGTCCCGGTTGTTTTGCAAGATTTCTATTGGTTTTCGGCAACCTGATCAGATTTCCCAAGCTCCCTTTATAGCCGGCCGTGGTCCGCTCTACCCCCGACCCGTTTCCCCCAGTGCCGCCGGGGGGGGGAGTGCTTTGCCATTTTTTCCCCCTTTGACTAATTCGCCGTCAAACCTTAAGTTTTTATCGCAGCGAACCCTGTATTCGCCTTAAGCTAGGGGCGAACACCAGGTTCGCCTCCTCATTTCCATACCTATTTGGAGAGCAAATTGGTAGAAGTGTCGGAATCCCCAGGAGCGGTCGCCTCCCTGACCGGCTCCCTTCTCCGTTGAGTAAAATTTTACCCTCCCCTTGATCGCCCAAAAAAGAATGCTTATTAAAAAATCAGGCAGCCTGAGGACCGGAAAATCTGCTACCGGCCCCCCTGAAGCAATGCGTCTAGAAGGGGACGGATGTGGAGGTGGCAGTCCCACCAGGCTGCGTAAAAATATAAAGCCATGCCCTTTCCGGCATGGCTTTCACTTTTTCGGGATAATCCTTCGAACTTAGCATTGCCGGGTCAATTTCTTAAAGCCCCGCCGCCAATCCCAGGTTGAGGGGTCAGGGGTAGCCGGATTACTGCCCCACCAGCCTCTGATCCCATCAGTCGCACTTTTAGATATCTTAAATTAAAACAGAAACGGCGACCAGCCCGGCCCGGCGGAGGGTGAGGCGATCAACCCCGGCCCGGGGCTCAGGGGGCGGCGCCCGGGTCTTGAAGACATACCGCCTCAGTTTGGTTGAGGCGCTCGGGCAGGTAATAACTGCAATAATAATAAAAAAGACCATCCCCGGCATTGGCGGAAAATTCTTTATAAGAGAGATAAACGCAGGTAAAACAGCAGGGAGCCAGATCGTCGGCCTCGGTGGACGGCAGGCTGAACTGGCCGGTGCGGAATTCCTCTGGAGTTATCATGGTTAAGGCCAACCGCTAATTTAGAGTCTGGTTCAAAAAAGTTTTTTCTGTCATCCTGGTCGGAGTTAAGGCCCCCAACTTCCAGGAGATCTAAAATCCTGCGCCATCCTCCGAAGGGCCTCAGGGTCATGGCCGGGTGCAGGAACTGGTGGAAATCAATATAGTCTAGAGAATTACCGGAGTGAAGAGAAAAAGTCTGCCTCATTTCCGGGGCGGGAGTGATGGGGAAGAAAGGAAGGACAACCCATGAAAGCCATGGTATTGCCGCAGATAACCGATCTGGGGAAGAACCGCACCCCCCTTGAGTTGATGGAGCTGCCGCCCCCGGTTCCCCGGGAGGAGGAAATCCTGGTCAAGGTTTCCGCCTGTGGGGTGTGCCACACGGAGTTGGACGAAATCGAGGGGAGGACCCCGCCGCCCCGCTTCCCCATTATTTTAGGCCACCAGATCGTCGGCCGGGTGGAGGCGGGGGGCCCGGCAGCCACCAGGTTCCGGCCCGGGGACCGGGTAGGCGTCGCCTGGATTTATTGGGCCTGCGGCCGGTGCCCCTTCTGCCGCCGGGGGGAGGAGAACCTGTGCCGGGAATTTCAGGCCACCGGCAGGGACGCCCACGGCGGCTACGGGGAATATACCCTGGTTTCGGAAAGATTTGCTTACCCCATCCCTGAGGTCTTTGCCGACGCCGAAGCCGCCCCCCTCCTGTGCGCCGGGGCCATCGGCTACCGCTCTTTAAGGCTCACCGGCATTAGGGACGGGGACAATCTCGGGCTCATCGGTTTCGGGGCCTCGGCCCATCTGGTCTTGAAGATGGTGCGCCACCGTTACCCCCAAAGCCGGGTCTTCGTCTTTTCCCGCACCCCGGGGGAGAGGGATTTCGCCCGGGAATTGGGGGCCGTTTGGGCCGGGGGCTTTGACGAAGAGACGCCGGAGAAGTTGCATCGGGCCATTGACACCACGCCGGTGTGGCAGCCCATCCTCGCCGGCCTTACGAACCTGGAACCAGGCGGCCGGCTGGTCATCAACGCCATCCGTAAGGAAAAGGCGGACCAGGAAGCCCTTTTGACCCTGGATTACCCTGAGCATCTCTGGCTGGAGAAGGAGATCAAGAGCGTGGCCAACGTCACCCGGGCCGACGTGGCCGAGTTCCTGGAGCTGGCCGCCCGGATACCCATTAAACCCGAGTTTCAGGAATATGCCCTGGAGGAGGCCAACCAGGCTCTCCTGGAACTCAAGGAAAGGAAGATCCGGGGGGCCAAGGTCCTGCGGGTGGCTTGACGGTTGCTGGTTATAGGCTACGGTCCTGCCAGTTACCTTTTGTTAGCCGGGCCAGATTTTGTATATACGGGGTTTTTAGCTTTCCGGTATTTGGCCTTATCTGGCAGATAGCTTGAAGCGACCGATATCTGCAAGATATTTATTCGGTAAACTCCCGTAGCGGGAAAGCGAAGCGCATCCCGCCTTCAGTACCTTTCAGAGCCGCTACGTGAAAAAGGGAGAACAAAGCCTTTGCCAACCCCGTTTTTGGGAGCACGTTATCCCGGACGAGCGCGAAGATGAGCGACATGTGGATTACCTCCACGACCATCCAGTAAGGCATGGTCATGTGATGAGATTTGCAGACTGGGGTTATTCCAGCTTTCACCGTTACTTACCCTGCGGTATTTATAAGCTTGATTGACCGGCAGGTGATGACGTTCGGCTACTGGAGATGGCGGGATGCGCTTCGCTTTCCCGCCCTTCGGTCCTTCCCCCCCCAAGGTGAATCAACTCAAACCCGGCCGGCTCCCGCTTCTGCTTGCGTCAGCGCCTTTCCTTGACAACCCGGCCTTCTTTGTGGCAATGTGATTTTATCGGCGGCAGGTGAAAAAGACCGATTCTGGCCGACCCAGGAGGAGTGCGACAGCCTGATCCACCGGCTGGCAACCCTGGAAGCCGATCTCGGCCCGGCCCGGAAGCTTCTTAAGGCCCCGGCCAGGAGGGCCGGAGGAACTGCGTCTAATTTCTTGAGGCGTTAAAGGAAGGACCTATGGAAATCAACTCATTCGTCAACTTTGAAACCTTGCTAGCCGAGGCCCAGACCCGGAAAGATACTCTGACCCACGAGATTAGCGCCTTAAAAAAATTGATGACCACCCAGATAGACTCCTTTGATAGGCAGGTTGCTTCAGGTCAGGACCCGGAGAAATTGCTGGAGCAGATGGACGCCCTGCAAAAGAAAATTGACACCAGGAGTCAGGAATGGGACACCTGGGACAGCGCCATTTCCGGCAAGGACAGGACCAGCCCGATTTACCAGGCGGCCCAGGACGTTTGGAAAGAGGGCGTGGAACTCATCACCAAGGAACTCAAGCGCCAGTGGAATAACCGAATTGCCGAGCTGGAAAAGGCGAAAGCGGCCTACCTGGCCGTCTGCGCTGAGTTGGGGTCGGTCCAGAGAAAGGCGGAGGAAGTTTCCAACAAGCTGTCCTCCGCTCTGGAGGGTTTCCTGCCGCCGTCGGGCGTGCCTCGCCTGGTCACCGGCATCGACCTGGAAGAGTTAACCGGCGTCATTTTCCCTGACTACAACGAAATCAAAAAGGCATTTCTCCGGGGAGGATAAGAACCGCAGGGGCGATCTTGACCCCCGGGAAGATGGTCTTGTAGCTGAATAAATCCAGAAACCCAGGGGAAGGAAAGGTCATTAATTTTGGCAGGTTACGTTCCATATAATCATCATTCTGATCAGTAACGGTACCATCGACTCCCGCCGGATTTTCAATTTACTCTCTCCCGACAATAGTCCCATATCTTGCCATATCTTCTTAATATCTAGAGTTCTCGTGTCTTGTTAGATTCAGGGGGCGGCAGTACGGGGATAAGCACCAGGTGGTCCTGGAGATGGCAAAGGGTCCCAGACCCACTGACCATCCCCCCCACGGGAGGCACATTATTCTCTTGGCGGAGCCAAAGGCATTCCCGCCAGGTGAGGGACGCGTGACTTATCCCAGCCGGTCAACTCCCGACTATGGCTTGGTAATTCTGCAGGGCCTCAATCACCCCGTGAAAAACCAAACCCATGCCGATGGCGGAGACGAAAAAGCCGACGATACGGGTGGCCGCGTCCACCCCCTTAGGACCTATCCGACCGAGAAAGGCCTTGGCATAGGCCAGGATGAGGTAAGTGACCAACATCGTCGCCACTATGGCCAGAGAGAGGCTTATCAGGGAGACAAAGCCGGAGATGGGATGCTGCACCAGGGAACTCCATCCCAGGATGGTGGCCAGGACTCCGGGACCGAACATGAGAGGCATGGCCAGGGGCACGAAGGCAATGTTATCGCCGGGCTGGGAGGTGAGATCCACCCCAGCCGCCGGGGAAGGTAAAAAGAGGCTGAAGCCGATGCGCACCAAAATGATGCCGCCGACAATGCGGATCATGCTGAGGGGCACTGAAAAAATCTTGAGCAGTAAAGTGCCGAAGACCAGAAAAAAGAAATTTAGCAGCAAAGCGTAGAGACAGGATTGGCGAGCCACCCGTTTGTGGGTGAGGTCGTCCTGGCCTTCCAGGAGTTTGAGGAAAATTGGCAGAGACTCCAGAGGATTGATCACTGCCAACAAGGTGGTGAAAGTCCCGATAAACAGAGTCAACTGATTTTCCATGACCATCTCCTCCAGCCGGTTATGGTGGATCACTCCGGGAAATCTCCAGCTTGCCAATGGTTGCCAGGTAAATCTCCCACCACCGTTATATTTTACCTTCAATCGTGAGGAAAAGTCCCGGTTGAACTAGGTTTTTTTATGCGGGAGAGATTAGGGAAAAATTGCCTGGACCCCGCCCCTGGCATTGCCGTTCAATTTCCTGACCGGCCATCTTAACCTCTAAACTTCCCCGGTTTTGTCCGGGCCAGGTAGCCCCAGTACTGAAAGGAGTTCCCGGTGGTCCTGCAGATGGCGGAGGGCCTCCAGGTCAGGGTTCTGGTAGGCGATGAAAGCCAGGCCGGCCCGGGCCGCGGTGAGCCGGTCCACTTCCGAGTCACCGATATAGAGGGCCTCTTCCGGCCCCACCCGGAAATGCTCCAGAACCAGCAGCAGGCTCTCGGGGTGGGGCTTGGGCCGCCGCACGGCCAGGCTGGAGATGGTCAAATCAAAGAGAGGAGACAACTGAAGATGCTCCAGGACCAGGGGCAGGCTTTTGCCCCGGTTGGTGGCAATGGCGGTGCGGTAGCCGGGCCGCAAGGCCGCCAGCACTTCCCGGATGTTAGGCTGAAGACGGATCAAGGGGAGAAAGGGGCGGTTGTCAATATTCCGTTGATAGGCCTGGGCCGCGGCCAGCCAGGGAGTGCCCTGAAAGAGATAATCAACGGCTTCCTGGGCCGTTAAGGCCTGGACCACCGCCCCCTGCTCCGGACTTAAAGGAGACAACTCGAAACGGGCCAGAATATGATCGTAAAAAGCCGCGTTGGCCTCCCGGGAATCGATCAACACCCCGTCACAATCGTAAATAATAACCTTAATCCGCTTCATCGGGTTCCCATTGGTTTTTTGGGAGAGGGGGCCAGGGGTCACAGACCCCTATCCCCTCCCCTCAAAACATCCTGCAAAAACCGCCGCACTTGGGCGCAGGTTTGGTCCCAGGTGGGGTGCGCCTCGTAGCGGGCCTGGGCGGCCAGGCTCATTTCCGCCAGTTGTTCCCGGTTTTCTAGGAATCGGTTCAGGTAAAGGGTCAAGGCGGCGGTGTCTCCCGGTTTCACCAGGAAGCCCTCCTGGCCGTGGGTGATGACTTCCCCGGTGCCGCCCCCCGCGCCGGCAATGACCGGCAGGCCGAAGCCCAGGCCTTCCAGAAAGGCCAGAGGCAGGCCTTCCATATAGGAAGGCACCGCCAGAAGGTGGCTCCGGGCGAGGCAGGCTGCCAAAGCCTCCCCCACCAGGAGTCCCCGAAGGGTCACTTTCTCTGCCAGACCTAACCGGTTTATCTGGCGCCGGATAGCCTGGACATAGGCGGGGGCCATGGCCAGGTTACCCGCTACGGTGAGGCGCCAACTCTCCCGGGGCAGGGCCGCCAGCGCCTCTAACAGGGCATGCAACCCTTTTCGGGGAATCAGATTGGCCAGAAAAAGGACCTGGAGGGGACCGGGCCTCTGGGCACGGGCGGCGATCTCCGCCGGCGTGAGGGAACGGGAGAAACGGTTGCCCGCGGGATAGGCCAACACCGCCGGTCTGCCGCGCCCCACCAGCCCTTCCACTAAATGACCCACCTGCCGGGTAGTGAAGACAAAGCCGTCCACGGAGTCAAGGTAGCGCCGCTCCACCTCCCGGTAGAGGCGGTTTTGCCAAGCCGGGCGCTCTTCCGTAGCGCGGAGCAAATGGACAATGGAGACCAGGGGATAAGGCCGTAAACGCTTGAGCCGCCGGTTGAGCCGGAAAAGGGAAGGATGCGCCAACTCATCCTGGAGGAGCACGTCAAAAGAGGCCCGGCTCAGGCGGCGGAGCCAGGTGGCGGAAAAGTTAACGAGAAGGCCCCGGCCATAACCATGCCAGGGAATGGAGATGACTTCCACTTCATCCCCCTGGCGGCGCAGATACTCCACCAGGATACGGTCGTAGAGGAAGCCTCCGGTGATGATCTCCAGGCTGCCGTAGAGGACCAGACCCAGGCGCACTAAAGTTCCTCTTGATATGCCGCCCAGGCGATGTCGGCCTCCCAGATCTTCACCCGCATGGTCTTCAGATTAGATTTTTTCAGTCGGTTTTTTAGAGTCTGACAAACAATCCGGGCAAAATGCTCGATACTGGGGTTGAGGCCGGCAAATTCCGGCAGGTCGTTTAAGGTCCGGTCCCGATAATACTCCACCAACCCATCTAATTGGGCCTCCAAATCCACAATATCCAGCAAATAGCCGTGGGCATCCAAAAGGTCCCCCCGCAACTCCACTTCCACCTGGTAATGATGGACATGGGGCTGATTTTCCTCGCCCCAATCACCCCCCACCAGAAAATGCCGGGCCGGAAAATCCCGCTTCACCGCCAAGGCGTACATGCCGGGCTCCTTGGTGAAGTGGGGGAGGGGGCTAAGGGCCACAGGCCCTTAC
>JBFLZI010000018.1:0-34298 GCA_040756315.1 Thermodesulfobacteriota bacterium | reverse complement strand
ATATTTTTTTTTTTTGTTGCGCTGCGTTTGGGGGGGGGGGCGCTCCGGGCGGGGGCCCCCCCCCCCCCCCCCCCGACCCCCCTCCCCCAATCTCTTACAGGGGGTAAAAGTTTGGTTGGGCCGGGGCCAACGGCCCCGGCTCAACCAAACCCCTTAAGCGGGTTGGGAGGGGAGTGTGGGGGGAGGGCCAGTAGCACAGGCTTCCAGCCTGTGCTCAGGTCCCCGCCCCTCCCGGCAGATTACTCTTCCCCCGCCAAAGGAGAACTACATGCAGAGACTTCGTTCGGGTTTACTGGTTCTGTTGGGGGCACTGGTTCTCGCCACCACGGCCCACGCTTATGACGGCAAAGTCCTGGACGCCCGGACCAAGGAACCCATCGAAGGAGCCATGGTCATCCTGGCTGATCAGGCAGTCCGCACCGGCAAAGACGGCGCCTTCCACCTGGAGGGGACGGGGGAGACTCTCAAAGTCAGGGCCCCGGGGTACACCCGGCGGGAGCTGCCCATCACGGAGCTGGGAAATCCCCATGGAGAAGTTCTCCTGGAACCCTTTACGGTGAAGGCCCTTTATCTCACGCCTTACGGGGCGGTCACCAAGCTGAAGGCCGCGGCCCTGGAGGCGGTTAAGTTGAACGATTTGAACGCCCTGGTCATCGACGTGAAGGGGGATCGAGGGTATATTCCCTTCAAGGTGGACCTGCCCTTGGCGGCAGAGATCGGCGCCCAGGACACCATTCTCATCAAGGATATTAAGGGATTCATCCAGGGCTTAAAAGAACAGAACCTTTACCTCATCGCCCGCATCGTGGTTTTTAAGGACGACCCCCTGGCCGCGGCCCGCCCGGAGTGGGCCGTCAAGAACAAGAGTGGCGGGGTCTTCCGGGATCGGGAAAAACTCCGTTGGGTGGACCCCTTTATAAAGGAGGTCTGGGACTATAATATTGCCATTGCCAAGATCGCCGCGGAGTTGGGCTTCGACGAGATCCAGTTCGACTACGTGCGTTTCCCCGACAACCGGGGGACGGGGTTCTCCCAACCGGCCAACGAAGACAGCCGCACGGAGACCATCACCGCTTTCCTAAAGGCGGCCCACCAGGCCCTCACCCCCTACAACGTCATGGTGGCCGCGGATATCTTCGGGTACGTCTTGTGGAACTTCAATGACACCGACATCGGCCAGAAGATCGCGCCCATCGTTGACGCGGTGGACGTGGTCTCCCCCATGCTCTACCCCTCCGGCTACCATCTGGGGATTCCCAACTACCGCAATCCCGTGAATCATCCCTATGAGATTGTTTATCTGACCCTGAAGCGGGCCCAGGAGCGGACGGGGGTCTCTCCTTTGCGCTTCCGCCCGTGGCTCCAGGCCTTTCGCGACTATGCCTTCAACCGGCGCTTCTTTAATGAACCGGAGATGCTGACGCAGATTAAGGCCGCGGAGAAGTTCGGCTCCAGCGGCTGGATGTTTTGGAACCCTCGCAATGTCTATCCCAAAGGGAAGTTCAACCACGTCAGCCGCGCGGATTAAGGTCCGGGGCAAGGCCGTGCCCGCCCCTTTAAGGTTTCTTGAGCCTCTCATCTCGCCATCTTCCCTGCTGGCGGGGGAGAGGTCTGGGGTGATAGTGGTATATTTCTGTCATTCCCAATACTTGAGAAGAAAACTTCACAAGTGTTCTTAAGTTTGTCCGGCCAAGTTAAACGTTTCTTCCTTAAAATCTGGGCGGTATGCCTCCTCATATGCTTTTCCCTGGTGCAGCTCCATCACGAGGCCCGGGCCTGCACCCTGTGGGCCGCCGGGGGGAGCCGGGCGGAGGGCGGGGGGGTAATCCTCGCCAAAAACCGGGACATGCCTCCCAACCATCGCCAGGAACTGCGCCTGGTCCGGCCACCGGGCGGCTACCGCTACTTCGGCCTCTTTGCCCGGCGGGGCGACGAGGCGGGCCTCCGGGCCGGAGTGAACGAAAAGGGCCTGGTCATGGTGGACGCCGCGGCCAGTTGTATCCCCAAGGGGGAGCGCCGGCGGCCCATGGTGCGGCACCTGAACGAAAAGATCCTGGCCGCCTGCGCCGATGTGGACGCGGTCTTAAGGCGGCAACTCATGTTCATCGGTCCCGCCTATTACCTCATCGCCGACCCCCGGCGGGCGGTCATCCTGGAAGTGGGCCTGGACGGCGCTCGGTCCGTCACCGGCTTCACCCAAGGGGTCCTGGCCCACACCAACCACTATCTGAACCTGGGTTTGGCGGAAAATAACTGTAAGGTCAAGCCAGGCAGCCAGGTGCGCCTGGAGCGCATCCGGGAACTCCTGGACCGGCGGCCCCGTCCCCTGACCCTGGAGGACTTCATCGCCATGAGCGAAGACCGCCAGGATGGCCCGGACCACAGCATCTGGCGGCGCGGCAGCACCCGCAAAAAGACCCGCACCCTGGCCAGCTGGATCATCAGCCTCCCCCACCACGGCCCCCCCAGCCTCTATGTCAAACTGGCCAACCCCGGAGAGCCGCCGGTCGCCCACCGCTTCCGCCTGGACCCCGCTTTTTGGAGCCAAGCATCCGGTTTATTAGGGGAATAATAGTGCGGGAGTTTGAGGCCCAGCCCCGGGCTGACGGCAGGCTGATGATTTTTGCTTTGGCTCTGTTAGCGAAGCTGGGAACCTATTTCAAAATCTAATCCGAAGCTTCAGATAAGTTCTTAACTTTTAGAGAAGCAGGGATGATTGGTGGGAGAACACCAGCTACCCCCCCTGCTTCTTAACACTTAGGCCCTTCGCTACCGGAAGGTGAGGGCCCACGTCTTTAGGCCCCAAAACGGCTCAGAGACATGGTTTTAATGGATTCCTAGGATAAATTTTTATTACAAGATACTTTTTTTCTAAAATTGTGCTATTGTATTGCAAAAGAATATTGGACCATGGGAGAGGAACCTCTTAACTTTTAGGGGTTCGACGTCGAAGGGAAGGGAAAGGAGATTGCTGACGGGGCCGAAGGCCGCGCCGGGCAGGCGGCGGTTGCGAGTTCGCCGGAAATACCGGTGAGATCGCCAGGACTAGATGAAGTTTGGCGCGCTAGCCCGGCGGAAGCCGACGGTCACCAGTAAGGGAAAGCCGTAGTGGCAATGCGGTTCTACCCGCTTGCCGCGGCCTGATCCGGAGGTATTTTATGCCCCAGTGCCCTTATTGCAACGCTGCCGTCTGGGTGGGCCAGCACTACTGCGCTACCTGTCTCAACTACCTACCCCGTCCTGAGGAAGAGCGTCATTTCTGCCCCCAATGCGGCATCCGGGTGGCCTCCCCGGAGGAACTCTGCCCCAGTTGCGCCACTCTGCCGGAGATTGCCGGGACTCCCTCCCGGGCACCGGCCAGGGTCTGGAGACTCCCTCCCCGGGGCCTGGGCCTTTACCTCGCCAGCGGCTTGGTCTTCCTGGCCCTGGTCCTGGTCTTCCTCTTCAATCAGAGTCAAGGACCTCTCCACCTGATGGCGACTCCGTCGCCACAGGCCCCGCCCAAACCGATTCCGGCCGCCGCGCCTCTTCCCAAGGCGGAAAAGACCCCCGCGGCTCCTATGGCTCCTGCGGTTCCAGCGGCTCCGGCCGCTCCGGCGGTCCCGAACCCCGACGTCTCACCAACACCGGCAACCTCTTCTCCGGCTCCGGCCGAGACGGCCCCGAAACCCGCGCCGCCCCGGTATTTCGTCAATGTCCCCGGCCTGGCCCTCCGGGAGGGTCCCACCATGTCTGCCACCCAAATCTCCACCCTCTACTACCGGGAAGAAGTGGAGCTTTTGGACACCTCCGAAGGCTGGGGGAAAGTTAGGGACGTGAAGCGCAATATCGTCGGCTGGTCTGCCCGGCGCTACTTGCAGGCGGTGCGGACTGACGGCGCCCGGGCCGTTTCCCAGCCTGGGCCTTCAGAACCCGAGGAGGAAGAAGATATTGCTTCGGAGACTTCCGAGGGCGGGTAGGGGCGGCTGGCGCCGGCGCTTGGTTATCACGACAACAGCCTGATCCCCACTGCTTGAAGGAGGACCTCTGGGGGCAGAAAGGCTCCGGCCCCAGGCGCTTGCAATTGACTCCGTCACACTGGTGGCCGCCCAGGTCTGGGAAGGAAGTCTTCTCGTTTCGGCAGGGGCGATGTAACTTAGTTTAATTATACAGGAAAATTAATTGACTGACTCCGAGCTTCCAGCCTTTCTAGAAGCTCCGCCATTTCCGCCGGCCCCGGTTCTTCTACGGTACAGATGGGATGAAAGGTACACCAATGTCTGGGGCAGTTGCCGAAACACCTTAAATAACAGTCAGGGTTGCCTTCTCTGATTTGCAGTCTCCGGAAGGTGTTCTTAAATGCCAACCTGGCATGTACGGAACATAACCCATGACTGTACCCCCTGACGCCCGGTTCCGTCTCACCCCAAATCCTATCGCACCCCTGCCAAATGCATCTGTATAGCATGGCTCTCCCCCTCCGCAGATGCAAATCCCCCATTGGTCAAAGGCAAGAATTTGGTGGTATTATACAGGTTAATTAAAATTTATTCAAGCACAGGATCGTTAGCGGGAGTTTACCAAATAATTAGATTGCCACGATAAGTCGCTTCCAGATAACCGCCAGGTAGCATTATGCCTTCGAAATATTATTTCTTTTGATGTCTTAATAAATCCTCAAAAAATGCCGGGACCGGTCGGATGCCTGTTTAATTGATCGACAGATCAGGTCTTTATAATTACAATTAAATATGCGTCAGATGCCTCCCCCCAGGTTCCTCGCGGCGTGGGTTGCAGTCATCGTCACGGTCATCCTCTTATGTCTGGCCGGGTGCGCGCCGGCGCCGCCGGTCATGCCGCCGCCGGTTACAGTAGAGCCGGCGCCCCCGCCCCCGAAGCCGCCGGCGCCGCCGACCCCCAAAATCGACGCCCGGCGCTTGGCCCGCATTGACACAGTGACCAAACGGGAGATTGCCGCGGGACACCTCCCCGGGGCCGTGGTCCTGGTGGGCTATCAGGGCCAGGTGGTCTATCGCCAGGCCTTTGGGATGCGGGCCGTCCAACCCTTCCCCCTGCCCATGACCCCGGACACCGTCTTTGATATTGCCTCCCTGACCAAGGTGGTGGCCACCACCACGGCCATCATGCAGTTGGCGGATCAAGGCCGCCTGCGCCTGGACGACCCCGTGGCTAAATATTGGCCGCAATTCGCCGGGGGCGGCAAGGGAGGCATCACCCTCCGGCAGCTCCTGACCCACACTTCCGGAATGCGGGCCGAAGTGAAGAACCGGCCCCGTTGGTCGGGGTACTCGGGGGCCTTGGCGGTCATTGCCGGGGATCGCCCGGTCAGTCCCCCGGGCACCAAATTCCGTTACAGCGACGTCAATTTCATTGTCCTGGGGGAGGTGGTGCACCGGGTCTCCGGCCTGCCTCTGGACCGGTACTGCGCCAAAAACCTCTTTAAGCCCCTGGGTCTCAAGGATACTTCTTTTAAGCCCCCCCTGAACCGCCAGGCCCGCACCGCGCCCTGCGACTGGTTTAACGGGGTGCTGCGCTGCGGCCAAGTGCAGGACCCCACCGCGTTCCGCATGGGAGGCGTGGCCGGTCATGCCGGGGTCTTCTCCACCGCCGACGACCTGGCCGTGTTTGTGCAGATGCTCCTGGCCGGCGGCGTGAGCGGCGACAAACGCCTGCTCAGTCCCGGCGCGGTGGCGGCCCTGAGCAAACCCCAGGGCGTGCCGGGCAGCTCCATCCGCCGGGGCCTGGGCTGGGACATTCGCTCCCCTTACAGCAAGGTCTTTAACGCCGCTTTCCCGGCCGGCTCCTTCGGCCATACCGGCTATACCGGCACCGCCATCTGGATTGAACCCCGTTCCAAGACCTTTCTGATTATTCTCACCAACCGGCTGCATCCCTACGGCAAGGGCCAGGTAAAGCAATTGCGGGCCGAGATCGCCGCGGCAGTGGCCGCGGCCCTGCCCCTGGGAAAACCCGCCGGGGTGGCCGCCTTGAACAGCGCTGACCGGGACGTGGGCCATGGACAGAGCGACGGCCCGGACCGGGTGCGGCCGGGGATCGAAGTCCTGGCGGCCGCCGGTTTCGCCCCTCTGAAGGGGAAAAACCTGGGGGTGATTACCAATCATTCCGGGGTTACCGGGGCCGGGCGCTCCACCCTTAACCTGCTTTGCCGTGCCCCCGGCGTCAAGGTCCGGGCCATTTTCAGCCCGGAACACGGCCTATCCGGTAAGCTGGACCAGAAGATCGCCTCCGGCACGGACCCGGCCACCGGCCTGCCGGTGTACAGCCTGTACGGCAAGGTGAAGCGGCCCACGCCCCAGATGCTGAAGGGGCTGGACGCCCTGGTGTACGACATCCAGGACGTGGGGGTGCGCTTCTATACCTACATCACCACCATGGCCTATGCCATGGAGGCTGCCGCGGCCCAGGGCCTGGACTTCTATGTGTTGGACCGACCCGACCCCATCACCGCGGCCAGCGTGCAGGGGCCGGTGCTGGAGCCCGGTTTGCAGTCCTTTATCGGCTATTTCCCCTTGCCGGTGCGCTATGGCATGACCCCCGGGGAACTGGCCCAACTCTTCAACCGGGAAAAACCCATCGGCGCCAGGTTGCACGTGGTGCGGATGGAGGGGTATCGGCGGCAGGTATGGTTTGATGAGACCGGTCTGCCCTGGGTCAATCCCTCCCCCAACCTTCGCTCCCTGACCCAGGTCATTCTTTACCCCGGCGTGGGCCTCATCGAGTCCGCCAACGTGAGCGTGGGCCGGGGCACGGCCACGCCCTTTGAGGTCATCGGCGCGCCCTGGATCTCCGGGGACCGCCTGGCCCGCCATTTGAACCGGCGGCAGATCCCCGGGGTGGCGTTTGAGCCGGTGGCTTTTGTGCCCCGGGAGAGCCGCTATCGCGGCCAAAGGTGCGAGGGGGTGCGCCTGCGCCTGGTGGACCGGGCCGCGCTGGATTCTCCGGCCCTGGGCGTCGAATTGGCCGCGGCCTTGTACCGCCTTTATCCCGGGGAATTTCAGATCAATCGCAACCTGGGCATGATGGGGGCCTGGTGGGTCCTGGAGGCCATCAAAAACGGGGATGACCCCCGAAACATTCAACGTCAGTGGCAGTCCGGCCTGGCCGCCTTCTCCCGGCAGCGCGCCAAGTATCTGCTCTATTGAGTCCGACTTCGTCCCCAGGAACAGCCAGTCTATGACTAAGAAGTTGCTATTCGGCGCACTGCTGGTGGTCTTGGTCAGTGTCGCGGTGGAAAGCGCGGCCAAGCTCGGCTGGCTGGAGGCTTCCCAGCACTGGTACTATGACGTCTGGCATCAACTGGCCGGTCGCCGGTATCAGCCTGAACAGGTGGTCATCGTCGCCCTGGATGACCAGACCTGGTTGGAACACCAGGAGGAGCCCCTGGTGTTTTGGAGCCCTTATTTTGCCCAGGCCCTGAAGGTCTTGCGCCAGGTCGGGGCCAGAACCGTGGGCCTGGACCTCCTGTTTTCCGTGAGCGCCGAATCCTGGCTCAAGCGGCTGAAATTACCGGATAGCGAGCAGAGCCGCACCTATGACCTGCCTTTTCGAGAGCAACTGGCTTCCGGCCCGGTAGTGCTGGCCGGGAAACTGGTGATCGATTTCCAGGGAAAACGACAGGTTCTGCTCCCCCTGGCCGATTATTGGGGGTCGCTGCCGGGCAAGCTGGACGATCTGGGATTAGTCAATTTTTACAATGACCCGGACGGAGTGATCCGCCGGTTTATCCCGGCGCTCGCGGTTGATGAGGACGAGGTCTGGGTCACCTTCGGCAAGCTCCTGGCGGAGCGGGGGGCTCCGGGAGCACCGGCGGCTGAGCCATCCGGGCCGGAAAGCATCAGTTTTGCCGGCCCGCCGGGCACCATTCCCCGAATTTCCTTCCGCCGCCTGCTGAGGGAGGGGGCGGAGAGCGATCCGGAAATTCGGGGTCTGAAAAACAAGATTGTCATCATCGCCTCGGAGATCTCCGGGCAGCAGGACGTGGTCCTGACCCCTTACGCCCGGGGCTTTATCACCCGTAATCCCCTCATGATGAGCGGGGCTGAGCTCCACGGCAACATCGTGGAGACCCTCCTCCGGGGACGTGCCCCGCGCCCGGTGCCCGCCTTGGTCCGGGTCCTCTACCTGATGGTAATGCTGGCCGTGGGAGGTGCCCTGTTCTTCTCCTTGCCGGCCCTGCCGGGCCTGGCGGCCGGGGTGCTTTTGGGCCTGGCCGGGGCGGGGTTGGGTTTTTCTCTGTTTCGCGCTGATTTGCTCCTCCCGGTGGCCGAAGTGCAGTTAGGGCTTCTTCTGAGCTATCTGGGGATCTTGGGGTTTAGACTTACCGGGGAAGAACGGGAACGGGCCCGTCTCCGGCAGATCTTTGGCCGTTATGTCTCCGAAGAGGTGGTGGAAAAACTCCTGGTCTCCGGGCAGCCCGATCTGGGGGGCGAAGCTCTGGAGGTCACGGTGCTCTTTGCCGACATCCGGAACTTCACCACGATTTCCGAGTCCCTGAACGCCCACGAAGTGGTGGAAATGCTCAATGAATATTTCAGCCGGGTGTGCGAGCCGATCCTTAGACAGGGGGGCACGGTGGACAAGTTCATAGGGGACGCGGTGATGGCGTTGTTCGGCTCGCCGGTGCCCCATGCCGACCACGCCCGGCGGGCCCTCGGCACCGCTCTGGAGATGACCCAGGTGGCCCGGGAATTTTCCGCCTGGATGGAGCAGCGCTTTGCCGACCGCTCCCTCCCCGAATTCAACATCGGCGTCGGCCTGCACACCGGGGAGGCGGTGGTGGGCAATATCGGCTCCCCCAAGCGCCTGGAATTTACCTCCATCGGGGACACGGTCAACCTGGCCTCCCGGCTGGAGGGCTTGACCAAGGAGTTGGGCTGGCAGATCGTGGCCAGCCGGGAGACGGTGACCGCGGCCGGGCCGGGAGTGGTCACCGGCAGGCGGGAAAGCCTGCAGGTCAAGGGCCGCCAGGAGGCGGTGGAGGTCTTGGAAATATTGGGCCTGAACGGTGATTAAGGAGACCTCAAAAACCGGGTTTAAGGCTTGGGAGCGGGCCAAAGTATTTTGCCGGTAAATGCAGGTTTTTTTGCTATAATTTTTATGGCCTTAGGGTCTGGGGATAAAGGAGAAACAGAACATGGATCATACTCTTAAAGGCTTCATGGCTATCGTCGCGGCATTCACGCTGGTGTTCCTGTTAGGCACGGTGCCGGGCCAAACTGCCCCTGCGGACGTGGGTTTGGTGACCAAGCTGGCCGGGGAGGTGACCTATGGGACTGAAGAGGCTCAGCCGAAACCGGGGCGGGTCCAGGCCTTCATGAAGGTCCGGCAAGGCGACCTCTTTAAACTTCCCCAGGGAGCTCTGCTGCAAGTGCTCTTTTTTGCCTCCGGCCGGCAAGAGACCTGGAAAGGCCCGGTGACCATTAAGGCCGGCGCCGGGGAATGCCGGGCCGCCGGGAAAGGCAAACCCCAGGCCGAACCGGAAGTAAAGATGCTGCCCGCTAAAGTGACCAAAAGGATGTCGGGTAGCGCCTTGCCGGTGCCTGAGTCCAGCCTGCGTTACTCCGGGGCCATCCGGACTATGGCGCCTGCCTGCCCGCCTAAAGCGAAGCCCCGTGCTTCCTTAAATAAGCAAGCCCAGGCGGAGCTTAAAGAAGCGGAGAAAATTTACCAGGACCTGGGGAAGCAGGCGGCCCCGGACGATATTACCCCGGAACTGTATTTCCTGGGCGTCCTGGCGGATTACCAGCAATGCCCGCAGATGGAAAAGGTGATCGACACCATGCTGCGCAAACAGCCCGGCAACGCCGCGCTGAAGAAAATGCAGGGTATGATCCGGAGTCCATCAGCGCCGCCGGAATAAATTGATCAAAGATATCAGTAACTAAGACGGGAGATGGATATGTGCAGACGCGTCTTGATCTGCCTTAGTTTGTGGCTCATTTTTTGCCTGGGCGGCCAGGGCTGGGCGGCCCAGGAACCTGAAGATGCCGCCCCGGGCCAGGGAACGCTGACCCCGGCTCAAAAGGAAGTGATGGCCAAGGCCATGGATTTGACCCGGCAGTCCATCCAAATGTATAAAAACCGCCAACCCAGGGAGGGTTTGAAGATTGCCGGCCAGGCCCAGGAGATGGTGGAAAAGGCCTTGGGTCCGGAGACCCCCCAGGCTGCCGCCGTTTTTCACCGCATGGCTTGGGCTTATGATCGGGCCGGTTATTGGAATCCGGCCCTGCCCCTGTACCAGCGGGCTTTGCAGATCAGGGAGAAGACCCTGGGGCCGGAGCATCCGGCCACCGCGGCCACCATGGCCAGGCTGGCTCGGGTTTATGTAATCCTGGGTTATTTCCGGCAGGGTCTGCCCCTGGCCCAGCGCGCTCTGAAGATCAGAGAGAAGGTTCATGGGCCGGAACACCAGGCCACTGCCGAAAGCCTGGCCATCCTGGGTTACGCTTATGCCCAGATGGGCGCCCACGCCAAGGCGCGGCCTTTGTGCGAGCGGGCTTTAAAACTCACGGAAAAGACCCTGGGGCCGGAGCATCCGGCCACCGCCCTGGCGCTGGACGGCCTGGCCGTGCTTTTTGCCCAGTTGGGCATGTATGACCAGGCCCTGCCCCTGGCCCAAAGGGCGGTGCAGATCAACGAAAAGGCCCTGGGGACGGATAACCGCCGGACCGGCAGGAGCCTCAGAGATTTAGGCTTCATCTACCTGGCCAAGAAGGACTACGGCCAGGCGGAGTCCTGTTTCCGCCGGGCCAAGGGCAAGATGGGGGACCAGGGTATGGTGGAACTTTACCTGGCCACCGGCCGTTTTCCCCAGGCCCTGGAAGTCTTGTCCAAGCTCACCCCGGTATCTTCGGTTCGGCCGCAATATCAGGCGCAGTACTATACCCAGGAGGGCCTGGCCCTGAAAGGCATGGGACGCCAGGAACCGGCCGTGGAGGCCTTTCTGAAAGCCGTTACCGCCATCGAGGAACTCAGGGCCCGCACCCCGGGGGAACGCGCCAGTTTTTTTGAAGCCGGTGTGTTCATCGGCTATTTCCGCGCCTACCAGGGGCTGGTAGCCCTGTTGGCCCAGATGGCCTTGCAGCAAAAACCTTTGCCTCCGTCCCTGCAAAGCTATGGCCCGGATCTGGCGGCCGCGGCCCTTTATTTTGCCGAATCCATCAAGGGTCGGACCCTGCTGGAAGCCATGGTGGCCGCGCCGGGCCGGGCCGTAAGCCCCCAGATTCCCGCGGGCCTGGCCAACCGGGAGAAACGTCTCCAGGAAAGCTTCCAGGAACTGGAAGCCAAGCGGGAGGCCTCCTTCCTGCCCCAGTGGGGCCATAAGCGCATCGTCGCCGAATTTCAGCAAAGGATGGAAAGCCTGCGAAAAGAACAGCAAGATTTGCTCACGGAGATACGTCGCCAGGCGCCCCGCTACGCCGCGCTGCATTACCCCCGGCCCTATAAACCCCAGGAATTGCCCCTCAAGCCGGGGGAAGTGCTCCTGGAGTACTCCCTGGGGGACAAAGAGAGTTACCTCTTTAAAGTGGAGCCCGGGGGCCGGACCCAGGTCTTCCGCCTGCCTCAAGGGCAGGAGGCCCTGGAAAAACGTCTCAGCGCCTTATTGGCGCCTTTCCGGCAAAGCGCGCTCCGAAGAGAAGACTTGCAAAAGTTCTCCCTGGCCGAAGCCGGGGCTTTGTACCAGGAACTCCTGGCCCCGGCCCTGGCCGGGGTGGCTCCCGGGACCCGGCTGATCATCGTGCCGGACGGAATCTTGGGGGCTTTTCCCTTTGAGGCCCTGGCGGTGGAGAAAGGGCCGGATTGGGGCAAGAGCGTCCTGGTGGGGGACCTCTGGCCGGTGACCTATAGCCAGTCCGCGGCTATCCTGGCTTTGAACCGTCACCTGGGACTCTCCCAAGCGGCGCAACCTCTTTTTGCCCTGGGAGATTGCATCTACGACAAGAATAGCCCCAGATATTCAGCCTTTAAAGAACATAAGGAACAGGCCGGGAAACTGCGCCATAAAGGGCCGGAGAAGGCGCTGACCATGGCCACCGTCGGGGACCGGGCCGGCAAGCTGGAGTTTCCGCCTCTGCCGGAGACCCGGAAGACGGTGGAGGACCTGGCGGAACTGTTCGGGGTGGCCCCGCAGCCTCCCCAGGTGCTTCTGGACATGCTGGCTACCAAATCCCGGCTGCGCCAGGCTCCCCTGGATAAATACCGCTACTTTTTCTTCGGCACCCACGGCTTTCTGGCCGACAATCTGGCCGGGCTGCAAGAGCCGGTGCTGGTCTTGACCCAGGTGGAGACCAAATCCCGGGACGACGGCTTTTTGACCTTCAGCGAGGTCATGAACTTTAAAATGGACGCGGAGGTGGTCACTCTGGCCGCGTGCATGACCGGGGTGGGTCGGATAATGCAGGGCGAAGGGGTGTTGAACTTTGCCCGGGCCTTCCAACAGGCCGGGGCGCGCAGCGTCACGGTGGCCTTATGGAACATCCCGGTGGAGGAATCTTTGAAATTCTACCGCACCTTTTATCAGGCCTTAAAAGACGGGAAGTCCAAACTGGAGGCCTTGAAGATGGCCCGCCAGGCGGTGCGGGCCAAAGAGCCGCACCCCTATTTCTGGTCGGGCCTCATTCTCCACGGGGAAGGCTAGGCCGGGGAAGAGGGAATTATCCGGCAGATCAATATTACCGGGAGATCCGGGTTTACTGAAGGGTCGGGTGTTACGCCCCGGAAGTTTCTTTCAAAACTTATGCGTCTCCTTTAAGGGCGGACCTAAGTGTCAACCCGGTTTCAGGGGTACACACGGAAGTGCGCCCCTACTAAACTAATAATAGAAAAACCCAGGACATGACCCTGGATTAGAATGAGCAAATAATTTGACTTTTGCTCCCGGTTGGAAGACAGGGGGTGATATAAAAATCTTAAATGTAGCCGCCGGCTTTAGCCGGCGTTTTTATTCTTGGCATTGGTTAGTTCCCAGATCAAAACTTGGGGCTACATTTCGCCAAAAATTATTCCGAGTATTCTTTACAAGTAAAGACAGGTCAAGTCATAAAAGTATAATCCCGCCTTTGCTGTCCAAGTAGCATCAATAATTAACACCAACCGAATTACCACTTCCATAAACAAATTAATAAGCAGATAATTTAGCCTTTATTCTTGATTTTAACAGAGTAATGTTCAAAATACCAAAATAAAGTATTTTACCGCATTTTCCGAAAGGTAGAAGAGGAGGAATAGACGTAAAAGGGGAGGGGCGCGCCCCACAACGGCTTATAACTCTGGATGATCTCGGCGACCTTAACGTGGAAAGGTAGGCGATGCCGCTGGCACACTGCCTCTAAAAGCCTGAGGCGCACTCTCATGTCTTTGGCCCTAGGGTTGGGTTGCCTCCTGGCGCTGCCCCAGGGTGTGCAGGCAACCAGCGCTACCTGGAACGGCAGTCAGGCCGGTACGGTTTATAGCGATGTAAATAACTGGGACGGCCCCCCGGCGTCTGCGCCCGGCGGCGGCGCGGGAGAGACGGCCACATTCCCCGAGGGCGCGGGAGTAACTTCATACACCGTCAACATCAATGCGAGTCCTGCCAATCCCCTGCTTAATTTTAATTTCACCAACACCAGCGCCAATCCCTACACCGTCAATGTAAACACCGGCACCACCCTTTCCTTTACCGGGGCGGGTAGTGGCGTGACCCCTGCCACTGCCGGGCTGGCGACCTTCGTCACCAGCGGCACCGGCGCCATTACTTTTGGCGCGCTAAGCACTCCGGGCTTGGCGGGGTACAGCAATAACGGGTCCGGCGCGATAAATTTTTCCGCCATTACCTCCGGAGCCATCACCGCGGGTTTTATTGAGGGGACGGGAACGGGAACTTTTAATTTGGGCAGCAATGTTCTGACGCTGGGCGCCGACACCGGCAACCGGACTGTCACCGGCACCATCACCGGCCTGGCTGCCGGTGGTATCACCTATAACAACACCAGCACCGGCAGCCTGACCCTGTCCGGGAACAGTGCTGCCACCTATGCCGGAACCACAACACTCACCGCCGGTACCCTGGCCGCGGGCCACAACTCGGCCTTCGGCACCGGCGCCCTGGCCTTGAACGGCGGCACCCTGCAAGCCAGCGGCGGGGCCCGGACCTTGGCCAACAGCGTGACCGTGGGCGGTGATTTCACCCTGGGCGGCGCTCTCAACCTTACCTTGAGCGGCGGCGTCAACCTGGGGGGGGCCAACCGCACTCTCACCGTTACCAACACCGCGGCCACCACCCTGTCGGGGATCATCGCCAACGGCGCTCTCACCAAGGCCGGCGCCGGTTCCCTCACTTTGTCGGGCGCCAATACCTTTGCCGGCGGCACCACCCTATCTGCGGGAACCCTGATCGCCGGCAACAATGCCGCGTTCGGCACCGGCACCCTGACTCTCGACGGCGGCACGCTGCAAACCAGCGCCACCCGGACCATGACCAACAACGTGGCGGTGGGCGGCGATTTCACCTTTGGCGGCACCGCCAACCTCACCCTGAGCGGCGCCGTTGATCTGGGGGGCCAAAACCGTTCCCTCTCTCTTAGCAGCACCGGGAACCTTATCCTATCGGGAGTTATTGACAACGGCGCTCTCACCAAGAACGGCGTCGGCGCCGGCATACTCACCCTGTCCGGGGCCAATACTTACGCGGGGGGCACGACCCTGGCCGCGGGGACCCTGGCCCTGGGTAATGACTCGGCCCTGGGCACCGGCACTTTGACCTTGAACGGCGGCACGCTGCGAGCCAGCGGCACCCGGTCCCTGAGCAACAGCGTGGCGGTGGGCGGCAATTTCACCATCGCCGGCGGCGCTACCGACAACCTCACCCTAGGGGGCGCCGTAGATCTGGGGGGCGCTACCCGCACCATCACCGTCAGCAGCACCGGCAGCACCACCCTGGCCGGGGTGATCTCCAACGGCTCCCTCACCAAGGCCGGGACCGGAATACTCACCCTGACCGGGTCCAACACCTATACCGACACCACCGTCACCGCCGGCACCCTCAGGGCCAGCGGCGGCGATAATCGCCTGAGCACCACCGGCAACACCACCATCACCGCCGGGACCATCGATCTGAATAACACCAACCAGACCTTCGCCCAACTCAACGGCGCGGGGGCTCTCTCCAATATCGGCAGTGTCACGGTGGGTGCGGGCACCTTCTCCGGGGTGATTTCCGGCGGCGGCTCCCTGACCAAGAACACCGCCGGCACCCTCACCCTGTCCGGAGCCAGTACCTTTACCGGCGGCGCCACCCTTGCCGCCGGCACCCTGGCCGCGGGGAGCAACACCGCGTTCGGCACCGGCACCCTGACTCTTAACGGCGGCACCCTCCAGGCCAGCGGCGCGGCCCGGACCTTGGCCAACAGCGTGGCAGTGGGGGGGGATGTCACCATCGGCGGCACCCTGGGCCTTACTCTCAATGGGGGCGTAGACCTGGGCGGTCAAAATCGCACCCTCACCGTCACCAATACCGGCGCTACCACTTTTGGGGGGGGTATTGCCAACGGCGCGCTCACCAAGGCCGGCACCGGCTCCCTCACCCTGTCCGGAGCCAATACCTTTGCGGGCGGTACGGCCATCTCCGCCGGCACTCTATTGATTGGCAATAATGCCGCGTTCGGCACCGGCACCCTGACGATGAATGGAGGGACGCTGCAAGCCAGCGGCGTCGCCCGGACTCTGGGTAATGCTGTTTCCGTGGGCAACGATTTCACCGTCGCCGGCACTCTCGGCCTCACCCTCAATGGAAACGTGGACCTGGGGGGCGTAAACCGCACCCTCACCGTTACCAGCACCGGCGCCACCACCCTGGCGGGGGTCATTTCCAACGGTTCCCTCACCAAGGCGGGCACCGGCACTCTCACCCTGTCCGGGGCCAACACTTATACCGACACCACCGTCAACGCCGGCACCCTCACCGCCACCGGCGGCGCCAACCGCCTGGGCACCACCGGCACCGTCACCATCAACACCGGGGCCACGGTCAACTTAAGCGGCAACGCCCAGACCTTCGCTACCCTCAACGGCGTCGGCGGTCTCAGCAATATCGGCAGCATAAACATCGCTAACGGCACCTTTTCCGGGATCATCGGCGGCGCCGGCGGAACCCTCGAAAAAGTCAGCGCCGGGACCCTCACCCTGTCCGGGGCCAACACCTATACCGGGGGCACGACCCTCACCGCCGGCACCCTGGTGTCGGGGAGCAACACCGCGTTCGGCACCGGCGCCCTGACCATTAACGGGGGCACCCTGCAGGCCAGCGGCACCCGGGCCATGACCAACAGTGTGGTGGTGGGCAGTGATTTCACCATCGGCGGCGGGGCCACCGACAACCTCACCCTGAGCGGCGCCGTCAATTTAGGGGGCGCGGGCCGCATCCTCACCGTGGACAGCTTAGGCAGCACCACTCTTTCGGGGGTTATCTCCAACGGCGCTCTCACCAAAGCGGGCACGGGTAGTCTTACTCTATCGGGGGCCAATACCTTTGCCGGGGGTATGACCCTTAACGCCGGCACCCTGATCGCCGGCAACAATGCCGCGTTCGGCACCGGCACCCTGACTCTTAACAGCGGCACGCTCCAGGCCAGCGGCACCCGCACCATGACCAACAGTGTCGCGGTGGGCGGCGATTTCAATATCAATGGGGCCTCCAACCTTACCCTGAGCGGCGCCGTGGACCTAGGTGGCTTAAACCGCACCTTCACAGTTAACAGCACCGCAGTCACCACCTTATCAGGGATCATCGCCAACGGCGGCCTTACCAAAGCCGGCACCGGCTCCCTTACCCTGTCCGGGGCCAATACCTATGCGGGGGGCACGACCCTTAACGCCGGGACCCTGATCGCCGGCAACAATGCCGCGTTCGGCACCGGCACCCTGACCCTAAGCGGCGGCACCCTGCAAACCAGCGCCAACCGAACCATGACCAACAGCGTGGCGGTGGGGGGCGATTTCACCTTTGGCGGCACTTCCAACCTCACCCTGAGCGGCGCCGTGGACCTGGGGGGCTTAAACCGCTCTCTTACTGTGAGCAGCACCGGGGGCCTCGCTCTGTCGGGAGTTATTGACAACGGCGCCCTCACCAAGGCCGGGGCCGGCACCGGCATCCTCACCCTGTCCGGGGCCAACACTTATGCCAGGGGCACTACGCTCTCCGCCGGGGTCCTGGCCGCGGGCCACGACTCCGCTTTCGGCGCCGGCGCTCTGACTATTAACGGCGGCACCCTGCAAGCCAGCGGCGGGGCCAGGAACCTGAGCAACACCGTGGGGGTGGGTGGGGATTTCACCCTCGGCGGCACCCTGGGGCTCACTTTCAATGGTGACGTGGACCTGGGGGGCTCAAACCGCGTCGTCACGGTTTCCAACACCAACGGCACTACCATGGCGGGGGTCATCGCCAACGGCGGGCTCACCAAAGCCGGCACCCGGACCCTCACCCTGTCCGGGGCCAATACTTATGCCGGGGGCACGACGCTCACCGCGGGGACCCTGGCCGCGGGCCACGACTCGGCTTTCGGCACCGGCGCTCTGACTATTAACGGCGGTACCCTGCAAGCCAGCGGCGGGGCCAGGAACCTGAGCAACACCGTGGCGGTGGGCGGTAATTTCACCTTCGGCGGCGCCCTGGGCCTCACCTTGAGCGGTGGCGTGGATCTGGGCGGCGCCACCCGCACCCTTACCGTGAGCAACACCGGCGGCACCACTTTATCAGGGGTCATCACCAACGGCGGCCTGGCCAAGGCCGGCACCCGGACCCTCATCCTGTCCGGAGCCAATACCTATGCCGGGGGCACCACGCTTACCGCCGGCACCCTGATCGCCGGGACCGACTCAGCCTTGGGCACCGGCGCTCTGACTATCAACGGCGCGGGCACGTTGCGGGCCAGCGGTACCCGCACGCTCTCCAATGATATCAGCGTTGGGGCAAATTTTACCATTGCCGGAGCCGCCACGGACAACCTCACCCTGGGCGGAGCTATGGACCTGGGGGGCGCTACCCGCACCCTCACCGTGAGTAGCACCGGCACCACCAACCTGGCGGGGGTCATCGCCAACGGCGGCCTCACCAAGGCCAGCACCGGCTCCCTCACCCTGTCCGGAGCCAACACTTATGCCGGGGGCACCACCCTGTCCGCGGGCACCCTGATCTTCGGCAATGATTCGGCCCTGGGCACCGGCTCTCTAACCATTGCCAATAACACTACGGTGCAGGCCAGCGGCACCCGTTCTTTAAACAACAATGTCTCGGTAGGCGGCAATTTTACTGTCAGCGGCAGTGGTGACCTCACCCTGGGGGGCGCCATGGATCTTACCGCCGGCACCCGCACCGTCACGGTAAGCAACGCCGGAAACACCGAATTTTCCGGGGTCGTCTCCAACGGCAACCTCACCAAGGCGGGCACCGGCAGTCTTACTCTCTCCGGGGCCAATACCCATACTAACACCACCCTCTCCGCCGGCATCTTGGTGGCGGGCAGCGACACGGCCTTCGGCGGCGGCACCCTGGCCCTTAACGGCGGCACCCTGCAAGCCAGCGGCACCCGCACCCTGGCCAACGCCGTCACCGTGGGCGGCAGTTTGGCTATCGGCGGCGGCGCCACCGACAACCTTACCCTGGCCGGAACCGTCAACCTCGGGGGCACCACCCGCACCCTCACGGTGAACAGCGCCGGAAACACCACCCTGGCGGGGGTCGTCTCCAATGGCAACCTTACCAAGGCGGGAACCGGCTCCCTTACCCTGTCCGGGGCCAACACTTATACGAATACCACGCTCTCGGCCGGAACTCTGGTGGCGGGTAGCAATTCAGCCTTCGGCACCGGCACCCTGACTTTGAGCGGCGGCACCCTGCAAGCCAGCGGCGCCCGCACCCTGGCCAACGCGGTTACTGTGGGCGGCAATTTCACCATCGGCGGCGGGGCCACCGACAACCTCACCCTGAACGGCAACGTCAACCTGGGGACCGCGGCCCGCACCATTACCGTGGACAGCCTGGGCAGCACCACTCTGGCGGGGATCGTCTCCAACAGCGGCCTCTTCACCAAGGCCGGGACCGGCACCCTTACCTTGACGGGGGCCAATACTTATACCGGCGGCACCACCATCTCTGCCGGCACTTTAGTAGCCACCGGCGGCAACAACCGCCTGAGCACCGCGGGCATTACCACCATCAGCGCCGGGGCCACGGTTGATCTCACCGGCACCAACCAGACCTTCGCCACCCTCAACGGCGCCGGGGACCTCAGCAACATCGGCGGCCTCACCGTCAACGCCGGCACTTTCTCCGGCAATATCTCCGGGGCCGGCTCCCTCACCAAGGCCACCGCCGGCGTTCTTACCCTGTCCGGGACCAATACTTATAGCGGCGGCACGGCCCTCTCCGCCGGCACCTTGATCGCCGGCAGCGATTCCGCCTTGGGCACCGGCGCCCTGACCATCAGCAACGCCACCATTCTACAGGCCAGCGGCGCCCGCACCCTGGCCAACGCCGTCACTGTGGGCGGTAATTTCACTATCAGCGGCACCAACGACCTTACCCTGGGGGGAGCTGTGGACCTGGGGGCCGCCACCCGCACCCTTACCGTGAGCAACACCGGCAGCACCACCCTGGCGGGGGTTATCTCCAACGGCTCCCTTACCAAGGCCGGGACCGGTTCCCTGACTCTGTCGGGCGCTAACACTTATACCAACACGGCCCTCTCCGCCGGCACCCTGATCGCCGGCAATGATTCGGCCCTGGGCACCGGCACCCTGACCATCAGTGCCAACACCACCCTGCAGGCCAGCGGCGCCCGCACCCTGGCTAACGCCGTCACCGTGGGCGGCAATTTCACCTTCGGCGGCGCCGATGACCTCACCCTGAACGGCGCGGTGGCCTTGGGGACCGGCACCCGGGTCATCACGGTGAATAACACCGGCAGCACTACTCTGGCAGGCCTCATCTCCGGCACCGCCCTTCTCTCCAAGGCCGGGGCCGGCACTCTCACCCTGTCCGGGGCCAACAATACTTATAGCGGCGGCACCACCGTCTCGGCCGGCACCCTTCGGACCGGCGCCACCAACAGCCTGGGGCCCACCGGCACAGTCACCATCAATGCCGGCGGGACCATCGACCTCAACGGCAACAACCAGACCTTCGCTACTCTTAACGGCGCGGGGAACCTTAACAACATCGGCGGTCTGACCGTTAACGCCGGCACCTTCTCGGGCCTGATCTCCGGAACCGGCTCCCTTACCAAGGCCACCGCGGGTAGCCTCACCCTGTCCGGGGCTAACACCTTTAGCGGCGGCACGACTCTTTCCCTGGGCACCTTGATCGCCGGGGACGATTCGGCTTTCGGCAGCGGCACCCTGACCATCGGCGGCGCGGGCACGCTGCAAGCCAGCGGCACCCGGTCTCTGAGCAACAGTGTGGCGGTGAACAGCAATTTCACCATCAGCGGCGCGGGCAACCTCACCTTGGGGGGAGCCATTGACCTGGGAGGCGCCGCCCGCACCTTTACCGTGAGCAGCACCGGCGCCACTAGCCTGACGGGGGTCATCGCCAATGGGGGCTTGAGTAAGGCCGGGACCGGGAGCCTTACCCTGTCCGGGGCCAATACCTATGCCGGGGGCACCACCCTCACCGCCGGCACCTTGATCGCCGGCAGTGACGCGGCCTTCGGCACCGGCACCCTGGCCCTGAACGGCGGCACTTTCCAAGCCAGCGGCACCCGCACCCTGGCCAACGCCGTCACCATGGGGGCCAGTTTCATTGTCGGCGGCGGAGCCACCGACAACCTCACCTTGAACGGTAATGTAAATCTGACCGGAGGCACTACCACCAACCGGATCATTACCGTGAACAGCACCGGGAGCACTACCCTGGCGGGGGTCATCTCCAACGGAGGGTTCAGAAAGGCGGGAACCGGCAGTCTCACCCTGACGGGGGCCAATATCCATGCCGGCGGCACCATGCTCAACGCCGGCACCCTCATCGCCGGCAGTAACACCGCGTTCGGTACCGGCACTTTAACCTTGAACGGCGGTACTCTGCAAGCCAGCGGCGCCCGCACCCTGGCCAACGCCGTCACCGTGGGGGGCGATTTTGCCATCGGCGGCACCGCCAGCGATAACCTCACCCTGAATGGGAACGTAAACCTGGGTGCGGGTGCCGTTGCCCGGGTCATCACCGTGAACAGCGCGGGCAGCACCACCCTGGCGGGCGTCATCTCCAACACCCGCCCCCTCACCAAGGACGGCACCGGCAGCCTGACCCTGTCCGGTAACAACACCTATAGCGGCGGCACCACCCTCACCGCCGGCACTCTGACTGCCGGCAGTAATACGGCCTTCGGCACCGGCGCCTTGACCGTCAACGGCGGCACCCTGCAGGCCAGCGGCACCCGCACCCTGGCCAATGCCGTCACCGTGGGCAACGATTTCGCCATCGGCGGCGCTGCCAGCGATAACCTCACCCTGAACGGCGCCGTCAACCTGGGGGGCGTCAACCGCACCATTACGGTGGACAGCTTGGGCAGCACCACCTTGGCTGGGGGAATTACCAACGGCTCCCTCACCAAGGCCGGAGCCGGCACCCTCACTCTGACCGGCGGCGCCAACACCTATACCGACACCACCGTCAACGCCGGCACCCTTCAGGCCAGCGGCGGCAATAACCGCCTGAGCACCACTGGCACTACCACTATCAATGCCGGGGGCACCATTGATCTTTCCGGCAACAATCAGACCTTCGCTAGCCTTAACGGCGCGGGAAACCTTAGCAATATCGGCAGCCTGACCGTTAATGGGGGCACTTTCTCCGGCGCCATTGCCGGGACCGGCTCCCTCACCAAGGCCACTGCCGGCACCCTGACCCTGTCCGGCGCCAGCACTTATAGCGGCGGCACCACCCTCGCCGCCGGCACCCTGGTGACCGGCGGCAACTCCGCCCTGGGCACCGGCACCCTGACCATTAACAACGGCACTACCTTGCAAGCCACCGGCACCAGTTCCCTAAGTAATAGCGTGACGGTGGCCGGGGACTTTACCTTCGGCGGTGGGGCCACCGACAACCTCACTATGAGCGGCGCCGTTGACCTGGGGGGCGTCGGCCGCACGGTTACCGTAACCAGTACGGGCAGCACTAACCTAGCCGGGGTCGTCGCCAACGGCTCCCTCACCAAGGCCGGGGCCGGCTCCCTCACCCTGTCCGGTACCAATACCTATGCCGGGGGCACGACCTTGAATACCGGTACCCTGATAGCCGGTAACGATTTGGCCTTCGGCACCGGCACCCTGACTATCAACGGCGGCGCGCTGCAAGCCAGCGGCACCCACACCCTAAGCAACAACGTCGTCGTGGGCGCGGATTTCACCATCGGGGGCGGTGGGACCGATAACTTAACCCTGACGGGGGGCATCAACTTGGGGGGAGCTACCCGCACTATCACCGTGGACAGCGCCGGCGCCAGCAACCTGGCAGGCGTGGTCTCCAACGGGAACCTCGTCAAGGCCGGCAGCGGCAGCCTCACCCTGTCCGGGGCCAATACCTATACCGACACCACCCTCAATGCCGGAACTCTCATCGCCGGCAACAACTCGGCCTTCGGCTCCGGTGTCCTGACCGTCAATAGCGGCGCGCTGCAAGCCAGTGGCACCCGCTCTCTGAACAAGACCGTCATGGTGGGAGGCGATTTTGCCATCACCGGCGGCGCCGGCGACAGCCTTACCCTGGCGGGGACCATGAACCTGGGGGGTGTCACCCGCACCATTACCGTTAACAGTGCGGGGACCTCTAACCTGGCCGCGGTTATCTCCAATGGCGCTCTTACCAAAGCCGGAACCGGCTCCCTCACCCTGTCCGCGGCCAATACCTATGCCGGGTTGACCACGGTCCAGGCCGGGACCTTGAACCTCACCGGCAGCATCAGAGATACCACCGTGGCCGCTGGCGGGACCCTGACCGGCACCGGCACGGTGACGGGGGCTTTGAACAACTCCGGTATCGTCAATCCGGGAAATTCCCCGGGCACCCTGAACGTGGACGGCAGTTTTACCCAGGGGCCCGGCGGCACTCTGCAGGTGGAAATCGCCTCTCCCACCAATTACGACCGGGTCGTGGTCACCGGCGTCCCCGGCACCGCCAGCCTGGACGGCACCGTGGCCCCCATCCTGTCAGGCGGCTACTTCCCCCGGGCCAACCAGATTATTCCGAATATCATCACCACCACCGGCGGTCTTTCCGGCACCTTCAGCCAGATCGCCAACCAACGGATCTCCCGGACTTTATATTGGCGGCCCCTGTATTCCTCCACCAGCTTTAGCCTGCAAGCCGTGGGCAAGTATAATTTCTCGGATCTCCGTCTTTCCCGCAATCAGTTGGCGGTGGGGAACATGCTCAACCGGTTCAGTTCCACGGCCACGGGGGATCTGGCCAACGTCATGGAGGTGATCAACTCCATGACCACCAATGCCCAGGTGCAAAACGCCTTTAATGAGATTTCTCTCCGGAAATACGCCTCCCTGGCCTCCCTGACCTTTCCCGCCACCCACATGCAGTTTCAAAAACTGAAAAACCGACTGGCCAATACGCGCTGGGAGGCCCAGGGCTTTACTACCGCGGCCAGCCCCCAAAACCCCCAGGGGAGCCTGGCCGAAGGCGCGCTGTTGGCCTTTAACGATATAGATTTATCCGGCCTGTTTACCCAGCCAAGGGAGAATTACCGGAACCGGAGGTGGGAGCTGTATCTCAGTCCCCTGGTCACCTGGGGCAGCCAGGCGACTACCCCCAACCAGACCGGTTACCGCTACCTCAATACCGGTTTTACTTTGGGGTTGGACTGCCGCCTCTCTCCTGATTTATTGGTGGGCCTGGGAACCGGTTACTACCATACCGGCGCCTCTTTAGGTGAGACGGGGGGCAAGATTGAAGTGCATACTGTTCCTCTTAACGCCTATCTGGCCTTTTCCCGGGGGTCCTTTTATCTTAACGGCTCTCTAGGTTATGCCGTCAATCTTTACAATATGGACAGGAACATCAAGTTTGGCACTATCAAACGCACGGCCAAGGGCAAGACCACCGGGAACCAGCTCAATTTCTTGGGGGAGATGGGCTATGATTTTAAATGGGGGAAGTTGATTGCCAGCCCTACCGTGTCCTTGCAGTTTATCAGGCTTTGGACTGAGGGCTTTACCGAAACCAATGCCGAGTCCTTGAGCCTCCAGGTGGACCGACAAGCCGCCACCTCCTGCCAATCCGGTCTAGGGGGGCGTTTGGCCTATGAAGCGAAAGTGGGGCGAGTTACCCTAATGCCCCAAGTTTACGCCTCTTATCAACACGAATTTGCCGACAGCCGGCGCACCGTCAACTCCCAACTCAGCCAGGGCAGCCTCGCCCTTCCCTTCAAAATCGACTCCGCCAAACGGAACTTTGCCGTGGTGGGCGGCGCGCTGGGCGCCCGCCTCAGCAAAGACGCCTATGCCTATGTGGGCTACACCGCCGAAGTGGGACGCGCTAAGAGCTCCTGCCACTCCTTCAACGCCGGTCTGCGGCTTCAGTTTTAACCAAGCCAACCGGGCAGAGATCATTTTGTCGGAGGGGATAGGGGGCGCAACCCTTACCCCAATTCGAGACTTCTGAAAAGTTCCAAGTTGAGACCTCTGCTTTTCGGGTGAGCCACCGGCTCATAAACGACCGGGAAAATGCCGTAGGGGCGCGATTTATTGCGCCCGTTCAAGCTTCCCGGCAATAATCGGCAATAATTCAGTCACTGACGGACGTGATGAACCACGCCCTTTCAAGGTCATGGCCTGGTAAAACCATTTTCGCGGAGGTCACATTTCGCTAACAGGTGTTGCGAGTATTCTTTACAAGTAATGGCAGGTTAAGTCCTGAAAATATAATTCTGTCTTTGAAGCCCAAGTAGTATCAATAATCAACACCAGCCCATTATCACCTCCATTAGTGACTTAATAGGCAAATAATTTGACTCTTATACTTGATTCTAACAAAATGATAATCAAATTTAATTAGATTAAAGTATTTTTCCATAATTTCCGAGGGATAGAAAAGGAGGAGATTTATCGAGCGGAGGGAGCGCCTCACGCCCGCTTTTGACTCTGGATGATCTCGGTGATCTTGGCGCGGAAGGGCAGGCGATGCCGCTGGCGCACTGCCCCTAAAAGCCTGAGGCGCACTCTGTGGTCTTTGGCCCTGGGGGTGGTTTGTCTTGCGGCGGTATCCAGTGTCGCCTTGGCCGCGGACGGCACCTGGACCGGGGACACCAGCACCGACTATCTCACTGGTACCAACTGGGTCGGCGGCAATGTGCCCACCGCGGCCACGGACGTGGGCACTTTCCAGAACCCGGCCACCCGCACCACGGTGGTCCTGCCCGGGGCCACGGTATCCATCTCCGGTTTCACCTTCAACGCCGGCGCACCGGCCTTCACCTATACCCTGGGAGCCGCCAGTGATTTACGCTTCCTGGGGCAGGGTCTGGTCAATAACTCCTCGTCCACCCAGACCTTCAACGTGGGGAATGGCGGTTCTCTGAGTTTCTTAAATAATGCCAGCGGCGACCAGGCCACCATCAGCACCACCGGCACCGGCGTCACCGATTTTTCCGGGCTGACTTCCGGCGGCACCACGGTGGGGTCCATTGCCGGCTCGGGAAGCTATAACCTGGGCAGCAATTCCCTCACCACCGGTTCCAATGACGCCAGCACTACAGTCTCCGGGGTCATCAGCGGTGTCGGCGGGAGCCTGGGGAAGGTGGGCACCGGCACCCTCACCCTGTCGGGAGCCAACACCTATTCCGGCGGCACCACCCTCACCGCGGGGACCCTGTTGGCCAGCAATAATTCGGCCTTCGGCACCGGCGCCCTGACCATCAACGGCGGCACCCTGCAAACCAGCGGCACCCGCACTCTCAACAATAACATCACCGCGGGCGGCAGTTTCGACGTCACCGGCAGCGGCGCCCTCACCCTCACCGGCAGCATCGGCCTGGGCGGTGCTACCATGAATGTTAGCCGCACCGGCAACGCCACCTTTTCCGGAGACATCTCTAACGGCACCCTCACCAAGGCCAACTCCGGCGACCTTACCCTGTCCGGCACCAACACCTATAGCGGCGGCACCACCCTCTCAGGTACCGGCACCCTGATCGCCGGCAGCGACTCGGCCTTCGGCACCGGCGCCCTGACCATTAACAGCGCCGGGCTGGAAGCCGATGGGACCCGCTCGTTGAGCAACAACGTGACGGTGGGGGGGAATTTCTCCATCAGCGGGGGCGCCACCGACAACCTCACATTGAGCGGTACTGTAGATCTGGGGGGAGCTACCCGCACCATCACCGTCACCAGCAACGGCACCACCAATCTGTCCGGCGTTATTTCCAACGGCTCCATCAACAAGGCCGGGGCCGATGCCCTTACCCTGTCCGGGGCCAATACTTATAGCAACACCACCCTTTCCGCCGGCACCCTGGTGGCGGCCAACGACCTGGCATTCGGGGTCGGCACCCTGACCATCGACGGCGGCACCCTGCAAGCCAGCGGCACCCGCACCCTGAGTAACAGCGTCAGTGTCACCAGCAATTTCACCATCGGCGGTGCGGCCACCGACAACCTCACTCTCGGGGGCGCCATGGATTTGGGAGGCGCCACCCGAACCCTCACCGTCAGCAGTGACGGCAGCACCACCTTTGCCGGAGTCGTCTCCAATGGCTCCCTTACCAAGAACGGCAACGGCAGTCTCACCCTGTCCGGGGCCAACACCTATACGGACACCAGGATCAACGCCGGCACTCTCATCGCCGGGAGCGACACCGCGTTCGGCACCGGCACCCTGACCCTGACCACTGGTTCCACGGTGCAGGCCAGCGGCACCCGCACCCTGAGCAATGCCGTCTCGGTCATCGGCAATTTCGCGGTCGGCGGCGGCGCCACTGACAACCTCACCCTGGGAGGCGCCATGGATTTGGGAGGCGGCACCCGGGTCGTCACGGTGGACAGCACCGGCAGCACGGTCTTCTCCGGCATCGTTTCCGGGGCCGGTAACCTCACCAAGGACGGCACCGGCTCCCTCACCCTGTCCGGGGCCAACACCTTTAACAATAGCCGGATCAACGACGGCACTTTGATCGCCGGCAACGACGCGGCCTTCGGGGTCGGGACCCTGACCATTGACGGCGGTACCCTGCAAGCCAGCGGCACCCGCACCCTTACCAACAGCGTCAGTATCACCGACGATTTTGCCATCGGCGGCGGCGCCAGCGACAACCTCACCCTGGGAGGCGCCATCGCCCTGGGCGCCGCTACCCGCACCATTACCGTGAACAGCACCGGCAGCACCACCTTTGCCGGGGTCGTCTCCGGAACCGGCGACATCACCAAGGCCGGGTCCGGCACCCTTACCCTGTCCGGGGCCAACACTTACTCCGGGGACACCACGGTCAATGCCGGCACCCTCCAGGCCACTGGCGGCAACGACCGGTTGAGCACCAGCGGCACCACCACTATCAATGCCGGCGGCACCATTGACTTAACCGGCACCAATCAGACCTTCGCCACCTTTAACGGCGCCGGGAATTTAAACAACATCGGCACCCTGACCGTAAATGCCGGTTCCTTCTCCGGCGTGATCGCCGGGACCGGCTCCCTCACCAAGGCCACGGCCGGCAGCCTCACCCTGTCCGGGGCTAACACCTATAGCGGCGGCAGCACCCTCTCCGCCGGCACCCTGACCGTCGGGAACGACTCGGCTTTGAGTACCGGCGCTCTGGCCCTCAACGGCGGCACGTTCCAGGCCAGCGGCACCCGCTCCTTGAGCAATAACGTCACCGTGGGGGGGGATTTCAGCATCGCCGGCGGGGCCACCGACAACCTCACCCTGGGGGGCACCGTCAACCTGGGAGGCGCCACCCGGACCCTCACCGTCAGCAGCGCCGGCAGCACCACCCTGTCAGGGGTCGTCTCCAACGGCTCCCTCAGCAAGGCCGGCGCCGGCTCCCTCACCCTGTCCGGGGCTAATACCTACTCTGACACCACGCTCTCGACGGGTTCCCTGGTGGCCGCCAACGACCTGGCCTTCGGCGTCGGCACTCTGACCGTCAGCGGAGGCACGCTGCAGGCCAGCGGCACCCGCTCCCTGACAAACAGCGTCGCGGTAGGGGGCGATTTTACCATCGGCGGCGCCGACAACCTGACCCTGGGGGGAACTGTGAATTTGGGGGGCGCTACCCGCACCTTGACTATCAGCAATACCGGCAGCACCACCCTGTCGGGGGTCGTCTCCAACGGTTCCCTCACCAAGGCCGGGGCCGAAACCCTTACCCTGTCCGGGGCCAATACCTATACCGACACCAGCCTCACCGCCGGCACCCTGATCGCCGGAAACGACGCGGCCCTGGGCACCGGCACCTTGACCATCAGCGACGGCACCACTTTGCAGGCCAGCGGCACCCGGTCTCTGGGGAACAACGTCAGTGTCAGCGGTAATTTCACCATCGGCGGCGGCGCTACCGACAACCTCACCCTGGGGGGCACCGTCAATTTAGGGGGCGGCACCCGCACCCTCACTGTGGATAGCGCCGGCAGCACCACTTTGGGGGGCGTCGTCTCCAACGGGTCTCTCACCAAGGCGGGAACCGGCAGCCTCACCCTGTCCGGGGCCAATACCTATAATAACACCAGCCTTTCCGCCGGGACCCTGATTGCCGGGAACGACTCGGCCCTGGGCGCCGGCACCCTGACCATCAGCAGCGGCACTACCCTGCAAGCCAGCGGCACCCGCACCCTGGGGAACAGCGTTACCATCAGCGGCGACTTCAGCATCGGCGGCGGCGCCACTGATAACCTCACCCTGGGGGGCGCCATCGGTATAGGGGCGGCCACCCGGACCATCACGGTGAACAGCACCGGCAGCACTAACTTCTCGGGGGTCGTTTCCGGCAGCGGCGACCTTACCAAGGCCGGGACCGGCACCCTCACCCTGTCCGGGGCCAACACCTACTCCGGTGACACCACGGTCAATGCCGGCACCCTCCAGGCCAGCGGCGGCGCCGACCGCCTGAGCGACACCGGCGTTACCACCATTAACGCCGGCGGCACCGTTGACCTGGGCGGCACCAACCAGACCTTCGCCACCCTTAACGGCGCGGGCAACCTCAACAATATCGGCGGCCTCACCGTCAATAACGGCTCTTTCACCGGCCCCATCTCCGGGACCGGTTCCCTGACCAAGGCCACCGCCGGCAGCCTCACCCTGTCCGGGACCAATACCTTTAGCGGCGGCACCTCCCTCTCTGCCGGCACTTTAGTGGCGGGCAGCAACTCAGCCCTGGGCACCGGCACCCTGAGCATCAGCAATGGCACCACCCTGCAAGCCAGCGGCGCCCGTTCCTTAAGCAACAGCGTCACGGTAGGCGGCAATTTCACCGTCAGCGGCAGCGACGACCTCACCTTAGGGGGAGCCGTGGACCTGGGGGGGGCCACCCGCACTTTAACTATCAGCAATACCGGCAGCACTACCCTGGGAGGCGTGATCTCCAACGGCTCCCTCACCAAGGCCGGGGCCGAAAGCCTCACCCTGTCCGGGGCCAACACCTATACTGACACCACCCTCTCCGCCGGCACCCTGGTGGCCGGCAGCGACACGGCTTTCGGCACCGGCACCCTGACCATCGGCAACAATACTGCCGTGCAGGCAAGCGGCACCCGCACCCTCAGCAATGCCGTCACCGTCGGCGGCAATTTCGCCATCGAGGGCGGCGCCAGCGACAACCTCACCTTGGGGGGCGGCATCAGCCTGGGAGGCGCTACCCGCACGATCACGGTGAACAGCGCCGGCAGCAGCATTTTTTCAGGCGTCGTCTCCGGCACCGGCTCCATCACCAAGGCCGGCACCGGCACCCTGACCTTATCCGGCGCCAACACTTACTCCGGCAACACCACGGTCAATGCCGGGACCCTGGCGGCCAGCGGGGGCAATAACCGTCTGAGCACCAGCGGCAATACCACCATCAATGCCGGGGGCACCATCAATTTAAACGGCAACAACCAGGACCTGGACCAACTCAACGGCGCGGGCAACCTCAACAATATCGGCGCGGTGACCATCGGCACCGGCACCTTTTCCGGGGCCATCTCCGGCACCGGTTCCCTGAGCAAAACCGTGGCCGGCACCCTCACCTTGTCCGGGGCCAATACTTACTCCGGCGGCACCACTATCTCCAACGGCACTACCATGCTGGGCAGCGACTCGGCCCTGGGCACCGGCACTTTGAGTATCAACGGCGGCAGGATTGATGCGGTAAATACCCGCTCCTTAAGCAATGCCGTTTCCGTGGGCGGGGATTTCACCATCGGCGGTGGCGCTACCGACAACCTCACCATCAGTGGTACCGTCAACCTGGGGGGCGCCACCCGCACCCTCACCGTCAGCAGCTCCGGCAGCACTACCCTGGGAGGCGCCATCTCCAACGGTTCCCTCAACAAGGCCGGCACCGGCTCCCTGACCCTGTCCGGATCCAGCAGCTATAGCAATACCACTCTCTCCGCCGGCACCCTGGTGGCGGCCAGCGACCTGGCCTTTGGCGTCGGCACTCTGACCATCGACGGGGGCACCCTGCAAGCCAGCGGCACCCATTCCCTGGCCAACAATGTCAGTGTCACCAGCAATTTCGCCATCGGCGGGGGGGCCACCGACAACCTCACCCTGGGCGGAACCATGGATCTGGGGGGCGCCACCCGCACCATCACGGTGAACAGCACCGGCAGCACCACCTTCGGGGGGGTCGTCTCCAACGGAGACCTTACCAAGAACGGCACCGGCAGCCTCACCCTGTCCGGGGCCAACACCTATACCGACACCAGGATCAACGCCGGCACCTTATTCGCCGGCAGCGACACGGCCTTCGGCACCGGCACCCTGACCCTGACCACCAACTCCGCGCTGGGGGCCAGCGGCAGCCACTCCCTTAACAATGCCGTCACGGTCAGCGGCAATTTCGCCATTGAGGGAGGCGCCAACGACAGCCTGACCCTGGGAGGAGCCATAAGTATCGGCGCCGGCACCCGCACCATCACCGTAAACAGCACCGGGACCTCAATCCTGGCGGGCAACATCTCCGGCGGCGGGTCCATCATCAAAGCCGGGACCGGCTCTCTCACCCTGTCCGGCACCAACACCTATAACAATACCACTCTCACCGCCGGGACCTTGATCGCCGGGAATGACACGCCCTTCGGCACCGGCAATCTGACCATCAACGGCGGGGCCTTGCAAGCCAGCGGCACCCGCTCCCTGAATGAAACCGTCACCGTGGGGGGCGATTTTGCCATCAGCGGCGCCGCCAGCGACAACCTCACCTTGGGGGGGACCATCAACCTGGGGGGCGCCACCCGGACCATCACGGTGAACAGCGCCGGCACCAGCAATCTGTCCGCGGTTATCTCGAACGGTGCCTTAACCAAGGCCGGGACCGGCTCCCTCACCCTGTCCGGGGCCAATACCTATGCCGGCCTGACTACCGTCCAGGCCGGGACCTTGAACCTCACCGGGGGCGTGAGAGATACCACCGTGTCGGCCGGGGGGACCCTCACCGGCACCGGCACGGTGACGGGGGCTTTGAACAACTCCGGTACCATTAATCCAGGGAATTCCCCGGGCACCCTGAACGTGGATGGCAGTTTTACCCAGGGTGCCGGCGGCACCTTGCAGGTGGAAATCGCCTCCCCCACCAGTTATGACCGCATCGTGGTCACCGGCGCCCCCGGCACCGCCAGCCTAAACGGCACCGTGGCCCCCATCCTGTCAGGCGGTTATCTCCCCCGGACAAATCAGATTATTCCCGATATTATCACCACCACCGGCGGTCTTACCGGCACCTTCAGCCAGATCGCCAACCAAAGGATCTCCCGGACTTTATATTGGCAGCCCCTGTACACCTCCACCAGCTTCAGCCTGCAAGCCCTGGGCCGCTATACCTTTCCTGACCTTAACCTGAGCCGCAATCAGCAGGCGGTGGCGGTCATGCTTGACCGGCTCAGCTCTACGGCCACCGGGGACTTGGCCGACGTCCTGGAAGTGATTAACTCCCTTACCACCAATGCCCAGGTGCAAAACGCCTACAATGAGATCTCCATCCGGAAATACGCCTCTCTGGCCTCCCTGACCTTTCCGGCCACCCATATGCAGTTTCAAAGATTAAAAAACCGGCTGGCGAATTGGCGGTGGGAATCCCAGGGCCTGGATACCGGCTTCAGCCCCACCCGTCCCGAAATGAGGCTGGGCCAGGGTGAGTTACTGGCCTTTAATGACCTGGATTTATCCGGCCTGTTCACCGGGCATAAGGAGAATGCCCGGGACCGTCCCTGGGGGCTGTATCTCAGCCCTATGGCCACCTGGGGCAAACAGGAAGGCACCCCTTACCAGACCGGTTTTCGCTACCTCAACGGCGGTTTAGCCCTGGGGATGGATTACCGCGTCTCCCCTAATCTGTTGGTGGGCCTGGGCGCCGGTTACTACCATACCTCGGCGGCCCTGGGAGAAACGGGCGGCGGTTTCCAGGTGCATACCCTGCCGGTTAATGCCTATCTGGCCTTTTCCCGGAATTCCTTCTATCTCAACGGCTCGGTGGGCTATGCCCTCAATCTCTATAACTTGGCCAGGAATATCAAGTTCGGCACCATCAATCGCACGGCCCGGGGCAGCACCACGGGAAACCAGCTCAGCGCCTTTGCGGAAACGGGCTATGATTTAAAATTAGGTAAGCTGATCGTGGGACCTACCCTGTCCCTGCAGTTCACCCGGCTCTGGACCGAGGCCTTTACCGAAGACGATGCTGGTTCCTTGAGCCTGAAGGTGGGGAGGCAGTCAGCCGCGTCCTTGCAGTCCGGAGTGGGGGGGCGTTTGGCTTATCAGGGGAAAGTGGGGAAGGTTACCGTGGTGCCGCAAATCTATGCCTCCTATCAGCATGAATTCGCCAACAACGGCCGCAGCATCAACGCCGAGCTCAGCCAGGGCAGCACCGTGTTCCCCTTTCAGACCGAATCTCCCAAACGGAACTTTGCAGTGGTGGGAGCCGGGCTGAGCGCCCGCCTCAGCAAGGAAACCTACGCCTATGTGAGCTATACCGCGGAAGTGGGCCGGACCAACAGCTCCGCCCAGTCCCTCACTGCCGGTCTGCAGATCCGGTTTTAAGGCAGCCCCATTTGCCCTAAGCTCAGGTCCCTGGATCACAACAATTCAGCTTTGCAGAGGTATCCGGGAGGATGGTGGGGCTGGAAGGGCAGGGGGGGCAGGAAGGGTCAAAGGCAGGCCAGGGGCGCACCCGGAGGGCTGCCCTTTATTGCTCCTAAACGCTTTTTTCAAGGCCTTCTTTGATTATCTGCCGCAGCTCCCGGGCCGCGGCGGCGACGTCGGCCGCGGCGGTCACCGCGGTCATCACCGCGGGATGCCTGGCCCCCCGGGCCACCACCTGGCGGATATTCTCTCTCTTGATGCCCCCCATGGTGGTCCAGGGAATACGGAGGCGGGGGGCGATCAGGTCAATAGCTTCCACCCCTAAGGGTATCACCCCCTCCTTGGTCTGGGTGGCAAAGATGGGACCGATATTGACGTAGCTGGCCCCCGCGTCCTGGGTGGCCAGGGCCTCCGCCAGGGAATGGGTGGAGCCGCCGATAAGCAGTTCCGGGGCCAGGCGACGCGCCGCGTCAATGGGCAGGTCTTCCTGCCCCAGGTGCACGCCGTCCGCGCCCGCGGCCAGGGCAATGTCCAGCCGGTCGTCCACAATGAACAAGGCCCCCGCGGCCGCGGTGCGGCGGCGGAATTCCAGGGCCAGACGGTAAAGGTTACGGTCGTTCAGGTCCTTTTCCCTAAGCTGCACCAGACGCACCCCCGCGGCGAGAGTTTGAGCCAGGATGTCCAGGGCCGGTCGCCCGGCGCAAAAGGCCCCGGTGATGACCACGTAGAGATCGGCCTTCTCCAAGAGAGCCAGCCGTTGGACATGATTCATCAGCCGCCCCCGACAATGCGGACGATTTCCAGGACGTCCCCCTCGGCTAAGAGCGTCTCCTGGTAAGCGGCCCGGTCCACGATCACTGCATTCCGCTCCACCACGGTGGCCTGGGGATTGAGGCCCAAGTCGGTGAGCAGGCCCAAAAGGTTTGCCTGGGCCACCTGCCGTGGCTCCCCATTAATCGTGAGCTTCATGGTTTGTCCTCTTTATTTTACTTGGGGGAGGGGGCCAGGGGTCGCAGACCCCTGC
>JBFLZI010000017.1:0-34691 GCA_040756315.1 Thermodesulfobacteriota bacterium | reverse complement strand
TTGAGGGGAGGGCGGGGGAGCCACTGCTCCCCCGGCCCTCCCCTCAAAATTCTATCCCCCAATTGTCAACTTAGTGCCCACGCAGCTGACCATGAAGTTATCGGGGAGAGCCAGGGCCAGGTGAGTAAGGGCCTTGAAGCCGGTGCAGTGGCCGGCCAGAACTATTTCCGGGGCCAGTTCTTGCAGACCCACAGCGGTATTTTTAATGAGCTCCGGGCCCCCTGCGGTGAGGTGGAAGCCGCCGACGATTGCCGCCACTTGATTAATGCCGGTGAGCTTCTGGGCGTATTTCACCATGTTGACCACCCCGGGATGGCAGCACCCCAGGACCACCACCAGCCCCTTCCCGGCCACCTGCATCACCAGGGCCTGCTCATCGGTGAAGCAGTCGTGTTCTTCTTGACCGGCCACCACCCGTTTGGCCCCGGGGAGCGGAGTTTCATACGGAGTGCAGGCCTCCACCGTGCCGGTCAGGAGGGCCTGATCCAGGACCAGGACCGGCCCCTGGTTCACCTGCAATCGGGCGCCCGCCTGGGTCAGTTGCTCCTGCTCCAGCTTCCAGGGGCCGATACGGCCTCTGGGAGTGACCAGCAATTTGGGATGAAAGCAGTCTTGGTGCAGGAAGACGGGTAATCCCGGGCTGCGCTTCTTCAGGGCTTCCATCAGGCCGCCGTAATGATCCGGGTGGCCGTGACTCAGCACCAGGGCGTCCACTTCCTCTAAGTTATGTTCCAGGGCGTCCAGATTATTGAGCAGAGGCAGGGCGGAGTTGGCGGCGTCCATCAGGATCCGGGTGGTCTGGCCATTACGCTGCATCGTAATCCAGAAAGCCAGCCCGTGCGCGGCCAGGAGAGGCTGCTTGAGCCGCCCGGGAGCTACCCGCTCCACTACCGGCGGGCGGGAAGGCTCAAACACATCATAAAAGTTGTCCACCAGAACTTCCACGGTAACGGCTTTAAGGGCGGGTATCTCCATGGGGCCTCCTTTCGGGAGATGGTTTAGGGGAGGGGGCCGGGATCAGTTAAGGGTGAACAGGGTAAAAGGCAAAAAGGTGAAAAGGGGTGAAGATGTCACACTTAATAATGATTTTTCCTTATTCCCCTCTTCGCCTTTTCGCCAAAATCTTTAACTCCCGGTCCTCCCCTCAAGATTAAACACCCTGCGCCGGGTGGGGGCATCCGGCTGAATTTTCCGTCTAAGCTATCGTCAGGGGAAATGTCTGTCAAGCAATTTGGGAGGGGGAAACTGTAGCTTTGGGAGCAAAGAGGCAAAAGACGGCCACCGGATGGTATAACAGTCGCCGTTCCTGGTTCGGGAAGGATATTTCCTTGAGGTAGGCCACTATCTCCTGCTGGAGTTCCGGTCTCACCTGCCGGACATCGCTTTCCAGAAAGAAGCTCAGCAACTCCCGGCCTGTAGGCGAATCGGGCTGAAAGCAGGAGGTCACGTCCAGGAAACTCTCCAGCACCTCCAGGCGATAGGGCAGGCGGTGGCCCTCCAAGATGGCCTGGATCTCCCGGCTGGTAAACATCTCGTTTTCGTCGCCCTTCACCCGTCTCATAAACCTTTGCTGGATCTGGTCTATCCCCTGGGGGGTTTGATGAAAGATGAGGAGCAGGCCGCTTCCCAGAAGCAAATCCCGGGCCTGCGTCAGGGCCTGGTCCCGGTCGGGGAGGTAGTAGAGGCAATGGCTGAAAAGAATCAGATCGAAACGCTGTTGCCGGGGAAAGTTCTCGAAGGCTACGGGGTCAATCTCAAATTGAATCTTATCCAGGTGGGAGGCGGCGATCCTGGACTGAAGTTGCCGGCATTCGGTCAGGTTGGGTTCGATGGTGACATATTGTAAAGATTTGAACTTGGCTTGGAGCAGACGGGCAAATTCCACATCAAACTCCCCCGTGCCGCTGCCCACGCTCAGGATGGAGAGTTGCTCCTTAGCCGGGAGCAATCCGGGCAGAACCTCCCCGCTCCATTTGAGCATGGCCTGCCATTCGTTGGAAATGGACCGGAAGGTGGCAAAACAGCGGGCATAGGCCTCGGGGCCAAGAGGGGGAGCAAATTGACCGGTCTCCATTCTGCAACTCCGCCTGAGCTTCTTCCGGATAAGAACCGCATAGACCGGGAGACAACCGGGGTGAGGGGTGCAGGGGTTCCTTAGCGATTCATGGCCGCCAGAAATTCGGCGTTGTTCTTGGTGCCTTTGAGCTTCTCCAGCAAAAATTCCATGCTGTCCACCGAACTCAGCGGGGACAGGAGCTTCCGCAAAATCCAGATGCGGTTCAGGTCTTCCGGGGGAAGAAGCAATTCTTCCTTGCGGGTGCCGGAGCGATTGATGTCGATGGAGGGGAAGATACGTTTCTCTGTGAGTTTGCGGTCTAAATGAATCTCCATGTTGCCGGTGCCTTTGAACTCTTCAAAGATCACTTCATCCATGCGGCTGCCGGTTTCGATGAGCGCGGTGGCGATGATGGTCAGGCTGCCCCCTTCTTCGATGTTTCGGGCCGCGCCGAAAAAGCGCTTAGGCCTCTGCAGGGCGTTGGCGTCCAGGCCCCCGGAGAGGATCTTGCCGCTGGCCGGCACCACTGTGTTGTAGGCCCGGGCCGTCCGGGTAATGGAATCCAATAAAATTACCACGTCCTTTTTGTGTTCCACCAGGCGCTTGGCCTTCTCCAGGACCATTTCCGCCACCTGGATGTGGCGCTGGGGGGGTTCGTCGAAGGTGGAACTCACCACCTCCGCCTTCACCGACCGCTCCATGTCCGTCACTTCCTCGGGCCGTTCGTCGATGAGCAGGACGATGAGGATGACCTCGGGATGGTTCCGGGCGATGCTGTTGGCGATGTTTTGCAGGAGCATGGTCTTGCCGGTGCGGGGCGCGGCGACGATGAGGCCGCGCTGCCCCTTGCCGATGGGAGTCATCAGGTCCATAACCCGGGCGGAATAGTTATCCGGGTCGGTCTCCAAATGGAGGCGCTCATCCGGATAGAGGGGCGTCAGGTTATCGAAGAGGATTTTGTCCCGGGCGATGGCCGGGTCCTCAAAATTAACCCCTTCCACCTTGAGGAGGGCAAAATAGCGCTCCCCCTCTTTGGGGGGGCGGATTTGCCCGGCAATGGTGTCGCCGGTGCGCAGGTTGAAACGCCGGATTTGGGAAGGAGAGACATAGATGTCGTCCGGGCCGGGCAGGTAGTTATAATCCGGCGCCCGGAGAAACCCGAAACCGTCCGGCAGGATTTCCAGGACGCCGCCGCCGGAGATCATGCCGTTCTTTTCCACCTGGGCCTGGAGGATGGCGAAGATAAGTTCCTGTTTGCGCAGCCCGGCCGCGCCCTCTACATGTAGGTCCCGGGCCAGGGACGCCAGTTCATTGATCTTTTTGTGTTTCAATTCTGAAAGGTTCATTAGTTCCTCTTGATTATGCGTCTGGGGCAAATCTCTAGTTATGATGGATTATCTGGTCAGGTGTTAGTTGAAGACTTTATTTGTGTCTCCGGTGAACAGTTGTGTCAGGGGGAGGGTCCAGTCCTTACCTTCGGTCACAGTAATTTCAAACAGCCGCTATTCCGGGGGCAGAGGCGGACAATTCTTTCTGTTACACCAAGGGGAGTTAAAGGGTTATGCACTTAAGTATTGTTTCGGATCAGCACCGGAAAATCTTAAAGGCAGGTTGGCTAGGACGCTAACTTTTTTGTTTTTCTTTGTCAACAAGATTTTTTAAGTTCTGCCAGAGGTTTTCCACCTGGCGGCGGGTGGCCTTCAGGTCTCCCCGATTGTCCACCACGTAATCGGCCCGGTCCCGCTTGTCGGCAAGAGGCCACTGGGCTTCTAAAATGCCGGTGATTTCAGCTTCTTCCCGTTGGTCCCGGTTCCTTAGGCGTTCTCTCTGTTCTTCCGGTCCCACGTAAACCACCATGACGCGATCATAGGCCGGGTCCAAGCCCACCTCAAAGAGCAAGGGCACCTCCACCAGCACCAGATCGGCGCCCCGGCCTTCCAGGTCCTGAAGACGCCTGGCCATCTCCTGGATAATCCGGGGGTGCAGGATTTTATTTAGACGCTTCCGGGCCTCCGGGTCGGAGAAAACCAGGTCGGACATTTTGGCCCGGTCGAGGCTGCCGTCCGCTTGGAAAAACTCCGGGCCAAAGGCCAGTTTCAGCTCTTCCCAGGCGGGCTGACCCGGGGCTACCACGGACCGGGCCACCGCGTCGGCATCGATGACCGCTGCGCCTAGTTCCTGAAACATCCGGGCCACGGTGGATTTACCGGAACCGGCCCCCCCGGTGATGGCGATTTTGAGCACAGAAGTGAACCTAAGGGAAGTTTTTCAATCTGGGATTCCCACCCGGCACGGGCTTACTCTTCTGTCGTTAATTCAATAGTTATGTAGGGTGTGCACGGCGCACCATTAAGTTAGGTTAAGAATTGAAATTATCTATATTTTTCCTAAGGCAGAATAGGGTATCATCAAATGTTTTAAGAACTCGATTTATTGGTGCGCAGTGCGCACCCTACATACTTGTTCCAGATATTCCATCACTGTCTGAAAATCATCAGGTAAAGGAGCCTCCCAACTCATTCTCTCCCCGGTGCGCGGGTGGGTAATCTCCAACTGCCGGGCGTGCAACAGTTGGCGGCTCACCAGGGGTCTGAGGTCCCGCAACTTGGGATGTGCCCGCAACCGGGCCGCGCCGCCCCCATACACCGCGTCCCCCACCACCGGATGGTTCAAGGCCGCCAGGTGCACCCGGAGTTGATGCGTGCGCCCGGTCTTGGGGCTGAGTTCCACCAGGGTTAAGGGGCCGGGATATTCCCGGACCACCCGCCAAAGAGTCACCGCGGGCTTGCCCCGCCGGGCGTGCACCGACATCTTTTGACGCTCTTTCGGATGCCGCCCGATCTCCCCGCTGATCTCTCCCGTCTCCGAGGGAAGTCGCCCCCAAATCAAGGCCAGGTATTTTTTGCTGACCTGCTGTTCTTGAAACTGGCGCACCAAAGATTGGTGGGCCAACGCCGTTTTGGCCGCCACCAGAAGGCCGCTGGTATCCTTATCCAGGCGGTGCACTAGGCCGGGACGGCTGACGTCGCCGATCTCTTTTAATTCCGGGCAGTGATGGAGCAAGGCGTTAAGCAATGTACCCCGGCGATGGCCGGCCCCGGGATGCGCCACCAGCCCAGGCGGTTTGTTCACCAGAATGATATCCCGGTCCTCAAAGACGATCTCCAGGGGCAGAGACTCGGGGAGCAGGGGGCTGGGTTCCGGTTCCGGCACCGCCAAAGAGATTGTGTCTCCCAGGCGCACCTTGTATTTGGAGGGCTGAACCTGCCCGTTGACCTGCACCACCCCCCCCTTGAGCCAGCGTTGCAGGCGGGCCCGGGAAAATTCCAGCCGCCGGGACAAAACCTGGTCCAACCGGGAACCGACATCCGGCTCGGCTATGGTAAGGGTTAAAGCCGTCATGGTTTCATTCCCTTACTGCCTTATGGTATAAGCGTCAGCTCCTGAATTTATCAGCCATAAGCTTTCTGACCCGCGGTCAAGAGACATTTACCGATTTAAGGTTTCCTTAGAATATCGTGGGTTCCCAGGCGCCTTAGAATGCAAATCTCGCCCTCCATTTGGAAAGTGAAACGGTAGCCTTTGGTGATCCGGCCTTCCCAGATATCTCGGGGATCTTGCATTTTCTTGATATTTAGAGAGGGATGCTGGGGATTGGCCAAGAAAAGCTCTAACTGTTTGTCAGCGGCTTTTTTAATGTGTTGGGGCAGTGAGCGGTAGTCCCATATAAAGCTTTGGGTGAAGAAAAGTTTCATAACTTTTCTTCTTTCAAGACTTTTAAAACCTCCTTGATATTGTTGACCGGTCCTGCCAATCTCCCCCCGGCAATATCCCTGTCCGCTTCCCCTTCTTTCTCCTGCCATTCTTTGGTGAAGAAGTACTCATGTTCCGGGTGAACCACCTTAACAGGCCGGATCACTAAAGCGTCCTCTTGGATATCGATCTCGACGTAGTCGCCCACCGCCAGGCGGATGAGCTTTCTGAGGCTTTGGGGTATGGTGATCTGATAGTGCCGTTTGATTTTTACCAGTTCCATGTCCGACTCCTGGAGCCGCCCTTTGGTTGTTTCCGACGATATGCTAATAATTTATTATATTAAGAAATTAATAATTTCTTAATTATAAATTAGCATAGGAGGAGATTTTTGTCAAATGAACCTCTCCATCAAAAGATACCAAAGCCGGTGGCTCTGGCGCGGGGTTTTACCGATTATGCCAAGGGATTACAGCTTGCGGGGGACGCCGCCATTTTTGATTTCACTGAAGATCATGCGGCCGGTGGTAGTCTGCAGGACGCTGGTAACCGAGACCTCCACTTCTCTGCCGATGAAGCGCTTGGCGTTCTCGATCACCACCATGGTGCCGTCATCCAGATAACCCACTCCCTGGCCCTGGGACTTGCCTTCCCGTTGGATCTGCACCTGGAGGGTCTCCCCCGGCAAGACCGCCAGTTTCAGGGCGTGGGCCAGATGGTTGATGTTCAGGACTTCGATGCCCTGGATTTCCGCCACCTTGTGTAAATTGAAGTCATTGGTCAGGATTTTGGCCCGCATCTTTTGGGCCAGGGCCACTAACTTGGAGTCCACCCCGGCCTTGGGAATTTCATCCTCCACAAATTCCACCCGGAGGTGGGTATGCTGCTGCAAGCGCTTTAAGATGTCCAGACCCCGGCGGCCCCGGCTGCGGCGCAGATCATCGGCGGAATCGGCAATATATTGCAATTCTTCTAAAATAAACTTGGGGACAATAAAGGTGCCTTCAATAAACCCGGTGTCCACAATATCAGCGATGCGGCCGTCGATGATGACACTGGTGTCCAAAAGCAAATGCGGGACCCGCCAGGATTTTCCGGTTTCCAGAAAAGAAGGGGCATTGACGTCCGAGATTTTCTTGCCCCCGAGAACCATGCCGATATAGCCGAAAACAGTGGACAGGATGATATATAAAGGGATTTGCAGGTTGGGCAGCTCTAAGAATTGATCAAAGGGGTAGCTCACCAGCTTGGCGATGCCCAGGCCGATAAACAGGCCCAAAGTGCTTCCTAAAATAGTCTTTAGGGGGATGCGCTTGATGACCTGTTCGATCCCCAGGGTGAGCAAAGCCACTCCCAGACCGGCCACGGCCCCGGCCCAGCCGGCCCACCACATATTTTCCAATTGGGGGATCTGACTGCCGATGAAATAACCGCTGGCGGCACAGATAGTAGCCAGTACGACCCCGGTGGCTACCATTTTCAGCAACTCTTACTCACCCCCTTCATTAGGAACGTGAGGCGGCGAAAAAAGGCCCGGAGTCGCCGAGGGTCGAAGCCGTTGCTGCCGACGTCGACACGGGGGACGGGTTGAAACTTTCGTTAAAATATTCCGCCTGCTGGCTACTTCCTCTGCCATTGATGGCATTTCTTAGGAAGGTATGGGCGCTTCGTCCTGGCCCAATAACTCCTGCAAGTGGGCTTCGATTTCGTCTTCCTTCTTATTATTGACTAAAGATAGTTCCCGCACCAATAAATTCTTAGCCGTATCCAACATTTTCCGCTCGCCGAAGGAAAGCTCCTTTTCGGTTTTGAGCAGGGTCAGGTCCCGCAGGACTTCGGCCACGCGGAAGGGGGAACCGGTCTTGATTTTGTCCATATAATCCCGGTAGCGCCGGTTCCAGGTCTGGTTATTCAGACGCAGGGGCCGGCGGCGCAGGATTTCATAGACCTGGGGCACCGAAGTGGTGTCAATGACGTTCCGGAGCCCGATATTCCGGGCGTTGGATGTGGGGATCATAATTATCATGTCATTGTCCAACAGGCGCATAATGTAGAATCTTTGCGGGGACCCGGCTACTTCCCGATCCTGGATGGATTCTATAACCCCCACTCCATGGGCAGGGTATACGGCCAACTGGCCAATTTGAAACATTAGCTCCCACCTCCTGTGTTAGCGAATTTTATCACAACCCCCGTCTAAAAACAAGTTCCCAGATTTAGCGTTGGAAGCGAAAAAAGAGAATTTCCCCGTCATGTACTTGATAATCCCGGCCCTCCACGTGAACCAGACCGGCTTCTTTGGCCTTGCCGGTGGAGCCCAGCCGGGCCAAGTCGTCAAAGCCCATCACCTCCGCCCGGATAAACCCCTTTTCCATGTCGGAATGGACCTGGCCCGCCGCCTTGGGGGCGGTGGTGCCTCCCGGCACCGTCCAGGCGCGCACTTCCGGGCCGACTATGGTATAAAAGGTCACCAGGTTCAACAAGCGGTAACTTTCCCGGATGAGCCGGTCGATGCCGGGTTCCTCCAGCCCCAGGCCGGTCAGAAACTCACCCCGCTCCTCGGGGGGGAGTTCCTGGAGTTCGGCCTCCAGGTCCCCGAAAATGGGGACCAGAGGCACCTGGCGGGCCTGGGCCAATTCTTCCAGAACCCGGAAATGGTCGCCCTCCGGGTATTCCTCCTCACTCAGGTTGGCCACAAAGAGATAAGGCCGCAAAGTCAGGAGAGGCACCTCTTTTAAGTGCTGCAAGTCCGGGGGGGCCAGGTTTAAGTCCCGAGCCCATTTTCCCTGATTGAGTCCGGCCTCCACCCGGGTCAGGGTGGTAAGCGCCGCGGCAGAGGTCTTACACCCACCCTTGGCCCGTTTCTCTAATTTGGCCCGCTGCCGCCCCAGGATCTCCAAATCCGCCAGGAGCAGTTCCGTTTCCACCACCTCCACATCATTAACCGGGTCCAGGCGGCCCAGGGGATGGGGGCACTTGGCCGAGGAAAAACACCGCACCACGTGGACCAAAAGGTCGGTATCCCGGATATGGGCCAGGAACTGGTTCCCCAGCCCCTCACCCTGGGAGGCCCCGGCAATCAGCCCGGCCACGTCCACAAATTCAATGCTGGTGGGAGTCAGGCGCTCCGGATGGAGCAGCTCTCCCAAAGCCTTGAGCCGGGGGTCCGGCACCGACACCACCCCGATGTTGGGGGCAATGGTGCTGAAAGGATAAACCGCCACCTCGGCTTGCACCCCGGTCAGGGCGTTGAAAATGGTGGTCTTACCCGCATTGGGAAGCCCGATGAGGCCGCAGCGCCAACTCATAGTGAGTTTTCGGTTTTCAGTTTTCGGTTTTCGGTGAAATAAGAAACATAAAACAATGAAACTCCTAGGGTGCGCCTTGCGCACCAAAATATTGACGATAAGGTTTATGGCGCAATGCGCGCCTTACAGTGCTCGGAACAATCTCAGGCGTCCAGCACCGAGTTCTTTAAACCGAAATCCGAAAACCGAAAACTAAACCTGCGGCTGACGCCAGATACCCGGAATGGCAGCCCCGCAGTGGGCGCAGGTGCCGTCTTTTAAATGCATCTCCCCGATCATATAGCCCCGGCGGGCGATGAGCAGTTTGCCGCAATTATGACAATAGGTGCTTTCCGCGGTATGTCCCGGCAGGTTGCCGATATAAACGTATTTTAAGCCCTCTGTCAGGGCGATCTCCCGGGCCCGTTCCAGGGTGCTCACCGGCGTGGGATAATGGTTCTGCATTTTGTGCAAGGGATGAAAACGGGAGAAATGCAAGGGGGTGAGAGGGCTCAACTCCTCCCGGATCCACTGGCACATGCGGGTAAGAGTATCTGTTTTATCATTATAATCGGGGATGACCAGATTGACGATTTCCAGGTGCACCCGGCGCCGGCTCAGGGTTTTCAGGGTCTGCAGCACCGGCTCCAGCTCCCCGTCCACCAGATCCTGGTAAAAGCGGTTATCAAAGGATTTGAGGTCGATGCAGGCCGCGTCCAGGACTCCCGCCAGGTCGGCCAGGGGCCGGTCATTGATGTAGCCGGCGGAATGGCAGACGTTCAAGATACCCGCTTTCTTCGCCAGGCGGCCGATGTCCAGCATATACTCATAGAAGATAAAGGGTTCCACGTAAGTATGGGCAATGGAGGCACATTTGGTTTCCCGGGCCGCGGCCACCACTTTTTCCGGAGGGAAGTCGAAATTATAAGTCTCTTCGGGCCGGACCTGGGAGATTTCCCAATTCTGGCAGAATTTACAGTGCAGGTTGCAGCCGGCGGTGGCAATGGAGTAGGAGCCGCTGCCGGGAAGCACATGGAAAAGGGGCTTCTTTTCAATGGGATCGATATGCACGGCGCAGGGATTGCCATAGACCAGGGTGTAATATTTCCCCTGGCGGTTCTCCCGGACGCCGCAGTCACCCCGGCCACCGTCCTCAACTTCGCAACTCCGGGGACAGAGCTGGCATTGCACCATCTTGCCCGGCAGCGCCCGGTAAAACGCGGCAGGGTGAGGTCGGATAAAGCCATGCTTCACCTCTGGGGTAAGGCTGGCCAGGGACTGGCCGGGAAGGCAGAGGAGGGCCAGAGCGCCGGCGCCGCTCTGGACAAAGGTGCGCCGGCTGAAGGGCCTCACCATTAAGTCCTGGAAGACAGTCCTCATAGGCCCATGCCTCTGGCTACCGGGAGATGGGACGGCACTGGCACTGCATAGCGGTTTGCGCCTGCCTGGAACACAAGACTGGGTTGGGAGCAGGAATATGTATTAAAAAAGGCGAGGCTGGCCTGAGGGGCGGCCTAAGTGGATCGGGTACCGTTGATGCGGTTGCGCAGCACCCCGGAGGTCTTGAACACCACTACTTTACGTTCCCGCAGGATGAGATTTTCTTTGGTTTGTGGGTTCCTACCCCGCCGGGCATTCTTGTGTCTGACCGAGAACTTCCCGAACCCGCTGATGAGCAGGTCTTCTCCCTGGGCCAGAGTATCTTTGACGATATCCAAAAGACGCTCCACGACTGCCCGGGACTCCTGCTTGCTTAACCCTGCCTGCATCTGTAATCGGCCGATTAGCTTTTCTTTGGTTAGGGCCATAGATAACCTTTATACCCCGGCTGAGTTCGGTGAATTTACTTAACTAATGCTAACTAAAATAAAATTCGGTGTCAAGGTTTTTTTCCTAAGAAGCCGGAGGAGGTTGAGGCGCTCGTCCGGGATGGGGGAAGCGCCGCAGACTGAAATCCAACGCCCGGAAATGACAGGCGTCCAAACATTTCAGGCAAAGGATGCACTCGGTGCTATACGGGTCTATCGGGGGCTTGACCCCGGTGGGGCAAACCCGCACACAGGCCTGGCATTCCACACAATTCCCTTCGATGAATTCCAGGTGGGCCAAAGAAACCCGGCTGAACAAACCATAGAAGGCGCCCAAGGGGCAGAGGACCCGGCAGAAAAACCGGCTGATGAAGATGGCCAGGATAATCAGAGCAACTAAGATGGTAATCTTATTCCAAAAGTAAAAGCCGAGAGTCTGCCATAGGCTGGGCTTAATCATAACCAGAGGTAAGGCTCCCAACAGGGTGCCGGAAGGGCAGATCAGCTTGCAGAACCACGGGTGCCCCAGACCATAATTATCTATCAGCAGCAGGGGCAGGAGCACCACAAAGACTACCAGCACCCCGTATTTTACCCAGCGCAGGGGCGGCCAGAGGTTGAATTTCCGGGAAGGAATCTTAAAGAGGAGATCCTGGATGAAGCCGAAGGGACAGAGCCAGCCGCAGGGCAGGCGGCCCACCAGGGTGCCGATGAATCCTAAATATCCCAGGACTATGACCCCGGGGCGGGGCCAGGTTCCCGGCGAAGTGAAACGCAGGGTGGCCAAGAAGTTCTGGATGGCCCCCACCGGACAGGATAGCAAGGCCGCGGGACAGGAATAACAGTTAAGGCCCGGGTGGCAGACGGCTTTTAGAGGGCCCTGATAAATGACCGAGCCGAAGGGGAAGAGGAGATAGGAGTTGGTGCCCAGGGTGACGAAGGTCTGGATCAGCCAGCGGAAAGTGGCCATTCATCCTACCCCGATGCAAGACAGGCAGATGGTGTTGCCTAAATTCATCAGAAAATCCAGTTCCCCGGCATTGACTCCCAGAACAAAAAGCAGGGTAAAAATAATGATGAGCCACATAGCCTTTTTGGGCATGGGGATCCTCCTGACAGTAAGGTGAGAGAGGTTCGGCAGCCTGAAGTTTAACCACCATTATAAACAGAGGAGGGGGAAGGGGGAAAAATTTTTCGGAAAATTTTTCTTTTCAATGGATATTATAATATAATAATATTATAATAGATAAAATTAATGATATGACAGCTATACGCCCAAACCTGTCCAAAGCCGCACGTTCCCTCAGGGTCCTGGCCCATCCCACCCGCCTCCGCATTATTCAATTGCTCGGGGCCGGAGAGCTCTCCGTCCAGGAACTGGAAAAGGATTTAGACGCCTCTCAATCCAGTGTGTCGCAGCACCTCAATCTGATGAAAGACCAGGACCTCCTGGAATCCCGACGGGTGGCCCAGCAGGTCTTTTACCGCGTCAAAGACCCGCGCCTGCTTAAACTCATCTCCCTGGCCCGGGAGTTGTTGGGTAAAGAGTTCTGGGGGGAAAAGGGCAGGGGCCGCCGGCCTTCGGCTCCTCCCCCGGAATCAGTTGCCAAACAGGGCGACCTGTTTGAATGACCAGTATCATCCCCGGTTATCCCCCCAAGGTGCGGCCCCATCCCGCCCTTGGGCCGGGAGATTTCCGGGGGGACGGAGGTGAGCCTTATGACCCCGCCGGATGAACCTACCCCCCCAAGTTCCGTGACCTCCGGGAATCTGACCCTTACCCCGGAAATGGAGGCCTTCCTGGCAGAACAGGTTCAACTTAGGGTGGCCGAAGAGCTGAAACGCCAGGGTCTGGACCCGGCCCGACCCAAGCGGGTAGCCCTGATTGCCTCCAAAGGCACCATGGATCTGGCCTATCCCCCCCTGCTGCTGGCTACCACCGCCGCGGCCCTGGAGATGGAGGCGGCCGTTTTTTTCACCCTCTACGGTTTGAATATCGTCAAGAAGAAAACCTCAAAAAGACTCCGGGTGCCCTCCCTGGGCAACCCGGCCCTGCCGGTGCCGGTCCCCAATATTATCGGGGTGCTCCCCGGCATGACCCGCCTGGCCACCTGGATGATGCGGGATTGGATGAAAAAAGGGGGACTGCCCAACATCCCCGATCTGCTGCTCATGGCCCAGGAAAATGGGGTGCGCCTCATTGTCTGCCAGATGTCCTTAGAGGTGCTAGGGGTCAGAAGAGAAGAAATGCTGGGCGGCCTGGAGTACGCCGACGCCGCCACCTTCCTGAACTACGCCGCCTACGCGGATGTGACTCTGTTTGTCTGAAGGGATTCCGGGGAGGGGGAAGATATTTCGAGTTCGTAGTTTCAAGTTTCGAGTTAAAAAATATTTGAGATCTCGAAAAAAGCCTTGGTTGTCATCCGGAGCGACGCAAAGTATCTCATATTTTTGAGATTCTTCGGTCGCTTCGCTCCCTCAGAATGACAATACGGGGAACTTTTGCAGGGGTCTCTCTTTTTCTAAAAACGAAAAACTCGAAACTCGAAACTCAACAAACTTATCCCCCTCCTCCAAATCCTTCCCATCCTCTTCCAATACCCTTTGCGTCGCTTGGGGCTTCATCGTAAAATAAGTGAGTTTTTTTCATTTTGACCTAGGGGAGTTGTTGATGACAGTGCGCCAGAATTCAGAGAGTCTTTTTCATGATGCCCTGAAATTAATGCCCGGCGGGGTCAACAGCCCGGTGCGGGCCTGGCAGGCGGTGGGGTTGTCCCCTCGGCTGCTAGCTCGGGGGGAAGGGAGCCGGGTTTTTGATGTGGACGGCAACTCCTATCTGGATTTCGTCGCCTCCTGGGGACCGTTGATCCTGGGACATGCTCAGCCCCAGGTGGTGGCCGCGGTCCAGGCGGCCGCGGCCTTGGGCACCAGCTTCGGGGCCCCCACGCCGGGGGAATTGGCTCTGGCCCGGATATTGATCGACGCGGTGCCGGGCCTGGAGATGGTGCGCCTGGTCAATTCCGGCACCGAGGCCTGCATGAGCGCCCTCCGGCTGGCCCGGGGGGCCACCGGGCGGCCCCGGGTGATCAAGTTTGACGGCTGCTACCACGGCCATGCCGATTCCTTTTTGGTGGCCGCGGGCAGCGGCGTGCTTACCCAGGCCATTCCCGGCAGTCCCGGGGTGCCCCAGGAGATCGCCGCTCTGACCCTGTCCCTCCCCTATAATAACCTGGACGCGGTCCGGGAAGCCTGCCGTCGGCATCCCGGGGAGGTCGCCGCCGTCATCGTGGAGCCGGTGGCCGGCAACATGGGAGTAGTGCCGCCCAAGCCGGGGTTTTTGGAGGGACTGCGCCGGATTTGCGATGAGACCGGGGCGCTGTTGATCTTTGACGAAGTGATTACCGGCTTCCGGGTGGCCTGGGGGGGCGCCCAGGCCCTCTATGGCGTCAAGCCGGACCTCACCTGTTTAGGGAAGATCATGGGCGGCGGATTGCCGGTGGGGGCTTACGGCGGCCGCCGGGACTTAATGGAGCAAATGGCCCCCGCCGGGCCGGTCTATCAGGCCGGCACCCTGGCCGGCAATCCCGTGGCCGTGGCCGCGGGGCGGGCCACCTTGACCGCCTTAAAAGAGGCGGACCCTTATGCCGCTTTGGAAGAGAAAGGCAGATGGCTGGCCGGGGAACTCAGCCGGGAGGCGGCAGCCCGGGGAGTCCCTCTCTGCATCAACCGGGTGGGCTCTATGCTCACCCTGTTCTTTACGCCGGGCCCGGTGGAGGATTTAACCGGCGCCAAAGTCTCTGACCTGAGCCGGTTTCAGGCATTTTTTCAGGGCATGCTGGCCGAAGGAGTTTACCTGCCGCCTTCCCAATTTGAAGCCTGGTTCCTCTCCCTGGCCCATACCCCCGGGGACCTGGAATTGGTCGTGGCCGCGGCGCGCCGGGTTTGGTCCCGCTAGAATTGAGGCATACTTGGAGGAAAGCCAGGCTTCCTTCCGGGTGGTGACTTTCTCCCCCGGGACACCTTCGCACCGAATCCCCCTGAGAAAATTCAGGGGACAAAAAGCCCCAGAGGGTTTGGGTAAAAACACCCCGAACCGGGTCGCGGTTATTTTTAGTACCGCCTAATTTCTTTATAAGTCAATTTAATTTAAGCTAATTTTTTTCTTGACCACCTTGACTCAACCCTTATATGATACGCCCACACTTTTGCAGATTAACCTTAAGTAAAATTTGCCCCGGGAAGGAGGTGAGGATTTTCTCGAGGACGAGGGGTAGTGTAATCTTGTCGCCATATAGGCCTTTTCTATTAATTACAGCTGCTTATCTGCATAAGGAGGGAACACATGGCAGACAAAGTTCCAGGAAGGGCATGGGTAGTTGTATTTTCCGGTACAGCCATTAACCTCTGTTTAGGCATTCTTTACGCCTGGAGCGTCTGGACCAAGGCATTAATTAACGTCCAAAAGGCCGGTCAGCTGATCACCGAAGGTCCGGCCGTAGGTTGGACCTACCTGACCAATGCTCAGGCAGCCACACCTTTTTCGCTCTGCGTCATCATTTTCGCCTTATTAATGATTCCGGGTGGTCGTATCCAGGATAAACTCGGTCCCAAAGTGGGTGCCATCACCGGCGGTCTTTTCTTGGCGGTTGGTTGTATCATCGCCGGCTTGTCCAAGTCCTATGGCGGCCTGGTCTTCGGGTTCGGCGTCCTGGGCGGCATCGGCATGGGCATCGGTTATGCCGCGCCCACGCCCGCGGCCTTGAAATGGTTCGGCCCGCATATGCGGGGTCTGGTGGCCGGTCTGGTAGTCAGCGGTTACGGCGGCGCCGCCCTGTATATCTCGCCCCTGGCCGCCTATTTGATCGCTACCGGCGGCGTGACCTATAGCTGGATCTTTCTGGGCATCTTCTTTGCCACGGTGGTCATCATCGCCGGCAGTCTGCTGAAATGGCCGGATCCCGGCTATGTGCCCCCGCCGGCTCCGGTGAAGGCGGGCGCGGCCCCGGCCAAAGCTGCCGGCACCATCATCGACTGGTCGCCTTCCGAGGCGGCGAAAACCTGGCAGTTGTATTCCTTGATCTTCCTGTTCATCGGCACCACCCAGTCCGGTCTGTTGATCATCGCCAACGCTGCCCCCATCCTGGCCACCGCCGCCAAAGGCTCGCCCTTCCTGCTGGCCAATGCCTGGATTCTGCCTTCTTTCGGCGGCCTGGTCAATGCCGTGGGCCGGATCGGCACCGGGAAGTACTCCGACATTATCGGCCGGGATAACGCTTACACCCTCAACTGTCTGGTATCGGCCGCAGCTCTGTTGGTGCTGCCCTTTATCATCGCCAGCCAAAACGTCTTCCTCCTGTTCCTGGCGATCGGTATCGCTTACTGGCAGTACGGCGGCGGCCTGGCCCTGATGCCCTCTTACACTGCGGACTTCTTCGGTCCCAAGAACCTGGGCATGAACTACGGCTTGGTGTTCCTGGGGTGGGGCGGCGGCTTCTTCATGACCCGCCTGGCCGGCACCATTAAGGACATCACCGGCTCCCTGACCTGGGCCTTCATCCTCTCCGCCATCGTGCTTGTCCTGGCGGTGATCGTCTCCCGCGTTACCAAGAGACCGATGCATGTCACTGAATGAGCTGAACCTGTTGCCCCGGTTTGACTGAAGCGGGAGGTGCAACTTTCCGGCCTTGACAGCCTCATGATAACCGGGTTTGACTATTGAGAAGGCAGGGTTATTTCAGCCCTGCCTTCTCTGTTGTTTAGGAAGGTTAAAGATAATTATATGACTCCGGAAAGCGCCTGGCCGGTTCCTTATCTCCCCGACCCCCACCAATTCGCCGCCGACGCCTTTGTCTCTTTTTGTGTCTCGGTGTTGTTGGCGGTGATGATTAACGCCGAAGCCCAAGCTTTTGCCGCCACCATGTTGGGGGACCAACGCCCCAAAACCCGGGAGCGGTTCCATTTCAATGCCTTCCTGCATCTGGACATCTTGGGCACCATCTGTTTTCTGGCGGGGGGCTTCGGCTGGTGCCGCCGGGTGGACATTGATGCCAGCAAATTTAGCCATCCTCGTCTTTTCACCTTCCTGACCCGGCTGGCGGGGCCGGTGGCCAACATACTCCTGGCTAATATCGCCGCCAGCATTATTTTCCTGATGAAGATAATCGAATACGACCCCCGGGTATTTATCATGGTAGTAGGGGTGAATATCACCATGGCTATTTACAATCTTTTACCCATACCGCCATTAGTAGCCGGGACCTTAATAACCGTAATAATTCCTGAACGGTTGCCGAAAATTAAGTTGTATTTCTCACAAGCCGGGCCGTTTATAATTATCGCGTTGGTACTTATAGAAAGAATAACCCATAAAGCCATTTTCAGCCAATATCTCAACCCGATAGTTATTGACGTTTTTAATTTTATCAAGGCTTTCTAAAGAATAGTCATCTCTTTAACCTTCCGGGCGACCTTTCCTCAGACATCATCATTGATAAATTGGCAACCCTTGGGAAATTATTAAGGGGAGCAAAAAAGTGTCACATAGACAGCGCCTTTTGTAAGGGCGGGTATTATATCAAGTTGCAGTCAAACGTAAATTTTTATCGGAGGGGCGAATCTTGCATTCGCCCCAAATTGGGGGCGAACCCAAGGTTCGCCCCTACATTTTAATCCCTGTTTGAGTGCGAATTGGTATTAAACCCGCCCCTGCAGGGATGCCAATTCTTTTATGCTCCGATTATTATCTTCTTGAAAATCGTCCTGATAATTAGACGAGAGCAGTGATCCAGGGGGTGGTTCTTTTTTGCTGAGAATGTCCTTCTGTTTTTGGCGAAAGGTGCCGATAGAGGCCCCAGAAGGTATCCAGGTAAATGGGAGGTCGCCTGCTTAAAAAACTTTTGACAAAAGTCTTACCCAGGTATAATCCAATATCTTACGAATTCTAGCTAAATTATTACACATAACAGTGACTGCGGTGCCCCAGAACCAGGAAGCGCAAATAGAAGGAGTAATTTGCCGGCCCTTGCGGATTTATGAAGATGCCCGGGGTTGGCTGGCGGAAATTTTCCGGCAGGACGAAATTCCGGCGGAGATCTTCCCCCAGATGGGCTACATCTCCGTCACCCAGCCGGGGAAAAGCCGGGGGCCCCATGCCCACCGCGAGCAAACCGACTATTTCTGTTTCCCCGGACCCGGCAACTTTCAGGTGGTCCTCTGGGACAACCGGCCTGAGAGCCCCAGTTTCGGTAAGCGCCAGGATTTCCTCTTAGGTGAAAGCACCCCGGCCGTACTGGTCATCCCCCCGGGGGTGGTGCACGGTTACCTTAACGTTAGCGAGGGACCGGGGTTGGTGGTGAATTTTGCCAACCGGCTCTATCGGGGACCGGGGCGCACCGAAGAGGTGGATGAGATCCGCTTCGAAGATGACCCGGACTCTCCCTTTCGCTGGTAACTGATTCAAATAAAATCTGTGAATTAAAAAATTATTCTTTTTGCGGAGCAAAGGGAATAATCGGTTAAATTTTAATGAAAATTTTCATCACCGGCGCGGCCGGCCAGTTAGGGCGAGCCCTGGAAAAAGAGGCCGTCGGGCGTGGCTGGGAGGTGGTGGCCCTGCCCCGGGGCCGGTTGAGCATCACCGATCCGGAGGCCGTGTGGCAGCAACTGTCCCGCCACCGCCCGGAAGTGGTGGTCAACGCCGCCGCAGCCACCCGGGTGGACGCCCTGGAAGGGGACCTAGACCTGGCTATCCGGGTAAACGCCCTGGGGCCCCGGAACCTGGCGGTGGCCTGTCGCGCTTTAGGAAGCAAACTGGTTCAGATTTCCACTGATTACGTCTTTGACGGGACCAAAGCCGGGCCTTACCTGGAATGGGACGCCCCCAACCCCTTGTCGGTTTACGGTTTAAGCAAGCTTTTGGGGGAAGAGTATGTGCGGCAGCAGTGCCCGGACCACTTCATTGTGCGCACCGCTTGGCTGTACGGCACCGGGGCACCTAACTTCGTCACCGCCATCCTGGGGCGGGCCCGGCAAATTCAGCCGCAAGAAGAAATGCTGGTGGTCCACGATCAGCGGGGCAACCCCACCAGCACCCTGGCCCTGGCCCCTCAGCTCCTGGCCCTGTCGGAAACCCGGGCCTTCGGCACTTACCATGCCACCTGCCAGGGTGAAGGCACCTGGTATGACTTTGCCCGGCTGATCCTGGAGGAGGCCGGGGTCCCGGCCCGGCTGACGCCTTGTGACACTGCCGCCTATCCCCGGCCTGCGCCCCGGCCCCGGAATTCCGTTTTGGACAACCGCCTGCTTAAAATTATGGGCCTGGACCTGATGCCCGACTGGCAGGAGGCCTTCCGGCAATTTTGGCGGGAGTATGGGGACCAGTTATGAACTACGTCTTGATTACCGGCGGGTGCGGCTTCATCGGCACCAACTTTGTCCGTTATGTGCATCAGAATCGCCCGGATTGGCGCCTCCTCAACCTGGATCTGCTGACCTACGCGGGTAATCCGGAGAATCTGGCCGACCTCAAGGAAGATCCCCGTTACACCTTTATCAGGGGAGACGTGGCCCACTATCCCACGGTGCAATCACTGTTTGCTCAGTATCCCATCAGGAAGGTGGTGCATTTCGCCGCGGAGACCCATGTGGACCGCTCCATCCTGGACCCCTCGGCCTTTGTCCGCACCAATGTCCTGGGCACTTTTAACCTGCTGGAGTCGGCCCGCCTGGCGTGGAAGGACTTGCCCGAGAGTGAGAGTCCCCGGTTTCTGCATGTCAGCACTGATGAAGTTTACGGGTCCTTGACTTCCCGGGACCCAGCCAGCACGGAAAACTCCCCCTATGCCCCTTCCAGTCCTTATGCGGCCAGCAAGGCCGCGGCGGACTGGCTGGCCCGGTCGTATTTCCGCACCTATAAGTTTCCGGTCCTGATCACCAATTGCTCCAACAATTACGGCCCGTATCAGTTTCCGGAAAAGCTCCTCCCCCTGGTCCTCAGCCAGGCCCTGGAGGGAAAAGCCATTCCCATCTACGGCACCGGCGGCAATGTCCGGGACTGGCTTTACGTGGAAGACCATTGCCGGGCGGTGTTACTGGCCCTGGAAAAGGGGGAGTTGGGGGAGTGCTACAATATCGCCGGGAAACAGGAGACCACCAACCTGGAAGTGGTGCGACTGCTTCTGCGCCTGCTGAAAGAAGTCCGGCCGGAATTGAGGCTCCTGGAGGAGTTGATCACCTTTGTCCCGGATCGGCCGGGCCATGATTGGCGTTATGCCCTGGATATCGGCAAAATTGACAAAGCCTTGGGCTGGCGGCCCCAAGTCACCCTGGAAGAGGGCCTCAAGCGCACCATCGCCTGGTATCTTTCCCACCTGGATTGGCTGGACCGGGTACGCTCCGGGGCCTACCGGTACTACCTCCAGGAACAATACGGCTCCACGGTGCTTTGAAGAAATTCCTGGACAGCAAAGGTTATCGCGTTCAGCCGTCAGCCATCGGCTTTCAGCAAAAATATCAAGTTTTTCGGTCCTGATGGTGCAAATGCCCCCGATAATTTTCTCTTAATTTCTTTTGAGGCTGACGGCTGACGGCTGAAAGCTGAAGGCCGAAGGCCGAAAACTTCCGTTTAATTTTTTTCCCGGAAAAGCCGAACTTATTAAAGATAGCCTTTAAGCAGGGGAATGGGAAAAATGCGTCAAAACTTGGCCCGGGTCGAAAATATGAAAGAAATGCCCTGGATTTTGGTGGTGGATGACGACCCCGCCATTCTGGAAGCGATTCAGGCGCTCCTGGGGCCCCAATATATGGTGGACGCGGTGGCCAGCGGCAAGGAGGCCCAGAGCTACTTGCAGGCCCGCCCCTATGACCTGGTGCTCACCGACATGATCATGCCGGAGATGGGGGGCCTGGACCTGGTGAAATACCTGCGCCTGTTCCACCCGGAGACCCCGGTTATCGTCTTTACCGGCTATATCAATATCCAGGACGCCGTCAGCGCGGTGAAATTGGGGGCCTTTGATTACTTAACCAAGCCGCTGCAGACGGAGATTTTGCGTCATGCCATCACCCGGGCCCTGGAATTTCGCCGTCTGTCCCTGTTGCAGCGGGACCTGGAAGTCATCTTCCAAGGCGCCGAGGCCCTGGGGTGGCAGGCCCTGGATCTGCTGGCCGACACCCCGGTAGCGGCCACCCTGGCTGCCTTGCGGGAAGTAGGGGGGGAGACCGACATTCGGGAAATCGGCCAGCGCTTCCTGGAAAGCGCGCAGACCCTGGTGCGGTCCACCCGGAGCTCCATCTTTCTCTATAATCCCTCCACCAACCGGCTTTTGGGACTGGCGGCCCTGGGACCCAACGCCCAGGATCGGGCCGCCATGACGGTGTCGGTGACGGAGGGGATCATGAGCCATGTGGCCACCCAGCGCCGCCCTCTCCTCATCCCTGACATTGACGGCGACCCTCGCTTTGCCGATCTTTCCCGGCGCGCCGCCTACAAAACCACCAGCTTTATGGTCATTCCCTTAATGGGCCACCGTTTCCTGGGGGTACTCAACCTGGCGGACCGGGAAGACGGCTCCTCGTTTACGGCCCGGGACCTCTTCCTGGGATGGCTGTTGGGCCGCCTGTTAGTGGAAATCCTGGAGGCCCGGGAACCTAAAGACAAGGCCGACTTCCTGCCCCTGATCAGCACCCTGGTCCATGAGCATCTCCCCTTGGGTCTGGCCCTCCTGGACCAGAACTTAAGGGTGGTCCAGGCCAACCCGGCCTTGGAACGCCTGGCGGGCTTTGCCCCAGGAAGTCTGGCGCGCCAGGAAATCTTTCCCCACCTGGGCCTTGCCGCCGGGGACCGGGAGATGGCGGAGTCCGCGTTCTTGAGCCTGCTGGCCGACCAGGAGCCCCGGGAATTCTCCCCTCTGAAAAGCTCCCGCCCGGACGCGGGGGTGCGTTTCCTGGAGTTGAAAATGCTTCCCGGCCTGTCCTCCCGGGAAGAGCAGCAGGGCATTCTTTTAGTGGAAGATATCAGTGAACGGGAGCAACTCAAGCAGCGCCTCCACCTATACGAGCACCTGGCCATCATGGGGAAACTGAGCCTGTGCGTGGCCCATGAACTGAACAACCCCCTGGACGGCATTCGGCGCTATCTTTCCCTGGCCCAACTTAAGAAAGATGAGCCCGGGGAAGTGGAGCGGTACCTCAAGGAAGCCCAGAAAGGGCTCCAGAAGATGTCTTTGACCATTCAGTCATTGCTTTCCTCCGCCAATCCTTTGAAGGCCCCCCGCACCTCGGACAACCTGCTGAATCTGCTCCAGGAAGCCGTCAAGATCATGATGTTCCAGGCCAGCGACCAGCGGGTGGAAGTGACTTTTCATCCTTCGCCCCGGTTACGGCAGGTCCGGTTGGAGGGGGATATCTATCATGTCTTTATCAATGTCATTAAGAACGCGCTCCAGGCCATGCCCCAGGGGGGGCACTTGAAAATCAACGGCCAGGTGAACGCTAAAGAGATAAGGATCGATTTTGAGGATACCGGCCCGGGACTTTCCTCCCAGGAGCTGGCTTCCGTCTTTGAACCTTTCTATTCCACCAAAGACGGCTCCCAGGGCCTGGGATTGGGATTACCCATTTGCCGCAAAATCTTAGAGCGTTATCAGGGCCAACTCACCCTGAAGAGCAAGCCCGGGCAGGGAACCAGGGTGAGGATCACTTTGCCCAAATCGCCGTTGGGAGGCTAGTTTGCCCCGGAAACAGATCCTGATAGTGGACGACGATTCCCTGGTCTGTGATTCCTTAAAAGAGATGCTGCTCCTGGAAGGCTACAGTGTGGATACGGCCTTGAGCGGCGTTGCGGCCCTGTCCCGGTTGGCGGAACGGCGCTATAACCTGATCCTGTCGGACATCCAGATGCCCGGCATGAACGGCCTGGAGTTGCTCCAGGAACTCCGGGGCCGGGACCCCAACGCCTTCGTCATTTTCATCACCGGCCACGGCCACATCGACGGGGCCATCGAAGCCATCAAGCTGGGGGCCTATGATTACCTGACCAAACCCATTGACGATCTCCGCTTAAAGGTGACCATCAAACGCGCCCTGGAACAACAGCAATTGTTGACCTCCTATCAGTCCCTGAAAAAGCGCCTCAAGCCCTGGGCGATGCAGGAGACCATGCTGTTCCGGGACCGGAAGATGGAGCACCTCCTGGAGTTGGTGCACACTATCGCCGATACCCAGGCCACAGTGCTCATCACCGGGGAATCCGGCACCGGCAAATCCCTTTTGGCCCGTTACATTCATGAGCATTCATCCCGGAGCCAGGGGCCTTTTGTCAAAATCAGCTGCGGCGCTTTATCGGAAACCCTGCTGGAGAGCGAACTCTTCGGGCACCTTAGGGGATCTTTTACCGGGGCCATCCGGGATAAGAAAGGTAAATTTGAGGAAGCCCAGGGGGGCACCGTCTTCCTGGACGACATCAACAGCGCCTCCCCCAACCTCCAGGTAAAGCTCCTCCGGGTGCTCCAGGAAAAGGTCATTGAAAGGGTAGGAGGCAATACCCCTATTCAGGTGGACGTGCGCATCATCACCGCCACCAACGCCTCTCTGAGCGAAGAGGTGGCCCGGCAGAACTTCCGGGAGGACCTGTACTACCGCATCAATGTAGTCTCCCTGGCCATCCCTCCCTTAAGGGAACGCCTGAGCGATATTCAACCTCTGATTGAGCATTTCATCAAGCAGTTCAACGGGGTGCATCGCCGGAAAATCAAGGGCATCTCCAAGCGCGCCCTCCAACTCTGCCTGCGCCATAAGTGGCCGGGGAATGTCCGGGAACTGGAAAACGTCATCGAACAAGGGGTGATCCTCTCTTCCGGGGAATACCTCATCCCGGAATCGCTGCCGGCCTATATCCGGGAAACCGTGGTCCCCGGCACTCCCGTCACCGCAGACCTGACTCTGGAGGCGGCCCTGGCCCAGGCCGAGAAGGCCATCCTTCTGGAGGTCCTGGAACACCATAAATGGAACCGGCAGATCAGCGCCCAGGCCTTAGGCATCAGCCGCACCACCCTCTTTAACAAGATGCGCCGGTATCGGCTCCTGGACCCCCGGCGCCAGTCTCCGGCTTTGGCGCTGCCGGACGACACCGTCAGCCCCGCCCTCACGGTGTCCTAATTCCAGGAACCCCCGCCGATTTTCCTCTGGAGACTTTTCTTATCTGGGTGGCACCGGCTTTCCAGCCTGTGGCGGCGCCAGCTGAAGCCGGCGATACGGGTTGGGGTAGGACAGAGACTTGAAGTCCCTGCCCCTTTCTCCATAAACCACTTTGTCAGAGGCCTTAACCTGATATAATTTATCATCTACAGGCGGGGAGTATTTTATGACCTACGACTACTACACTCTGGCCCAATGGGACCATGACTGCCTCTGGCACCCCTTCACCCAGATGCAGGGTTTCCGGGAAGAAGAGCTTCTGGTCATTGTCCGGGGAGAAGGCAATTATCTCTATGACTTGCAAGGACGCGGTTATTTGGACGGGGTCTCTTCCCTGTGGACCAATGTCCACGGCCACTGCCGCCCGGAAATGAACCAGGCCCTTAAGAGCCAACTGGAGCAGTTGGCCCACAGCACCCTCCTGGGCCTGGCCCATCCCCCGGCCATCATCCTGGCCCGCCGTCTGGTGGACATCGCGCCGCCCGGACTCACCAAGGTATTTTTCTCGGACAACGGCTCCACCGCGGTGGAAGTGGCCCTGAAGATGGCTTTTCAATACTGGCAGCTAAAAGGGCGACCCGAAAAACAACGCTTTCTGAAACTGAAGCACGCTTATCACGGGGACACCCTGGGCGCGGTGTCGGTGGGGGGCCTGGACCTCTTCCATCAGATTTTCCGGCCCTTGTTGTTCGACACCCTGGAGGCCCCGGCCACCTATTGCTATCGCTGTCCGGACCAGGACGCATGTCAGCAGCAATGCCTGACCGGCTTGGCAGAACTGGTAGCCCGGCATCACCGGGAACTGGCTGCGGTGATTCTGGAACCGGTCATGCAGGGCGCGGCGGGCATGATTCCCCAGCCTCCCAGCTATCTGGCCCAGATCCGGGAAGTGACCCGGGAGCACCAGGTGCTCCTCATCGCGGATGAGGTGGCCACCGGCTTCGGCCGCACCGGCAAGATGTTCGCCTGTGAGCACGAAGGGGTGAGCCCGGACCTCATGTGCCTGGCCAAGGGCATCACCGGGGGCTATCTCCCCCTGGCCGCCACCCTGGCCACGGAAGAGATATACCAGGCCTTTTTGGGGGAATTTCAAGACCTGAAAACCTTCTTCCACGGCCACACTTACACCGGCAATCCCCTGGCCGCGGCGGCGGCCCTGGCCAGCCTGGATATCTTTGAGCATGATCAGGTGCTGGCAAACCTGCCGGAGAAGGTGGCTTTGCTGACCCGGCGCCTGGGAGAGATGATTGATCACCCCCATGTCGGCGACATCCGCCAGCGAGGCCTGATGATAGGGATCGAACTGGTGCAGGATAAGGCCAGCAAGGAACACTTCCCCTTATCCCGGCGCACCGGCCACCGGGTCATCCTGGAGGCCCGGGGCTTAGGGGCCGTCCTCCGCCCCCTGGGGGACGTCATCGTGCTCATGCCGCCTTTGAGCATGTCCCGGACAGAACTGGAGACCCTGACCCAGATTACTCTGGAGGCCATCTATCGAGGGACCGGCACCGGATCACAGCTTTAAGCGCGGGGGCTCAATCCAAAAAGAAGGCCGTGGAGTGGGCGCCCGCGCCCGGCTTGTGGCGGGAGGTCTCGAAGGCCAATTAAAGATTCCCCTGGATTAAATGGGAGCCATCGCCTTGACCGGAGTATCCTTTAAGGTTAAGTTTATGGCGGCGCTGACAGGGTGAGGCGCGATACGGCAAAATTTTCCAGACGCTCACGGAGAGCGTTTCTACCGAACATACCCTTAAAAGAGCGAAGATAATCCGAGGCACTGAGACGGTGAAAGTGTGTCGGGTGAAAGGCGCTCGAGGAGTCAAGTAACATGGAGAAAGTGGTTCTAAAAGCTACCAAACGGGAAGTGGTGGGCAAACAGGTAGGCGCGCTGCGCCGCCAAGGGAAACTCCCGGCCGTGCTTTACGGGCACGGCGTTGAGTCCACCGCCATCATGCTGGATGCCCGGGAAGCATCCCTTCGGCTGTCCCACCTGACCGCGTCCAGCCTGGTGACCCTCGACCTGGACGGGAAGAAATACCTGGCCCTGGTGCGGGAAAAGCAGCGGGACTTCCTCAAGAATCGTTTACTGCACCTGGACTTCCAGGCCGTCTCTGCTTCTGAGAAGGTCCGGGCCAAGGTCGGCATTGAGCTGACCGGCACGGCTCCCGCGGTCAAGGACTTCAACGCCGTGATCGTTACCGGCCTGACTCAGATAGAGGTGGAGTGCATGCCTAAGGACTTGCCGGAGCGGATGGTGGTGGACATCTCCGGCCTGGCCGCCATCGGCGACGGTATCCACGTACGCGATCTCGTCCTTCCCGGCAGGGTGGAGATTCTGGACAATCCGGATGAGGTGATCGCGGTGACCACTTCGACCAAGGAAGAGGAGGTCGTGGAAGCCGCCCCGGTCGCGGAGGCAGCCGAAGCAGAAGTGACCGAACCCGGCGAGCAGGAATAGAGCGTTCCCGAAGAGGGTAGATTAATCTTGCTTAGGAGAGGGGGAGCGGTGTTTTACGCCCCCCTTTTTTTCCCTTGATCTTTTGCCGCAAAATACTAACAATGCTTTTCTCCGGGATGCCCGAGGGCCGGGGTGTGAAAATGATGGCGTTTGCGCCCATCTTTAGGCATCTCTGTACAATCCTGCTCCTTTCTGACCCCATCGCCCTTAGTTAAAAACAGATTATAATCCGGTTCTCCAGTTGGAACCTGGGGATTAAAAAGAAATTTTTGAAAAAGAGGTAAGGGAGAACCACCATGCTTCGCAAAGATGCAATAAAATGCCCCCTGGGGTTACCTCTCTTCCTATTTTGCCTGGCTGGCCTATTGATGTTAACTCAGGGCTGTACCACCGCCAGGGCTCGCCACCCGGTGCCGCCGGCTTATCTGGAAGAGGCCCGGGTGGTGGGCCTGCCGGATGTCAGGGGTTACGGAGACGCCCCTGACGAGAGCCTGTTCAAGAGCGCGGTGGAGTCCGTGCGCCAGGAGTTGGCGGCTCAGCCCGGCAAACCGGCGGGGGTCTTCTTGACGCCCACGGTGGCCATCCTAGCCCTCTCCGGCGGCGGGGCGGACGGGGCCTTCGGCGCGGGGCTGATCTGCGGCTGGACCGCGCATGGCGACCGGCCCCGATTTAAGCTGGTGACCGGCATCAGCACCGGGTCCCTGATCGCCCCTTTCGCCTTCCTGGGGCCGGAGTACGACGCCAAGTTGAAAGAGGTCTATACCACCATCAGCACCAAAGATGTTTATGTCCTGCGTAATCTGTTGAAGATGCTGCGGTCCGATTCCCTGGCCGACACCTGGCCCCTGGCGAAGCTGGCGGCCAGCTATGTGGATGAGGCCATGCTCCAGGCCATCGCCGCAGAGCATAAGAAAGGCCGACGACTCTTCATCGGCACCACTAACTTAGACGCCCAACGCCTGGTCATCTGGGACATGGGGGCCCTTGCCGCCAGCGGCCACCCCCACGCCCTTAAATTATTTCACCAGATTATGCTGGCCTCGGCAGCCATCCCGGTGATGTTCCCGCCGGTGTACCTGGAGGTGGAGGCCGGGGGCCGCAGGTACGACGAACTCCATGTGGACGGTGGTGCGGTGGCTGAGGTGATCACTTACGAGTACACCTTTCGGCCTTTCGCGGTATGGGCGGAGGCCCGGGGCGCGGACGCCAAACCCCGGCATGTCAAGCTCTATATCGTTCGGAACAGCAAGAACCAGCCGGAGTGGGGAAAAACCGAAGCGGGCCTCAAAGGCATCACGGAACGGGCTCTGAGCACCATTATCAAATACCAGGGCATCGGCGACCTATACCGGATTTTCACTTTGAGCAAATTGGACGGGGTGGACTTCAACCTGGCGTTTATTCCGGGGGACTTCAATGTCGAACGGAAGGAAGAATTTGACCGGCATTATATGAACAAGCTCTTCGACCGGGGTTATGAATTAGGCCGGAGCGGCTATCCCTGGCTGAAGTACCCCCCGGGACTTAAGCGGGCCATCGAGGCAGATAAGGAAGCTCGGGGCGGCAAAAGTTCTCCCCCATGAAGAGAAACGAGGTAGCTTGTTTTCGGAAAAGCGGCCCGGATTTTAACTGCTGGTTCCTAAGCCGAAGTAAGCAAAACAGTAAAATAGGCGTCAGCTAAACGCAAGACATGCATAAGACCTACGTGCACGGCTACGGCGCAAAAGAGCAAATCCGCCTGCAAGACCAGGCCTCCACTCTGGTGGAATTGCTCCATGCCGACACGGCTTATCCGGGGGGGAGCCGGGTCCTGGAAGCCGGCTGCGGCGTGGGCGCCCAGACCATTACCCTGGCCCGGAACAGCCCGGAGGCCTTGATCGTTGCAGTGGACATCGCCGCCGCGTCCGTGGCTGAAGCCAGGAATAAAGTGGCGGGGGCGGGTTTAACCAACGTCCGCTTCTGGCGGGCTGACATCTTTCATCTTCCTTTCCAAAAGGAAGCCTTTGACCACGTTTTCGTCTGCTTTGTCTTGGAGCATTTGACCCGACCGGTGGCAGCCTTGAAGGCTCTGAAGGACCTTCTCAAGAAGGGCGGCACTATAACCGTCATTGAAGGGGATCATGGCTCCGCTTATTTCTACCCGGATAGCGCCGCGGCCCATCAGGCCATACAGTGCCAGGTGGAACTGCAAAGAAGAGCCGGCGGCGACGCCAATATCGGCAGAGCCTTGTATCCCCTCTTGCAGGAAGCGGGTTTTACCTCGATCCGGGTGTCGCCCCGCATGGTCTATGTGGACGCCAGCAGACCGAAACTGGTGGACGGCTTCACCAAGAAGACCTTTACCGCCATGATCGAAGGGGTGCGCCAGGCCGCCCTGGACGCGGGCCTGATCGACCGCCCCACCTTTGATCAGGGCATTAGAGACCTGTACCGCACCACCGCGCCGGACGGGGTCTTTTGCTATACCTTTTTTAAAGCTCTGGCGGAAAAGAAGAATTGAGCGGCGATAGCTTTAGGAGTTTCTGCGGGGTGGGAACCAGCCATTCATGATCCTGAAGGAACACCCGATATAATGAAATGAAAATTAATGTAGGGTGCGTCTCACGCACCAATTTCGGCGCGTAAGACGCGCCCTACGACAGATATTTTCAGAGCGGAAGAGAAATCCCGGCTGTAACCTGGAAAGGAATGACGAGGGATTTCCGGAAACTTGGCTAATAGCTCGATGGGGTTACCCGGTTATAAGCCAGGATAATTTTCTCCGCCGCCCCCGGATCGCGCAGGGCCAGGGTGCAGAAGCTCAGCGCGTCCGCGCCCAGGTCCAGATATCTTTGCACATCCTCCTTTGATCTTACCCCGCAGCCCATAATCACAAAGAGATTCACCTTTTGCCGCAGGACGGCGTTATAGGCGTAGGCTTCGGCAAAGGCCGGGCCCCCGGACACGCCCCCCCCGTTCACCTGCCACAAGGGTGACCGAGGGTATCGGTCCGGGGGATAGATTAGCTCGTAGGGAATGGTATTGACGCCGTGGATAGCGTTCACCCCGGCCCGTTCCAATTCCTGGGCGAACTCATAGGGGTGCACCCGGCTGATCTTGGCGATGAGGAAGAGGGTAGGGCGGCTCTCCTTGATTTTCCGGACGCAGGCCAGGCCCTGGGCCACATTCTGGGCGATAGCCTCCTGGGAATTGGGACAGGAAAAATTGAGTTCCAAAGCCCAGAAAAGGGGACCCAGGCTTTTCGCCAGGATGTCAATGGCCTCCAGGGTTTCCCGGATGGCTATCTCCGTTCCCTTGGCGAACTCGGGGTAGAAGTTGGGGATCACCTGCAGACCTTGTTCCCCGGAGGTCCGTAGGTCCCGGGCGCACGCCTCCACCCCGGCGTTGGTGAGGCCGTAGGCGTTGAGCATCCCCCCCTCCGGGAGCCTCCGGATATAGCGCCAGGTCAGGGGATTCCAGGGGATAAAGTTGCCGATTCGCTTAAATCGGGTGGAGGATTTGCTGAAGATGGTGGTGCCGGTCTCTCTCGCAGCTCTGATCAGCTTGCGATAACCGGGCCACAGGGTATAAGGGAAGATGCCCCGGCCGTCGTGTCCCAGCGCGGTGGAGATGACGACTTTGGAGATTTTTGCTGGGTTTCCTGGAGTCATAAATTGGCGTCGTGCTTGGCCGGGGTCATTTCAAGGCGTCGGCGATCTCTTTAACCACCCGGCGGGCTGCGGCCACCGGGCCATCCGGGTACTCCCGGATGGGACGACCCACGACAATATAGTCGGCTCCATTTTTGATGGCTTCATATGGGGTGACGATGCGCTGTTGATCATCCCCCTGGACCCCGGCCCAGGCAGGCCGAATACCGGGGCAGACCACCAGGAAGTCCTTCCCGCAGGCCTCTTTGACGGCCTTGGCTTCCCGCCCGGAGCAGATGACCCCCTGACAGCCGGCTGCTTTAGCCAGCTTGGCCTTGAGTACCACCAAACTTTCCGGATGCCGGGCATATTCCGGCACATATCCCAGGGCCTCCAGGTCTGAGGCGCTCAGACTGGTGAGCACGGTGACGGCCAGAATTTTCCAGGCGCTGCCGCTTCCCAAGTTATCCACCAGTTGCTTCAGTCCCCGAGGCCCCAGGTCGCTGTGGATAGTCACCAACATCAGCCCATGCACCACAGTCAGGATGGCCCCCAGGACCGTGGCCGGGATGTCGTATAATTTCAGGTCCAGGAAAAATCGGGAAGGTCCCAATCCTGGTATATTGGCCAATTCTTGTAATAATACCGGCCCTTCGGCCATAAAAAGCTCTAATCCCACCTTGAAGAGGCCCACTTCCTCCCGGAGCAAATTGACATATTTAAGGGCAGTCATCTTATCCGGCACATCCAGGGCGAAGATGAGGCGCTCTTTGGGTTCCATTACCGGCGGTTCTCCGAACTTTTAAGATAACTTAGCCCAGGCAAGATGCCAGTGCTACCGGCACAGGCTGGAAAGCCTGTGCTACTTACATGTAAGGGGTTGGGTGAGGGGGTTTGGAGGAGGGGGCAGGGGCCAGTGGCACAGGCTTCCAGCCTGTGGAAGCCCTTAGCCCCCTCCCCCAAGATAAACCTCAACCCTCTGCAAATCCTCCGGGGTGTCCACTTCCAGGGTGTCTTCGGTAGTCTCCACGATATGGATGGGGTAGCCGTATTCCAGGGCCCGAAGCTGCTCCAGTTTTTCGGCTTCCTCCCACCGCCCCGGGAACAGGGAGACGAATTCCTTCAGAAACCCGGCCCGGTAGGCGTAGATACCGATGTGCTTAAAAAAGTAAGGCTTATTGCCGTCGCGCCAGAAGGGGATGGGGCTCCGGGAAAAATATAAGGCCCGGCCCCGGTGGTCGAAGACCGCCTTGACCACGTTGGGGTCGGCGGCAACTTGCCGGTCGGTTTCGCGCCTTACCGGGGTGACCAGGACCGCGCTGCAGTCCAGGCTAAACTTAAAGGTCATATGGCTGATGAGCAATGGCGGAAAAAGCGGCTGGTCTCCCTGGATGTTGACGACAATGTCCTCGGGAGCAAGACCCAGCAGTGCCGCGGCCTCAGCCAGGCGGTCGCTGCCGGAGAGGTGGTCTTCCCGGGTCATCAGGGCCTGGCCGCCAAAGCCTTCCACGCACTCCTTAATGCGCGCGTCGTCGGTGGCCACCCAGAGGCCGTCCAGGCCCGCCACTTTCCGGGCCTGCTCATAGACCCACTGAATCAGGGGCTTCCCCAGGATAGGGGCCAGGGGCTTGCCGGGAAAGCGGGTAGAGCCGTAACGGGCGGGGATGAGGGCCACCAGTCGCATTGCCAGTCCTTAAAATTTTTTCTCATTATAATACAAACCGGGTTAATTCCAATTCCTCTTTCCTTGACACGGCTGTTTCTCTGCTTATATTTATTGAGATTACATAAAGTTAGATAAAGGAGAAACTGAGAGCGAATGCGTTTGGACAAACTCACCATCAAAGCCCAGGAGGCCCTGCAGGGCGCCCAGGAACTGGCCCGGCGCCTGAACCATCCCCAGATCGAACCGGCGCACCTGCTGCGCACCCTCCTGGCCCAGGAAGAGGGCCTGATTCGCCCTCTCTTGAAGAAACTGGAAGTTGAACCCCAGAGAGTTATCCAGGGGACCGACGACCTGGTCACCCGCCTGCCCCAGGTCAGCGGCGAGGCCCAGGTTTATGTGTCCCCGGCTCTAAATAAAGATTTGGAAGACGCCTTTAAACAGGCGGGCCAGATGCGGGACGAATACGTCTCCACCGAGCACCTCTTCCTGGCCCTGGCCCAGGACCAGGACAGCGACGTGGGCCGTCTCCTGGCCTCCTTAGGTCTTACCCCGGAGGTCATTTTAAAGGCCCTGGTGGAGCTTAGGGGTTCCACCCGGGTCACGGACCAGGCTCCGGAAGACAAATATCAACCCCTGGAGAAATACGGCCGGGACCTGACGGAAATGGCCCGGGCCGGGAAGCTGGACCCGGTCATCGGCCGGGACTCGGAGATCCGGCGCATTATTCAGGTGCTCTCCCGGCGCACCAAGAACAACCCGGTGCTCATCGGCGAAGCCGGGGTGGGCAAAACCGCCATCGTCGAGGGCCTGGCCCAGCGCATCGTCAACGGCGACGTGCCGGAGACCCTGAAGGACAAGCGCCTGGTGGCCCTGGACCTGGGCGCCCTGGTCGCCGGCAGCAAGTACCGGGGGGAGTTTGAAGACCGCCTCAAGGCCGTGCTCAAGGAAGTCACCGAATCCGACGGCCAGATCGTCATGTTCATTGACGAACTCCACACCCTGGTGGGCGCGGGCGCGGCGGAAGGCGCGGTGGACGCCAGCAACATGCTGAAACCGGCCCTGGCCCGGGGGGAGTTGCGCTGCGTGGGGGCCACCACCTTAAACGAATACCGCAAATACATCGAAAAGGACGCGGCCCTGGAGCGCCGCTTTCAGCCCATCTTTGTGGCCGAACCTTCGGTGGAGGACACCATTGCCATCCTCCGGGGACTCAAGGAAAAATACGAAGTGCACCACGGGGTGCGCATCAAGGATAGTGCCATCGTGGCCGCGGCCACTCTCTCTTCCCGCTACATCACCGACCGCCACCTGCCCGACAAGGCCGTGGACCTGATCGACGAAGCGGCCAGCAAACTTCGCATGGAGATCGACTCCCGCCCCGGGGAAATCGATGAAGTGGAGCGCAAAATCACCCAGGAGGAGATCGAAAGGGAGGCCTTAAAAAGGGAGCAGGACCCGGCCTCCCAGGAGCGCCTGGCCAAGATCGAAAAGAGCCTGGCTGACTTAAAAGAGAAGAGCGCAGCCCTGAAAGTCCGCTGGCAGCAGGAAAAGGACATCATCGGCCAGATTCAGAGCTTAAAGGAGCAGATCGAGAAGGCCAAGTTCGAAGAGTCCCAGGCGGAGCGCCAGGGTGACCTGACCCGGGCCGCGGAATTGAAGTACGGCACTATGCTGAACCTCCAGAAAGAACTGGAGGCCGAAAACCAGAAGCTGGTGGCCCTGCAGCAGGAAGGGGCCATGCTCAAGGAAGAGGTGGACGCGGAGGACGTGGCCGAAGTGGTGGCCAAATGGACCGGCATCCCCGTCACCCGCCTGCTGGAAGGGGAAAAACAGAAGCTCCTCCACATGGAGGAACGCCTGGGACTCAGGGTCATCGGCCAGGAAGAGGCCATCCAGGCGGTGTCCAACGCAGTGCGCCGGGCCCGCTCCGGCCTCCAGGACCCCAACCGGCCCCTGGGTTCCTTCATCTTCCTAGGCCCCACCGGCGTGGGCAAAACGGAGTTGGCCCGGGCCCTGGCCGAGTTCCTTTTCGACTCGGAGGCGGCCATGATCCGGCTGGACATGAGCGAATACATGGAAAAACACACGGTCTCCCGCCTCATCGGCGCGCCCCCGGGCTACGTGGGCTACGAAGAAGGGGGCCAACTCACCGAAGCGGTGCGCCGCCGCCCCTACTCCGTGGTGCTCTTCGACGAGATCGAAAAGGCCCACCCCGAGGTCTTCAACGCCTTGCTCCAGATCCTGGACGACGGCCGCTTGACCGACGGCCATGGCCGCACCGTGGACTTCAAAAACACCATCGTTATCATGACCTCCAACATCGGCAGCCAGTACATCGCCGAATCCCTGGACGAAAAGCAGATGAAGGAACGGGTCCTGGAGGCCCTGCGCCTTCACTTCCGGCCCGAATTCCTGAACCGGGTGGACGATATCCTCATCTTCCACCGCCTCACTCTGGAGCAACTGCGCCGGATCGTCGGCCTACAGATGGCCCGCCTGGAAAGACTACTGGCCGAACGCCAGATCAGTCTGGACTTGACGGATAAGGCCCGGGACTTCCTGGCCGAAGCGGGCTATGACCCGGTCTATGGGGCGCGCCCCCTGCGCCGGGCCATCCAGCGCTACCTCCAGGACAAACTGGCTCCCCTGCTCCTCTCCGGTAAGTTCAAAGAAGGGGACACCGTCTTGGTGGACGCGGACACCGACGGCCTTACCTTCGCGGAGAAGAAGGAGAGGAAGGAGAAGAAAGGAAAATGATTTTAGGGGAGGGGGCCAGGGGCCGGTAGCACAGGCTTCCAGCCTGTGGGCACCCCCTGCCCCCTCCCCTAAAACCCCTCCCC
>JBFLZI010000016.1:0-35229 GCA_040756315.1 Thermodesulfobacteriota bacterium | reverse complement strand
AGGGCGGGGGAGCCACTGCTCCCCCGCCCTCCCCTCAAATCATCCTCCAAGGAGCAAGACTGATGGCCACCGAGAGTATTCCTTATGCTTATACTTTTGACGACGTGTTGTTATTACCGGGGGCGTCCGCGGTTTTGCCCAGCGAAGTGGACCTGTCCACCCGTCTGACCCGGCGCATCCGGCTGAACATCCCCATTCTCAGCGCCGCCATGGATACGGTGACGGAGGCGGAAACCGCCATCAGTCTGGCCCGGCAGGGGGGCATCGGCATTTTGCACCGCAATCTGAGTGTCGAAGCCCAGGCCCTGGAAGCGGAAAAGGTGAAGAAGTCAGAGAGCGGCATGATCATCGATCCGGTGACCATCGGGCCGGAGGCGCCCATCTCCCAAGTGCTGGGCCTGATGGAGCGCTATCGCATCTCCGGCATCCCGGTGGTTGAGGGGCCGCGCCTGGTGGGGATCGTCACCAACCGGGACCTGCGTTTTGAGACCAATCTGGACCAGAAGGTCAAAGAAGTGATGACCAAAGACCGCCTGGTCACCGCGCCCGTGGGCATCACCCTGGAGGAGTCCAAGGCCCTGCTCCATAAATATCGCATCGAAAAGCTGTTGGTGGTGGATGAGGATTACAACCTGAAGGGTTTGATCACCATCAAGGATATTGAAAAGATTCGCAAATATCCCCTTTCCTGTAAGGACGAGTTCGGGCGCTTGCGGGTGGGGGGCGCGGTGGGGGTGGGTCCGGACCGGGCGGAGCGCATTGACACCCTGATCCGGGCCGGGGTGGACGTCATCGCCATTGATACGGCCCACGGCCATTCCCGCCGGGTGGTCCAGGCGGTTAAGGCCACCAAAAAAGAGTTCCCCGACGTGGAGCTGATCGCCGGGAACGTGGGCACCGCGGCGGGTGCCCGGGACCTCATCAAGGCCGGGGCCGACGCGGTGAAGGTGGGGGTCGGCCCCGGCTCCATCTGCACCACCCGGGTGATTGCCGGGGTGGGGGTGCCCCAGTTCAGCGCCATCCGGGATTGCGCCCGGGTCGCCAAAGAGGCGGATGTTCCTCTGGTAGCGGACGGGGGCATCAAATACTCCGGGGACATTACCAAGGCCCTGGCAGCCGGAGCCGACGTGGTGATGATCGGCAGCTTATTTGCCGGCACCGAGGAAAGCCCGGGAGAGACGGTGATCTTCCAGGGGCGCAGCTACAAGATTTACCGGGGCATGGGGTCGGAAGAGGCCATGAAGGCCGGCAGCCGGGACCGCTACTGCCAGGAAGACATTGATCTGGAATGCAAGCTGGTGCCGGAGGGCATCGTCGGCCGGGTTCCCTCCCGGGGAAGACTGGCCGACGTGGTCTATCAACTGGTGGGCGGGGTAAGGTCAGGCATGGGCTATGTGGGGTCCCGCTCCATCCCGGAGCTGCAAGCCCAGGCCCGGTTTGTGCGCATCTCCCCCGCGGGGTTGAGGGAATCCCACGTGCATGACGTGATCATTATGAAAGAGGCCCCTAATTATTGGGTAGAATAAGGAAAGAGCAATTCTCTGACAACCCCGGAGGCCTGGCGGTCTTAGTCCGGTTAAATTACTGACAACTCAAAATCAAGAGCCGCCGGTCATTCCTCGGGGGCAACGGCATGGTTCTCCATCAGTTCCGTAATCTTCCGGTAACAATCCTCCAGGCTGAGGCGGCCTGAGAAGAATTCCGTCAGGATCAGCAAAAAGGGGCTTTCGTTAAAGAAGCGGTGCATCTCCAGCCGGTCTCCTTGGATGGGAAATTTCAAGGGGATCTGGAAATAGTCCGCCAACCGGCGAAACACTTCCAGTTGCTGGGTTTCCGCCTGGCGCATCTGGCCCTCAATCTGGAAGAGGAGTTTGCGCCGGCGGGAAAGATAATCTTCCCGCTCCCGATACTCCCGGCGCATTTGCCTCAGGAAATTGAGATGTTGCTGTCGAGCCAGTTGGCTGAAAGGGATAACCTTACCCACCGTGTGCTTCCTTTTGACTGAGGGTCCTGTTCCTTTACTGGTTTGCCACCGCCGGACAAAGGAACCAAACTAAGGAGTTGCCTAAAATTTACCACCTAACCTTGCAGATCCAAACGAAAAAGGATAATTAATTCTGGCAATGGAAAAAGAAGTGAAGCTTAATTTTGCCAAAATGGGGGGCCTGCTGCCCGCCATCGTCCAGGACGCGGCCACCGGCGACGTGCTGATGCTGGCCTTCATGGACGAAGCGGCCTGGGAGCGCACCCTTAAAACCGGAGAGGCCCACTTTTACAGCCGCACCCGGAAAACCGTGTGGCGCAAAGGGTCCACTTCCGGCCACGTGCAGCGGGTCAAGGCAATCTACCTGGATTGCGATGAGGACACGGTGCTCCTCAAGGTGGAGCAGGTGGGGGGGGCCGCCTGCCACACCGGGCACCGCAGTTGTTTCTACCGCCGCCGCCAAGGCGAGGCTTGGGAAATTGTCGGCCCCCGGATCTTTGACCCCCAGGAGGTGTACGGGAGTGAATAAACTGCGCTTGGGCCTCCCCAAGGGCAGCCTGGAGCAGGCGACCCTGGATCTCTTCCGCCGCTCGGGCTGGCATATTAAAACCGGGGGCCGGAGTTACTTCCCAGAGATCGACGACCCGGAGATCACCTGCCACATGTGCCGGGCCCAGGAGATGAGCCGCTATGTGGCCAACCACACCCTGGACTGCGGCCTCACCGGCAAAGACTGGATCATGGAGAATGATTCCCAGGTGGTGGTGGTGGCCGACCTGATGTACGCCAAGTCGTCCCAGCAGCCGGTCAAGTGGGTGCTGGCTGTGCCGGCCGACTCCGACATCAAGAGCCTCAAAGACCTGGCCGGCAAGAAGATCGCCACCGAACTGGTGAACTATACCGCCCGCTATTTTGCCCAACGGCAGATTCCGGTGACGGTGGAGTTCTCCTGGGGAGCCACCGAAGCCAAGGTGGCCGCAGGCCTGGCCGACGCCATCGTGGAAGTGACGGAAACCGGCAGCACCATCAAGGCCCACGGGCTGAAAATCATCCATGAGCTCTTCCAGAGCAATACCCAGTTGATCGCCAACCCCCAGGTCTGGGAAGAAGACCAGGTGAAGCGGGAGAAGATGGAAAACATCGCCATGCTGCTGTTGGGCGCGCTCCGGGCGGAAAGGATGGTGGGGCTGAAGATGAACGTGCCGGAAGATCAATTAAAAGGGCTTATCAACCTGCTGCCCAGCCTGCTGGCCCCTACCATTGCGCCACTGTACGAGACGGATTGGTTCTCCGTGGAAGTGGTGGTGAACAAGCCGGAGGTGCGTACCCTGATCCCCCGCCTGATCAGCGCCGGGGCCCAGGGCATCGTGGAGTATCCCCTACATAAGGTAATTTAAAAGCAATGGGGGGGAAGGGCTAAGGGGCGACATTAGCAGTCAGCGGTCAGTTTTCAGCCATCAGCTTTGATCTTAAATCTTTTCAGAGCTGATAGCTGACTGCCGAAAGCTGAGGGCTTGTAACCCCGGCCCTTCCCCCCACAAACATCCTTAAAACCTAGTACTGGCGGCGTCCCCGGCCACCACCGTAACCGCCGCCCCCCCCGCCGCCGAAGCCCCGCTTTTGCACCGGTTTGGCTTCGTTGACTTTCAGGGTCCGGCCCTGGACGTTCCTGCCGTTAATCATGGAAATGGCCTTCTGGCCCTCGATTTTCGTCCCCATCTCCACAAAGCCAAAACCCCGGGGCTGACCGGTATAACGGTCCGTAATGATCTTGGCGGAGACCACTTCGCCGGCTTCGCCGAAGAGCGCCTGCAGTTCTTCCTCGGTCATTTGATGCGGCAGATTGCCTACATAAAGTTTGATACTCATCCTATCCTCACAAATCCATCCGGCCCGAAGCCTGAGTAAAGCTCCGGCCCCGGTGGACGCCTAGTCTTCTTTTGACCGAAGAGAGTCCGGGCCGTCAGTCTCAACCGCCTGGGGCCCTGGTCCGGCTTGGGTCTTCTTTTGTCGGCGTTTAAGCTTTTCTTCCCGTTTTTTTAGGCGGGCCATTTCTTTGGCGCGCTTTTCCTGGCCATAATTAATACGGCGTGCGGGCAAGTCTTTGCCTCCTCGGTCACCCGGGATTGCCGGGCCCCCCAGGCCTTAAACCCCCGGAGTTAAGTCCCTCCGGCTTCCAAGATTTAAAGTTTTACCACATTCTGGGCCTGAGGACCTTTTTGGCCCTGCACCACTTCAAACTCCACCTCCTGGCCCTCCTCCAGGGAACGGAAACCTTCACCCTGGATGGCGCTGTGATGCACGAAAACATCCGGGCCATCCTCCCGGGAAATGAAGCCATAACCTTTGGAATCATTAAACCACTTAACCTTGCCTCTTACCTTCATGCCGGCAAAACCTCCTGAAATGGTAAAACAATGGCCTGTCCACTGAAGCAGGGGCATCTTGAGCAATCAAAAAAAATCGGTACGGCACTAGCATACCGTCCCGATTCATTTAGGATTCTCGCATCCCCCAGTCAGTCTGACATGCTAATCGAAATTAGTATAATGGATTAACCGGCCGGATGACAATAAAAAACGGCAACGGCCCCTCGTCTTCCCAAGGGGCTAAACCACCCCACCCGCACCGGCCCCTTCACCGGAGAAGCATGAGACTGCTGGCGGGGTTGCGCCCCGGTCTTGGTCTCCGGCCCGGGCCGCGGCCCGTCAATCTTGCCGCACCCCACCCCGGCCGTTACACCGAACATTGGCGGCATTCTTCCGAAAATTCGTGGGATAAAGTAAGGGCCTGGGGCGGCAGGCTGAGAACCTGCCCCGGCTTCGAGCCGTAGCGATAGACCGTGATGCCCTTAAGACCCAAACGGTGGGCCAGCTTGAAGGCCCGGGCCACCTCCGCCTCGGTGGCCTCCGGGGCCAGGTTGATGGTCTTGGACACGGCGTTCTCCACGTGGCGCTGGAACGCGGCCTGCATCTTCACCTGATAGTCCACGCTCACTTCGAAGGTGGTGGGAAACAGCCGCCGGAGGTCTTCAGGAAGCCCGGTCAAGGGCCGCACCCGGCCGGAGGCCAACACCCGGGGCAGCCACTCTTCTTCCTTGAGGCCCGCCTCCCGCAACTTTTGCAAAAAGAGGGGATGCACCTCCTCAAACTCCTCCCCTTCCAGGGCCCGGCGGCGATAGGCCACGGCGAAGAGCGGCTCGATGCCGCTACTGGCCCCGGCGATCAGGCTGATGGTGCCGGTGGGGGCAATGGTGGTCACCGTGGCGTTGCGCCGGGGCGGTCGCCCTTCCTTGGCCCAGCGGCTGCCGGGAAAATTAGGGAAGGGCCCCCGGCGGCGGGCCAGTTCCTCGGATTGAGCCACGGCCCGGGCCTGGATGCGGGTCATAAGCCGCTCCGCCAGTTCCAGAGCCGCAGGGGAATCATAGGGGATTCCCAACTGAATGAACATGTCCGCCAGACCCATGACCCCCAGGCCGATCTTGCGGTTGGCCCGGGTGATGGCCGTGATCTCCGGCAAAGGATAATGGGACGCGTCAATAACGTCATCTAAAAAAGTCACGCCCAGAACCACCAGGCGCTCCAACTCCTCCCAGTCCAGGTCCCCGCCCTTAACCAGCCGGGATAGATTGATGGAGCCCAGGTTGCAGGACTCATAGGGCAAAAGCGGTTGTTCGCCGCAAGGATTGGTGGCTTCCAGGCGACCCAGGGCCGGGGTGGGGTTGGCCCTTTCGATGGCGTCCAGGAAGATCAGGCCCGGGTCCCCCGTCTCCAGGGCATAACGGCAGATGAGCTGAAAGACCTCCCGGGCCTGAAGCCGCCCCACCTCCTTACCGGTGCGGGGATTGATCAAGGGGTAAGTGTCGTCGGTCTCCACCAGGGCCATAAACACGTCGCTCACCCCCACGGACAGGTTGAAATTGGTGAGCAGGCCCAGATCCGCTTTGACCTGGATGAACTCCAGGATGTCCGGGTGGTCCACGTTGAGGATGCCCATGTTGGCTCCCCGGCGGCGACCTCCTTGCTTCACCACCTCGGTGGTGGTGTCGTAGATGCGCATGAAGCCCACGGGTCCCGAGGCCACCCGCCCGGTGCTGCGCACCTGGTCCCCCCGGGGCCTAAGATGGTTGAAAGAGAAGCCGGTGCCGCCGCCGGTCTGGTGAATCAGGGCCATGTCCCGGACCCCCTCCAGAATGCTGCGCATATCATCTTCAATGGGGATGACGAAACAGGCGGCCAATTGTCCGTGGGGCAGACCGGCGTTCACCAGGGTAGGGGTATTGGGAAGGAACTTGAACGCGGCCATGGCCTCAAAAAAGGCCTCAGCCTGAGCCGCCACCGCGGCGGCGCCTCCATAGCCCCCTTCCGCGGCCGCCACATTTTGGGCCACCCGGTGAAAAAGCTCCTCCGGGGTCTCCACGATGCGGCCCTCCGGGTCCCGGCGGAGATAACGGTCTTCCAGGACCCGCCGGGCAATGGGGCGAAAATGCAAGACAAGCTGATCCGTCATGGTTGGCATCCCTGGTTTTGAGGGGAGGGCCGGGGGAGATTAGTGATCAGTAATCAGTCAAGATAAGTACATTTTTTCTGATCACTGATTACTGATCACTGTTAAGCCCCCTCCCCCAAATCTCATTCAATAATGCCCCACTTCTTGGCCCGTTCCTTATAGGGCGGGGGGAATTCCGGGGTAAAGTTTTGGTAAACGGTGATGGGATAGCGGGCGCCGATCTGGCGGCCGGCCTCCTTCAGGCCCAGGAGCACCGGCTCCAGGAGGTGGGCCGGGAAGCTCACCACCATTTCGTCGTCCTGGGTCATGGAAAAGATGCGGTCCCCCATGCCGGGGATGGTCACCCGCACCTGGCCGGTGCGATGGGGACCGATGAGATAGGAACTGCATTCCACCTTGCCGCTGAAGTCACCGCCCACCCGCTCCCCCAGGCTGAAGGTGACCCCGTTGATGAGGCGCATCAGTTGGGCCGGATTACCGTAAACCACGATAACTTCCGGCTCCAGGGCCAGACGTTCCAAGGGTGAGAGATAGAGGGCGGCGATCTCCTGGGGGGCGAAGCGGGGAATGGACTCCACTTCCTTCAAGGCCGGACCCAGCTCCTGATGAAATCCCACTTCGCAGAAGAGCTGAGCCAGCTCCAGGAGAGGATCGGTGGCCGGCGTGAACCCGAAGGCCAGCATCCCGGGAATACAGATTAAATCTTCCTGGGTCAAGCCCATGGGCCAGCCGTAAAGCCGAGCCATGGTGACCCCCTGGCAGATAGTGACCTTCTTTTTGAAGACCTGGGAGGGCCGGCGGGTTTTCTCCGGCAGAGCCGCGGCGTCCGCTAAAAAAGCGACCCCCAGGGGCTCGGTCCTCAGGCGCAAGGCTTCTTTGATCCGGTTGGCGGCATCACGATAATTCATGGTTTCCGGCCTCCTTCCCAATCTTTCCCTGTACCGGGAAAATTAGCCAATATTCCAGATAGTAAGAAACAAATGCACCGGATGCAAGCCTGGGTTAGGACTTTTCCTCTGGTTTTAAGGCTGGTTCCTGGTTAAAATTCAATATGGACTGGGCAGGTTGGGGTCTGGACAATCTCAATTGGGCCTTTTTTGCCGGCATCCTGAACATCGTCGTCATTGACCTCATCCTGGCGGGGGACAACGCCGTGGTCATCGCCATGGCGGTGCGTTCTCTGCCCCGCCGGCAGCGACAGTGGGGCATCTTCCTGGGCGCGGGCGCGGCGGTGCTCCTCCGGGTGGTCCTCACCTTCTTCGTGGCTAAACTGCTGGTCGTGCAATTCATCAAGTTGGCCGGCGGGGTGCTCATCGCCTGGATCGCGGTGAAGCTCTTTATCGAAGGCGCGCCCGAACAGGAGGACCGGGAGGCCAAGACCCTGCTGGCGGCCATGTGGCTCATTGTGGTGGCGGACCTTACCATGAGCACCGACAACGTCCTGGCCGTGGCCGGGGCCTCCCGGGGCAATTTCTTTCTCTTGATGTTCGGTCTGGCCCTGTCCATCCCCTTTGTAGTCTTTACCAGCAACCTGTTGTCCACGCTCATGGACCGTTATCCCATTATTATTTATATCGGCGCGGCGGTGCTGGGCCGGGTGGCCGGGGAGATGATCTTCACCGACCCCGCGGTGGTGGCCTGGTTCAACCCGCCCAAGTGGTTTTGCTATACCATGGAAGCGGTGTTGGCGGTGGGGGTGATTGTCGTGGGCAAATTGTGGCTCTGGTTCATGTTTCGCAAGGCGGAGAAATCGGCACCGTCGCCGGGCGGTTAGTTCTTCGCCCGGTGGGCCAGACAAGGTGGGTATATGGCGATCTTGACTATTTCCCGGGAGTACGGCAGCGGCGGCCGGGAGATCGGCCGCCGGGTGGCCGGGCGTTTGAGCTACCGCTACGTGGATAAGGAACAGCTATTTCACGATCTGGACCAGGCCGGAGAACGCTGGGGGCGGGTGGCCCGGGAAGTGGACGAAGTCTGCCCCACCCTGTGGGAGCGCTTCGACTGGCAATACCGGGGCTATGTGGCCCGGCTGGAGTCCCTGATCCTGGATTATGCCGCCGCCGACCGGGTGGTGATCATCGGCCGGGGCGGCTCCTTCTTGCTCCAGGAGATACCCTTCTGCCTCCGGGTCCGGCTGGTGGCCCCCCTGGAGTTGCGCCGGGAGCGCCTCATGGCCCAGGAGGGCTTAAGCCGGGCCGGGGCTGAGCGTCTGATCGCCAAGGTGGACGGCGAGCGGGCCTGCTATATCCAGGCCAACTACGGCGGCCACTGGGATGAGAGTAAGGTCTATGACCTGACCTTGAGCACCGGCGATCTCACCTACGACCAGGTAGCGGAGATCCTGGCCGCGGCCCTGGCTGACAAGGAGCGCTTCGCCACCCCTGAGGCCCAGGCCAGGCTGGCGGATCTGGCTCTGGCTTATCGCCTTAAGGCCCGGGTGGCCACCGACCCTAGGGTTTTGGTGCCCACCCTGGAGGTGAGCCTGGACAAGGGAACCATCGTGGTCTCCGGCATCATCCACCATCCCAAGGAGCTGCGCCTTCTTAAGGAAATCGCCCAGGAGGTCTGCGGCGACCGGGCAGTTCGCTTCGACTTGCACCACCGGGTTTAATCTCCCGGAGGTTGACCCCTTAAAGAGTGGCTTGTGGGGGGAGGGGGTAAGGGCTTGTAGCCCTTGGCCCCCGTCCCCGCAATGAAACCGACTGGCATGGAAAGACCGGCTTTTCATACCTTAAGCCCGGAGCAGGTCCAGGAAATGCTGGAAACCGGGCCGGAGGGCTTGAGCTTCTCCCAGGCCCGGGAGCGTCTTCAGCGCTTTGGCCCCAATGCACTGGCCCGGGCTAAGAAGATCTCCCCCTGGCGCATCTTCTTCCACCAATTCAAAAACCTCCTGATCGTTATCCTGATAGTGGCCACAGTGGTCTCCTTTCTGTTGGGAGAACATCTGGACGCCTACGTTATTCTGGCCATCTTGCTGGCCTGCGCCTTTTTGGGATTCTCCCAGGAGTACCGGGCCGAAAAAGCGGCGGCGGCCTTGCAGAAGCTGGCCGCGCCGACCGCCCGGGTTTTAAGGGAGGGCCAGGAGCAGACCATCCCGGCCCGGGAAGTGGTGCCCGGGGACCTTTTGATCCTGCACACCGGGGATCGCCTGGCCGCGGACGGCCGTTTGTTGGAGCAGGTCAACCTGATGACCGACGAAGCCGTTCTCACCGGGGAATCCACACCGGTGGCCAAGGACCTGGCCCCGGCCGCCAAGGCTGAGGCGCCCGTGGCCGACCGGCACTGTATGGTGTTCGGCGGCACGGTGATCACTTATGGCCGGGGGCTGGCGGTAGCGACGGCCACCGGTATGGATACCGAATTTGGCCGCATCGCCGGCTTGCTGGGAGAAGTGACCCAGGAGCACACCCCCCTGGAGAAACGCATGCACATCATCGGCCGGGCTTTAAGCATTCTTTGCCTGGCCGTGGCCGGGGGAGCGTCGCTGCTGGGGGTGCTTAGAGGACATAGCTGGCTGGAGATGCTCATCTGGGGGATCAGCCTGGCGGTGGCCGCGGTACCCGAAGCCTTGCCCGCGGTGGTCACCGGCGCGCTGGCCATCGGCACCACCCGCATGGCTAAGCGGAATGCCATTGTCAAACGTCTGCCCGCGGTGGAAACCATGGGTTGCACCACGGTGATCTGCACCGACAAGACCGGTACCCTCACCAAAAACGAAATGACCGCCCGACGCCTGTTTCTGGAGGGGCGGGAGATTGAGGTCAGCGGCTCGGGTTACGAGCCTCAGGGCAAATTTCAGGCAGAGGGCCGGGAAATCACCCCCGAGGCCGACCCCGTCCTTGCTTTTGCCGCCCGTATCGGGCTGCTCTGTAATGACGCTTCTCTGGTGGAAGCGGAAGGAACCTGGCAGGTACACGGCGATCCCACCGAAGGGGCCTTATTGACCCTGGGGCGGAAAGCGGGGCTGGCGCCCTCCCGGCTGGCCGGGGAATTTCCCCGGGTCGCCGAGATTCCCTTCTCCTCTGACCGGAAGAGAATGAGCACCATCCACCAGGGTCCCGGCGGCCTGCTGATGTGCCTCAAGGGCGCGCCGGAAAGCCTGCTGCCCCATTGCCCCAAGATTCTAACGGCGCCGGGGGAAAGGGACTTGACTGAGCCGGAGCGCCAGCAGATTAGGGCCCAGGCCGGGGAGATGGCCGGGGCGGCTCTCAGGGTTCTGGGCCTGGCCTACCGCCCTTTGCAGTCCGTCCCGGACCTGACCCCGGCGGCGGAAGAGAAGGACCTGGTCTGGGTGGGGCTGGTGGGGCTGATCGACCCGCCCCGTCCCGAAGCCCGGGGTGCGGTGCGGCGCTGCCACCAGGCCGGCATCAAGGTGATCATGGTCACCGGCGACCACCCGGATACCGCCTGGGCCATCGCCCAGGAATTGGGGCTGATTCCCGCCGATTCCCCGGACCACCCCGTCTTGACCGGGAAAGAAGTGAACGCCATGACCGACGGCCAACTCTCAGAAGCCCTGAAGGAGGTGGTGGTCTTCGCCCGGGTGGCCCCGGAGCACAAACTCCGGTTGGTCAAGGTACTGAAGGACCAGAAAGAGGTGGTGGCCATGACCGGGGACGGGGTGAATGACGCCCCGGCTCTAAAAAGGGCGGATATCGGGGTGGCCATGGGCATCACCGGCACCGAAGTCACCAAAGAGACCGCGGCCATGATCCTGGCGGACGACAACTTTGCCACCCTGGTGGCCGCGGTGGAAGAAGGCCGGGCCATCTTCGACAATATTAAAAAATACCTGATCTTCCTGCTTTCCTGTAACTTATCGGAGATTTTGGTGCTCACCGGGGCTTTCTTCCTGGGTCTGCCCCTGCCCCTCATTGCCCTGCAGATCCTCTGGGTCAACCTGAACACCGACGGCCTGCCGGCCCTGGCCCTGGGGGTGGACCCGCCGGCCCCGGACTTGATGTCCCGCCCGCCCCGCCCCCCGGAGGAAGGGGTGTTCACCCGCACGGTAACTACCCTCCTGGCGGTGATTGCCATCTACCTTACCCTGATCCTGATCCCCCTCTTCGCTTACTATTATTACTACAATCCCGGGGGGCTGGCCTCTCCCCAGGAGGTCCTAGTCAAGGCTCAGACCATGGTGTTCATCATCCTGGTTTTGGCCGAACTGGTCAATGCCTTCAACTGCCGCTCCCATTATCTTTCCCTGTTCACCGTGGGCATCTTCCCCAACAAATTTTTGCTGGCCGCAGTGCTGATCTCCCTGGTGACCATGGTGGCGGTGGTGGAATGGCCGCCCCTGGCCCGGCTGTTCCATACCGCGTCTTTAAGCCTGGGCGACTGGCTGGTGGCCGCCGGCCTTAGTTTAACCTTGGTGCCAGTGGTGGAGCTGGCTAAATGGCGGCTCCGGGCCAGGGCCAGGGAGTCCTGATAAAGGCCGCCATTTCCTGGGAGAGGGAAGTTGCCCGGTCCCTTCCCCCCACTGTCTCCTTTGCTGTTATCACGCCTTCACCTATGCTCCAGCCTTCCCGGAAAATTTCCCTTGGAATCCCATTATTTTTGTAAATAAAACTTTGCACCATACCGATAATTAAGGTGATTGCCACAATCATTTTGGGCCATGGCTTTTTTCGCCTGGTTTTTCCGAGGCCAAGGGCGGTCGTCCGGACCGGCCGGAAATGCTGAGAGGCCCGGGCCGCCTGGCGAGGTCAAGAGTTGAGGAAAGATGGCCGGCTGGGGATAAAACCGGGTTGGTTTTTAATCAAAATCGGCGCGCCGACCCATTTCAGAAGTGAGGGGAAAAATGTTTAGGAATATGCGATTAGGAGTGAAGATCTTTGGCGGCTTTTTGGCTTTGATCCTGATGTCCTCGGTGGGGGCTTATTTGGGCTGGTCCAATATCAGGGCGGTGAACGACAGCTTTGAGAAAACCGAGGCTTTAAGTCGCATCACCAAAGAGGTGTTGGAAGCCCGGGGCCACGAAAAGGACTTCATTATCCGGGGTGACCAGGGTTATGTGGAGAAAGTGGGAACCTATCTGGACCAGGCCAGGAAGCAGATGTCCGACCTAAAAAATGGGTTCACCGACCCGGCGGAACGGAAGCAGATGGACAGCCTGCTGGCAGCCCTGGGCAAATACCAAGAGGCCTTTACCCGCTATAAAGACTTGTACCTGAAAAAGGCGGGCGCCGGAGCTGCCCTGGGCGAATCCCTGAAAGCAGCCGACCAGGACCTGGGGCAGGCCAGCAGAGCCCTGCTGCAAGATTGCGAGATGGCCTGGAAGGCCCAGAAAGACAAGCTGCAGTACCAGATAACCCGGACCAACGTCCTGATCAATAGTGGGGCGCTGGCGGTTATCTTCCTGGGATTAGCCATCGGTTTAGTCCTCACCCGCAGCACGATCAAGCCCCTGAAGCGCCTCATTCAGGACCTGGCGGAAGGGGCGGAACAGGTGACTTCGGCTTCCACCCAGGTGTCCGCCGCCAGTCAGTCCCTGGCCCAAGGGGCCTCGGAGCAGGCGGCTTCCCTCCAGGAAACCACCTCTGCCATTGAAGAATTGGCTAACTCGGTGAGACAGAACTCCACCAGCGGGGAAGAATGCAACCGCCTGGTCATCGTCACCAATGAAAAGACCAAGGAAGTGCACCGCTCCATCCGGACCACCAAGACCACCATGGAAACCATTGCCACCTCGGGGGAAAACATCAAGAAGATCATCAAGAACATTGATGAAATCGCCTTTCAAACCAACCTGTTGGCCCTGAACGCGGCGGTGGAGGCCGCCCGGGCCGGCCAGGCCGGGGCGGGTTTCGCGGTAGTGGCTGACGAAGTGCGCACTCTGGCCATGCGCGCCGCGGAAGCAGCCAAAATCACCGATGACCTCATCGGCGAGACGGCCCAGCACATCGAAAAAGGGGCCCAGCAGATTCAGGATACCCTGACCAAATTCTATGACATGGGGGAATCAGCCAAATTAGTCAATACCTTGGTGGGGGAGATCGCCAATTCCGGCAAGGAACAGGCCAAAGAGATCGAAGCCATCACCCGGGCCACTTCGGAGATCGATCAGGTGGTGCAGCGTAATGCCGCCACCGCTGAGGAGAGCGCCAGCGCCGCGGAAGAGCTGAACGCCCAATCGGAGCAGATGAGAGGGTTGGTGGGGGAGTTGGCCCTGATCGTGGGCGGAGGCCACCAGAACGGCTACCAAGGCGAGGGAAGGGAAGAAGAAAGTTTTGAGGACGGACTGCCCCCGGCGCCAAAGCTTGACAGCTTAACGGGGCAAGAAAGGAAGTTTTTGCTGCACCTGGATAAATAACCTCTTGGCTGGTTAATCTCGGCCCCGGAGCCGCCGTGGTTCCGGGCCTTATCCTAATACCGTTTTAGAGGTAGGGTGCGCACTGCGCACCCTATTTTTTTGCACCCCAAACATCTTCTCAACTGCGGTAGCTGGCGTTGATGCGGATGTAGTCTTCGGTGTAGTCGCAGGTGTCGTAGTAATCGGAGGCAGAGCCGGCCTGAAGATGGATGGTCACTGTAAACGGGCCGGCCAAAATGACCTTTTGGGCCGCAGCTTCGGCCGCCGGACCTAACCCCTGGCCGTTTTTCACCACCAAATGCCGGCCGAAGGCGATCTCCACCTTCTCCGGGTCAAACCGGGCCCCGGAGCGCCCCAGGGCCGCCATGATCCGCCCCCAGTTCACATCCGCGCCGGCCATGGCCGTCTTCACCAGGGGAGACAGGGCCACGGTCCGGGCCGCGTTCAGGGCTTCCTTAGGGCTGGCCGCGGCCTCTACTTCCACCCGAAAGACCCGGGTGGCCCCCTCGCCGTCGGCCACCACCTGCCGGGCCAGGTCGCCCATAACCTGATTCAAAACCGCTCCCAGGGCCGCCATCTCCGGCCCCGGCGCGGCAATCACCGGATTTCCCGCCTGGCCGCTGGCCAGAAACAGGATGGTGTCGTTGGTGGAGGTGTCCCCGTCCACGGTGATGCGGTTAAAGCTCACGGGCAGGGCCTGGCGCAGCAGGCTTTTCAGGACCTCGGGGCTTACCGCCGCGTCCGTAAAAACAAAAACCAGGAGGGTGGCCAGGTCCGGGTGGATCATGCCTGCGCCCTTGGCGATGCCGGCCAGATTAAACTTCTTACCGCCGATTTTCTCCTGCAAAAACGCGGTCTTGGGCCGGGTGTCCGTGGTCATGATGGCCCGGGCCACTTCCGGCAGTCCGTCGGGCCGCAGGCGGGCCACCAACTCCGGCAAGGCCCCGGTGATTTTCGCCCCGGGCAGGGGCTGGCCGATGACCCCGGTGGACGCGGGGAGCACCAGACGTTCGGGTATTTTCAGCAAACGGGCCAGCTCCCGGCTGGTGGCCCGGGCGTCCGCCAGGCCCTGGGGGCCGGTGCAGGCATTGGCATTGCCGCTGTTCACTAAAATAGCCTGGGCCTTCCCGCCCCGGAGGCGCTCCCGGCAGAGCATGACCGGCGCGGCCTTGACCCGGTTCCGGGTGAAGACCCCGGCCGCGGACACCGGCACATCCGCATAGATCAGGGCCAGGTCCAGCCCGCCCTGTTTTTTGATGCCCGCTGCCGACCCGGCGGCGGTAAATCCCGGCACTATCATTTCATGGCTTCCAAGGTGATGGGTTGGCGGATAATGGTCTTCAGCCGCGCCGGCGCGGTGCGCCGGGGATCGTTCAGGTAGATTTCGTGATGCTTGCCGCCAAAGTGATAGCCCTTGTCCCGGATGAAACGGTGCAGCCGCTCAATGGTGGGGGCCTCCCCCCCGTAAGGGCCCACATGAAGAATCTGGGCGGACTGCCCCTCGCTGAACGGCGCCAGCTTCAGAGCCTCCAAAAGCGGGGAGCCGTTATTCTTCCGGACCTGGGCCACAGCCCGGGCCACAGCCTCCCGGGTGATAAACTCCGGCTGGAGAATCATCAGGGTCCATTGCCACTCACCCCGGCGGTCCTGGCTGAACGCGGCCAGGTCCTCGGCAGACCAGAGGCCCTCCAGGGGCATGACGGCATAGTCCGGCCCCCCCTCTTTTTTGACCATGAATTTGAGAGTATAGGAGATCCGAAACAGGGCCTCCGCGGCCTGGGGAAAGGCGGGCACGGTATTGGGGTCGCCCCGGCCCTCCACTTGCAGGTATTGGAGGCGGGGAACCTCCACCAGGGCCACCTCTTTCGGGGAGGCCTGGTACAGGTGCTTCAGGGATTTCTTTAAGTCGATTTTATCCATGAGGATTTATTCAGTTTTCGGTTTTCGGTAAATGACAGCACCATTTTTGGCGCGTAAGACGCGCCCGACGACAGACATTTTCAGAGCAAAGGGATAGCCTCCCCCTCCCCGCACAGGCTGAAAGCCTGTGCTACCCTTATTTATATAAGGGTTTGGGGGAGGGGGCAGGGGCCTGTGGCCCCTGGCCCCCTCCCCCAAAAACCCTACTTCCCGCAACACTTCTTATATTTCTTGCCGCTGCCGCAGGGGCAGGGGTCATTGCGCCCCACTTTCTTGTCCTTGCGTTGGGCGGGTGGGTGGGTGCCGCTCTCGCCGTGGCTGAAGAACATGGGTTGTTGGGCCGCCTGGGCCTCTTCCGGCAGTTCCTGGTGGGGCCGCACCTGGAGGTGGAAGATGGTGCTGATGGTATCGGCCTTGATGCGGTGGATCATGTCCATAAAGGTCTCGTAGCCTTCCCGCTGGTATTCCCGCAACGGGTCCTGCTGGGCGTAGCCCCTGAGGCCGATGCCGTCCCGGAGGTGGTCCATGTTGAGGAGGTGGTCCTTCCAGTGGTTGTCCACGATCTGGAGCATGACCATCTGTTGGAGGTGTTCGAAGAGTTCCGGACCGATTTCCGCGGCCCGGGCGGCAAAGCGTTCTTCCACTTTTTGGGTCAGGAAGTCGTGAAGGTCGCCATTCAGGTTTTCCGCCAGGGACACCCGGAAGCCGAATTGCCGGGAAAAGGCCTCTTCCAGGCCCTTAAGGTCCCATTCCTCCGGCATCCGGCCGGCGGTGTAATCTTCCAGCAGGTCGTCCACCAGTTCCGCGGCCATCTCCAGGAGGTCGTCCTGGAGATTTTCCCCGGCCAGGATTTGCCGGCGTTGGGCGTAAATCACCTCCCGTTGTCTGTTCATGACGTTGTCATATTCCAGGAGGTGCTTGCGGATGTCGAAGTTATGGCCCTCCACCCGCCTCTGGGCCTTTTCAATGGCGTTGCTCACCAAGCGGTGTTCGATAGGCTCGCCGTCGTCCATGCCCAGGCGGCCCATCAGGCCCTTGATGCGGTCGGAGCCGAAGATGCGCAAGAGGTCGTCCTCCAGGGAGAGATAGAAACGGGAGGTGCCGGGGTCCCCCTGGCGGCCGGAGCGGCCCCGGAGCTGGTTGTCGATGCGCCGGGCTTCATGGCGCTCGGTGCCCAGGATGTGGAGGCCCCCCCGGTCCACCACCCCCTCCCCCAGGACGATGTCCGTGCCCCGGCCGGCCATGTTGGTGGCAATGGTCACCATGCCCATCTGTCCGGCCTTGGCGACGATCTCCGCTTCCTTCTCATGGTGCTTGGCGTTCAGCACTTCGTGCTTGATGCCTTCTTTTTTCAGTTGGCGGCTTAAGTACTCCGACTTTTCGATGGAAGTGGTGCCCACCAGGACCGGCTGGCCCCGGCGATGGCAGTCCTTGATCTCCTCCACCACCGCCTCGAACTTCTCCCTTTCGGTTTTATAGATGACGTCCGGATTATCGGTGCGGATCATCTTTTTGTGGGTGGGGATGACCATCACTTCCAGGTTGTAAATCTTCTTGAATTCCTCCGCTTCGGTGTCGGCGGTGCCGGTCATGCCCGCCAGTTTCCGGTACATGCGGAAGTAATTCTGGAAGGTGATGGTGGCCAGGGTCTGGTTTTCGTTCTCAATATGGACGTTCTCCTTGGCTTCCAGGGCCTGATGGAGGCCGTCGGAGTAACGCCTCCCCGGCATGAGGCGCCCGGTGAATTCGTCCACGATGATCACCTGGCCGTCCTTGACGATGTAATCGTCGTCCCTTTTAAACAGGTTGTGGGCCTTCAGGGCCTGGTTCAGGTGATGCAGCACTTCGATATGCCGGGGGTCATAGAGGTTGTCCAGGCGCAGCAGCTTCTCCGCCCGGGCCACGCCCTCTTCGGTGACGATGACGCTCCGGGCCTTCTCGTCCACGGTATAATCCTGGTCCTGCTTAAGCTGGAGGGCCAGACGGTTGATGATGTAATAGAGGTCGGTGGACTTCTCCGCCGGCCCGGAAATAATCAGGGGGGTCCGGGCTTCGTCAATGAGAATGGAGTCCACTTCGTCCACGATGGCATAGTTGAATTCCCGCTGGACATAGTCCTCCAGGGAGAACTTCATGTTGTCCCTGAGGTAGTCAAAGCCGAATTCGTTGTTGGTGCCGTAAGTGATGTCCGCCCCGTAAGCCCGGCGGCGCTCCTCGTCGCTCAGGCCGTGGACGATGGTGCCTACGGTGAGCCCCAGAAAGTTATAGATGCCCCCCATCCAGGCGGTGTCCCGGCGGGCCAGGTAGTCGTTTACCGTGACGATGTGGACGCCCTCGCCGGTGAGGGCGTTTAGATAAGCGGGCATCACCGCGACCAGAGTTTTGCCTTCCCCGGTCTTCATTTCAGCGATCTTGCCTTCATGGAGGACGATGCCGCCGATGAGCTGCACGTCGAAGGGGCGCATACCCAGGACCCGGAGGGAAGCCTCCCGGGCCACCGCGAAGGCCTCGGGGAGCAGGTCGTCCAGAGGCTCGCCCTGGTCCAGACGCTCTTTAAACCGGGGAGTTTTGGCCTTCAGGTCGGCGTCGCTGAGCCGGCGGAGTTCCGGCTCGAAAGAAGTGATGCGGTCCACCATGGGGGCCATGCGCCGGAGCTCCCGGTCGTTTTTGCTCCCCAGAATTTTTTTTAAGATCAGGTTGATCATAGGCTCAGATTAAATGGCGCTGAATTTAATAAAAAAACCGATAAAGCCAGGCTTCACCGGATTAGATGGTCGCTAGCCGTGATGTATTAAGGCCTGAAGCCATCTTTTTGCTCTCAAGCCCTTTAAATAAATATAATTTTTGCCGGTGAGCCTGTCAAGCTGCCCCTTATAAGTCCAAGAGCATGGGCACTTCGTCGCAGTCGGGATATTTGAAGCACTGGGCGCATTCCGCCCAGATAATTTCCGGTAATTTATGTCGGGAGATCTGGTGAAAGCCGAAGCGGGCAAAAAATTTGCCGTGACCTTCGGAAGTCAGCACAAAGACCTGCTTCAGCCCTAAGGCCCGGGCCTCCTCCAGACATTTCTCCACCAGATGGGAGCCGATCCCTTGCTGTTGGGAGCCCGGCACCACCACCAGGGAGCGGATCTCCCCCAGGTCCTCCCAAAAGACGTGCAGGGCGGCAATGCCCAAAATGGGTCCCTTATCCGGTCGATAAACAAAATAGTCCCGCACCAGGCTATAGAGGTCCGCCAGGGTGCGGGGCAGGACGTTCCATTGAAAGGAAAATTCCATCAACAGGCGGCGGATTTCCGGGACTTCCTGGACCAGGGCCTTGCGAATCATGGCGGCTTGACAGACCAGCTCCTTTCCGGGATTATTATACCATCATCACGTAAGGGGTAACAGATGGGAATCATCACTAAGGATAAATATGTGCGTCTGGCCTATCGCCTGCGCCTGGACTCCGGGGAATTCCTGCGGGGCTCCCCGGAGGAGATGGAAACTCTCACCTTTGTGGCGGGCTACCAGGAACTTTTACCCGGGCTGGAGCGCCGGCTCTGGGGTCTTAGGGAACAGGACTGCCTGGAGTTCGTCGTGCCCGCGGAAGAGGCCTTCGGCTTTTATGATCCGGAAAACGTCCAGGTCTGGAGCTGCAAGCGCTTTCCCCCGGACATGGAACTCAAACCCGGCCAAAAGGTGCTCCCCAGTATTTTACCTTTTCCTCCGGAATATCCTTTGACTATCAAGGAAGTCAAAGGAGACCTGGTAATTTTAGACCTGAACCATCCCTTAACCGACCAGGACCTGAATTACGAAGTGGAGGTGCTGGAGATTAGGGAGGCCACGCCGGAGGAACTGGCCCCCCGGCAAGCCTGCCAATCCTGCCAGGAGGGAACGGAGGGGATGGAGTAAAATTTGTGGGGGGAGGGCCAGGGGCTTTATGGCTGGGTCTTGAGCGTTTCCATACTCCCTGATGAATTGCATTTTTATTTTGGGGAAAAAGGGGAAAAGGCGAAAAGGCGAATTAAATCTTGACGACCGAGGGTGATATCTTTTTACCCCTTTTCCCCTTTTCGCCTTTTTACCTTTTCGCCCTGGATCATTCCCTTAGCCCCCTCCCCCCACAATTATTGGCCGGCCTTTTCCTCCAGGCGCGAAAACTCCGTTTCCCCGTCCCAATCTAACAGCAAGCTCCGGGCCCGGCCGTCGCCGCCGATCTTAAAAGCAGCCTTGGTCTCCTCTCCTGGTTGGGTCAAACCTTCTATGGCGCCCAGGAAATTATCCCGGTCCCAGGGGCGCAGGGTCATCTGCACCTGTTTGGGGCCCAGGGTGACTATCAGGGAATCCTTTTGGGCCGAAACCTTGGCCTGGCCGTAGATATCGTTTTGGTAAGCGCCGGTGTAGCGGTCCAAAGGCAGGGGCGGAGCCGGCGGCGTCGGCGGCTGGGGGAGCTTCTGAGCTTCCCTGACTTTCTCCTCCAGGGCCGTCATCTCCTTGGCCCAATCTTTCGTCGGGTTTTGGAAGTACAGGTCGTAAAACTTGAAGGCCAGGGCTTCCGGCAAATTAGTGATGAGATTGGAGAGCACCACGATGCCGACGCCGGCTTGGGGCACGAAGGCCACCATGGTCTTATGGCCCGAAGTGCCGCCGTTATGCCAGATGAGGGGATAGGGGTGTCTGGCCGAATAGATCCACCCCTGGCAATAGAAGTTCATTCCCCCAAATTGTGAACCCATGAGAATTTTCGGGGTCTGCAAAAACTCCTGGTTGGCTTCGCTGATGAACTGCTTATCCTGGTATTTCCCCTTACCCAGTTGCAGGCGCAGCCATTTCGTCATATCCAGGACGTTGGAGTTGATGCCTCCCGCCGGCCCGTAAAGATAAACCCAGAAATGGTAAGGCCAATCCGGGGGCAAGGCGGTGACCCGGCCGTCCTTTTTCCGGTGCAGGGAGGCCGCGTTCTTGGCCTGCTGCAAGCCGGTCAGCCCCGCCGAACTGGCGGACATTCCCAAAGGCTTGAAAAGGCGTTCCTGGACATTGGTTTCCCAGGTCTTGCCGGTGTACTTCTCCAGCAAGGCCGCGGCCGCCAAAAAGAGGCCGTTCTGATAGGCAAACTGGGAGCGGAAGCTGGTGACCGGCTTAACATAGCGCAGGGAGTGAATCATCTGGGTCCGGTCAAAACCCAGGAAGGATTGGGCGTCACCGGCGTGGGTCGGCAGGCCGCTGCGTTGGGCCATGAGGTCTTCCACCCGAAACTCCCGGGTGACCCAGGGATCAAACAGCCGGAAATCCGCAAGATGATCGATCACCCGGTCCTGCCAGGCGAACTTTTTGCCGTCCACCAGTATGGCCGCCAACGCCGCGGTAAAGGCCTTGGAGGTGGAGCCGATCTGGAAGATGGTGTGTTCATCCACCGCGTCTTTGGCCCCCGCCTTTTTCACCCCGAAGCCTTGGGCAAAGATGACCCGGTCATCCCGGACGATGGCGATGGCCATCCCCGGCACTTCCCAGGCCTGGCGGGCCTGTTCCGCATACTGGGCAAAGTCCGCCAGGACCTTCTTAAGCTGCTCCGGAGTCGGTTTGGGAGGTTCTCCCGCGGCCCCGGCTGGGTGCGGGCGCAAAAACGCCGGAGAGAATGCCAGCACCAGGAGAACCAAAAAACCGGCCCAGACTTTTAAGAAAAACCGGGGGCCGCGGCCTGCCGGCTGCTGCGAACAGGAAACGGGCATTAGTGGACTCCTTCAGGACGTGGGGTCAAAAAAACCCCAGTCTGGCGCCAGACCGGGGTTTTTCAGCAAAAGCCGGGCCCGCTAAACCTCCGTCACCGTAATGGCGCCGGCAGGGCAAGCCTCAATGCGACTTTCGCAGCCCGGGCTTTCTTCCCCATTGACCGCCACCGCTTTGTCTTCCTGGGTTTCCAGTGGTTCGTGCCGGGCCATGGACCTCAGGTGCCCGCCCTCCCCTCAACCTTAATTTCCCTCAGGTTCCATAAGGGAGTTGGTCAGGAAAAAATCGCCCCTTTTTCCCGGTTGCGCCTCTTGGGAGCCACCGCTTCCCGCGAGAGAGGGGTTTCTCCCGACTTGCCCAGGTGCAGGCGGGCATATTTCCGGGCTTGCCGCACCAGGGCGGGGGCCCACTCCGGCGCGCCCAGGGCGTGCAGATGGGTATAGGTGGCCAGGACGTTTTTATAAATGAAGCCTTCCCGATGACCGCCCAGGCCCGCGCCCCGCACCACCCGAAAAGCCAGATTCTCCTGGGGGCCTGGTTCCGGGTGAATCCGGGAGTAATGGAATTCGTGCCCCTTGAGCTGGGTGCCCGGAGAAAAGTAGGGGTTAGGGCCGGTCACTTCTAAGATGGTATAGCCATGACCCTGGGGGGATTTCCCCATGACAAAGTCATACGGGAACAGTCCCACCATGGGGAATCTCTCCTCCTGGACCTGGATGGCTTCCCCCAGATACATCAGACCGCCGCATTCGGCATAGATGGGGAGGCCACCTTGGGCCGCGGCCTTGATGGCTTGCCGGAAGGAGCGATTCCGGGCCAGGTCCCGGGCGTGGGTCTCCGGAAAGCCGCCGCCGATATAGAGGCCGGCCACATCAGCCGGCAGGAACTCATCCTCCAGGGCATTAAGCGTCACCAGCCTGGCCCCCTCCTGCTCCAGGGCCTCCAGATTTTCCGGATAATAGAATTGAAAGGCGTTATCCCGGATAACGCCGATGGTTACCGGGGGACCTGGAACGGCAACCGGTTTTCCGGCGGATAAGGGCAGGGGCAGGTCCGGGGCCTCTCCGGCCACCCGCCAGAGGCCCTCCAGGTCCAGGTATCTCTGGGCCAGGTCCCGGGCGGTACTCACCGCCTTTTGGGCCGCGGTGTGCTCCTGGGGGGGGACCAAGCCCATGTGGCGCTCCGGAAAGACGGCGCATTTCAGACGAGGTATGGCGCCCAGCACGGGAATGCCGCAATAATGCTCGATGGCGTTGCGGATCAGGGATTCGTGGCGGGGACGGGCAATTTGATTGAGGATGACTCCCCGGATAGGCGTCTGGGGATCGAAGTGCTGGCAGCCCAGCACCAGGGCCGCGGTAGTCCGGGTGCGCATGGTGCAGTCCACCACCAGCACCACCGGCACGGCCAGGAGTTTGGCCAATTCTGCAGTACTGAAGGTGCCCTGGGCGTCCAGGCCGTCGTAGAGGCCCCGATTGCCTTCGATCAAGAGGCCATCGGCTTCTCTGGCATAGCGGCCCACCAAGGCCAGGATCTGGTCCCCCGCCATGAGGAAGGGGTCCAGATTATGACTGGGACATCCGGCCGCCAAGGCGTGCCAGGCGGGATCGATATAATCCGGCCCTTTTTTAAAAGGCACCAAGCGGTGCCCCTGGGCCCGCCAGGCGGCCAGAAGCCCTAAGGTTAAAGTGGTCTTGCCGGCCCCACCCCGAAGAGCTGCCAGCAGCAATCGGGGGCAGGACCTAACCATTAGTGTTTTGCGGCGCCTTCCACCCGGGGTATTTCAACGAAACTGCCGCCGAAATAAGTGTAGACGCAGCGGCCGCCGTCAATAAGCTCCTTGATGGCCATCTTGATCATGTTCTTATCCTGGTCAGGATGCTCTTTGAGGACGGCCTTCTGCAGGTCCATGGCTTTGAGCTGCTTTTTGCCCTGGGCCGCTTCCACCATCTTGTAGATGAACTCTACAAGCTCTGCCTTCGGTAGTGCCATTTAATCCACCTGTTTAGTATTTAAAATGCATTGACGTCCTATAAGTATCATACGCTTGGAATTTATAGTCGTCAATATGCTGGAAGGTGAACGGGATCTCGCATTTCTCAAAAAACTTCTCCCAACCGATGCGCTCCACCCATTCGCCCACCCGCTCCCATTTGTTGGCACCTTTGGCATAGGTCAACAAAATCTTGCGGATGGTCTCCACGGTTTCCGGCCAACGGGGCGGATTGTTGGGAATATAGGGCACCGCCAGGCGGGAGAACATGGGCGGGCTCTTGGCATTGGAGACCTTGCCGCCCACCAGCAGGGCCACGCCGCCCTTTTCCTCGTCGAAGCAGGGCATGGCCGGGCACATGGTGTAGCAGTTGCCGCAGTACATGCAGCGGGGTTCGTTAACGGTGACGCTTTTCAGGTTCTTGTCCGGATGGGGCCGGATGGCGCCGGTGGGACAAGAGGCGATGGTGGTGGGAATTTCGCACAGATGGCGCAATTTGTCGTGCATAACCTTGGGTGGGGTCCGGTGCACGCCGCAGATGGCGATGTCGGAGCAGTGCACCGCGCCGCACATGTTAAGACAGCAGGCCAAAGAGATGCGCACCTGGGCCGGCAGTTGATGGCTGCCGAAATAGTCAAACAGATCATCCATCACCGCCTTGACCACGCCGGAGGCGTCAATGGCCGGGGTGTGGCAGTGAATCCAACCCTGGGTGTGGACGATGTTGGTGACGGAATGGCCGGTGCCGCCCTTGGGCATACCCCGCTTGGCCAGTTCGGCCAACAACGGCTTCAGTTGAGCCTTGTCGGATACCAAAAATTCGGCGTTGTGGCGGCTGGTAAAACGCAGATAACCGCCGCAATATTTGTCGGCGACATCGCAGATATCCCGGGCTTGTATGGTGGTCAGAATCCGGGGGGAGGCGATGCGCACGGAATAGAGTTCCGCGCCTTTTTCGGAGACATGCTTAAGAACCCCAGGCTCCACAATTTCATGATATTTCCACTTGCCGTAGTTGGCTTTGATGACCGGCGGCAAGAATTTGCTGTAATGGGGCGGGCCAATATCAGTAATCCGTTCAGCCATGTTATCTTTTCCTCCTTAACCTATTTAGGCGTATGACATCAGCGAGAGTGATGTCATTACTTGGTGGTGTAGTATTTCCTGCCGGCGGCCTCCGCGTCGAAGTCGGCCTGGTGCCAGAAGAAGAAGGGATTGGCCCGGGGCACCCGCACGGTCTGGGGCACCGGCGGCAGACCCACCGCCTCCAGAAAAGCCCGCATACCCAGGCGCATGATCAATTCGCCCACGCGCTCCCGGTTCTTGCCGTGTTCCGCCCACCATTCGGTGATATTGGCGGTCAGCTCTTTCAGTTCATCAAAAGGAGCCTCCATGCGCATGAAGGGCACGATAACCCAGCTCATCTGGGCGCCTTCCAGGATGGGGGCATGGGAGCCCAACAGGATGGTGCAGCCCACATCTTTGCCGGGCCGCAGGGCCTGGGGCATCATGTTGATGCAGTGCATGCAGTGGTTGCAGTTTTTGTTATCGATCTTCAGGGTCTTGCCGTCCCAAGCCATGCAACTGGTGGGACAGAGCTTGACCACGTCTTCCAGGATGTCCAGTTTTTTGACGTTGGCGCCGCCGCCCCGGGGTTTCAACTCGCCCCCGGCATAGGCCTGGACCGCGGCCTTATCAATGCGGATGTTGTCCTTCCAGACGCCGATCATGGACATGTCGGAACGAGCTACTGAAGCCACGCAGTCATTGGGGCAGCCGGAGAATTTCAGCTTGTATTTATAGGGATAAGAGGGGCGGTGCAGGTCGAACTGAAATTCCTGGGTCAGTTGATAGCAGGCTTCCATGGTGTCATAGCAGGACCATTCACAGCGGGACGGACCCACGCAGCAGGAGGGGCTGCGCATGGCGGAGCCGGAGCCGCCGATGTCCCAGCCTTTGGCGGTGAGATCCGCAAAGCAGGGTTCCAGGTCATCTGTACGACAGCCCAGAAAAATGATGTCGCCGGTGGCGCCGTGCAGGTTGAGAATGCCGCTGCCGTGCTTATCCCAGATGTCGCAAAGCTCGCGCAAGGCCTTGGTGGTGTAGTACCAGCCGGAGGGCTGGTTGATCCGCATGGTGTGGAAGTGCTCCAGGCCGGGGAACTCATCCGGCAGGTCGGAGTAACGGCCGATGATGCCGGAACCGTATCCCAGGACACCCACGATACCGCCGTGCTTCCAGTGGGTGATCTTTTCCTTATAAGACCTTTCCAGTTGGCCCAGCAGGTCATTGACCTGGGGCTTTTTGGCGGCCAACCGCTTCAGGTCTTTCACAAAGCTGGGGTATGGACCGGATTCCAGTTGATCCAACAACGGGGTTTTGTGCATGAAACTTTCCTCCCTCAGTTAAATGGTCCCCAAAGAAAAAAGGGCTTATCCTTTTTTTCACAAAATCTTTCATATCACATACCAAAGCACAAGTTTTGTCAACTAAAAAATATAAACTAAATTTCGCCGATGCTTTCCACCGGGCCGATGGACTTCAGGGAATCCGCGCATTGAGCCGCCGGTCCCACCACCAGGCTTACCAGGGCCTCGGGCTGGAAGTGGGTTAAGGCGGCCCGGTTGGCTTCTTCCAGGGTCACCTCCCTGATCCGCTCCTGGTATCTCTTCAGATAATCCAGCCCCAGATCATACAAATCCAGGGAGACCACCCGGCGGGCCAGACCCCGGGCGGTTTCCAAACCTAAAGGAAAATGCCCCACAAAGTAACTTTGGGCTTCCGCCAATTCCTGGGGGGTGACCCCCTTCTGCCGCACCTCTGCCAGAACCCCTTTGATCTCCTGAACTACTTGGGCCGTATTGGCCGCCGGGGTGAAGGTGGAAATCAAAAAAGGCCCCGGGGCCCGGCGGAATTGGAAGCTGCTGCGAATGCCGTAAGTCAGGCCCAGGTCGGCGCGGATGCGGGTCATGAGACGGGAAGAAAACCCCCCTTCCCCCAAAATATAATTGACCAGGCGTAAGGCGAAATAATCCGGGTGAGACCGGGGCAGGCCCAGGTAGCCCATACGAATCTCACTCTGGGTCAGCTCCGGCCGGTCCAGGAGGTAGAGGCCGGGAGAACACAGCTTCTCCGGGGCTTGGGTATAGGGCGGACTGGCAGGGCCGCCGCCCTTCCAGGCGGACCAGTGTCTTCTCGCCTCTTCTTCTACCCGCGCAAAGGGCACCATGCCCACCACCACCAGGGTGGCCACGTCGGGAGCGAAATCCCTCTGGTAATAATCCTTTAAATCACCGGGTTGAATAGCCGTGAGGCTTCCCGGCTCCCCCCGCACCGCCTGCCCATACGGGGCCTCCCCAAAAAAGAGGCGGTAAAACCGCCGGGAGGCCAACTCCCGGGGGTCATCCAGAATCTGGGCCAACTCCGCCCGGCGGCGCTCCCGGAGCAGGGGGAACTCCTCCGGGGGAAAACTGGGAGTCTGCACCACTTCGGCCAGAGTAGCCATCAGCTCCGGAAAATCTTCCGCCAGGCCCTCCAGGGTAACCAGGGTGACGTCCCAATTACTCCGGGCCTGGAGATTGGCCCCCAGAGATTCCACATCCTGGGCCAACTGCAACTGAGAACGGCGGGCCGTGCCCAAGGTCAGATACTCCGCGGTCCAATCCGCCACCCCGGCCTTGCCCGGCGGGTCCGTCTCCGCCCCCCGCTTGGCCAGAAAAGTAAGGCTCACCCAGGGGACCCGGGCATACTCCACCCCTAACAACGCCAACCCTCCCGGCAACTGGGACCGGTAGATTTCCGGAATGTACCCTGCCATGCGGACTCCTTATGGATGATGGTTGTTGATAGGTTTTGGGGGAGGGGGCTTAATAGTAATCAGTGATCAGAAAAAATTTACTTATCTTGACTGATTACTGAATTACTAATCTCCCCCGGCCCTCCCCCACGTCTCTCTCCTAAGCCAACTGGCCCAGGGACAGGCTTTCTTCGGGGGTGATGGGTTTTAGGGTGACCACGGTGCGGTTGTCTTCCCCCAGGTATTGCCGGGCCACTCGGGTGATGTCTTCTGCGGTGACCGAGTCATAGTAGTGGAGAAGTTGGTTGACCCGGTTGCCGTCCCCGGTTTTCAGTTGAAACAGGCCCACCAGGAGGCCCCGGTAGAAACTTTTCGCCAGGCTTTGCACGGTCTGGGCCCGCATCAGTTTTTTGGCCCGGGCCAGCTCCGCCGGCTTAACCCCGTCATTTCTCAATTGCTCCAGGTGCTGCCAGAGGTCCTCTTCCAGTTCCGGCAGGGACATGCCCGGAGCCGCCACCCCGGTGATCACCAACAGGTCCGGGTCCTGGGCCGACCAGGGGGGCGGCGCCAGGTCCACGTGCATCTCCGCGGCCCGTCCGGAGCGCACAAATTCCTGGTAGAAACGGGAGGCCTTGCCCCCGGAGAGGATGACCGACAGCAGGGTCAAGGGATAGGTGTCGGGGTGCTCCAGCCCGACGATGTGGAAACCGGCAAAGAAGGCCTCCACCTGGGACACCTTTTTGAAGACCGCCCGGCGTTCCCCCCGTTGGGGCGGCTCCTGAAACCTGGTAAGCAAGGGCGGCCCGGAGCCGGGGACCTCACCGAAGTAGCGGGCCGCCAGGTCCCGGGCCGCGTCCGGTTCCACATCCCCGACAATCACCATGATCAGGTTGCCGGGGTGGTAGTAGGTCCTGAAGTAGGACAGGCAATCCTCCAGGGTGAGGCGGCGCAGGTCCTGGTCCCAGCCGATGATGGGCCAACTGTAGGGGTGCTGGGTATAAGCCGCGGCAAAGAGTTGTTCCAGGACCAGGCCGAAGGGGCTGTCCACGGCCCTGAGCTTGCGTTCGCTCACCACCACGGCCCGCTCCGTCTGGAAGTTCTCTTCGTCCAGTTTAAGGCGGGTCAGACGGTCCGCTTCCAGTTGCAGGGCCAATTCCAGGTGCTGGGCCGGGAGGTTCTCAAAATATGAGGTGTGATCCTTGGTGGTGAAGGCATTGATCTCCCCGCCTTTGGCCTGGAGGATCCGGGCGAATTCCTCCGGCCCCAGGGTTTCCGTGCCCCGAAACATCAGGTGCTCGAACAGATGGGAGATGCCGGTGATCCCCTGGAGTTCATGGCGGGAACCCACCTGGTAATGCAACTGCAGAGACACCAGGGGCAGATGGTGGTCGGGCAAGACGAAGAGGTTGAGGCCGTTGTCCAACCGGTAGTTAATGATGGCAATTTCCGGCTCCCAGGTACCCGGATCCAACCGACGGGAACGCTCCATTTAAGTCCTCCTTAAGGGGAAGGGGGCTGAGGCCCGAGGCCCCTGCCCCCTCCCTCCCCTACCCGTTTCTCCCCTTTTACTTCCCGGCCTTTTCCTCTTTTTCTTCCTTCATCAGTTCCTTGGCGGTTTCCATGAGGTGCCGGAGGGTCTGGTCCACTTTGAAGTTTATCGTGTCGGGGGCAAAGGCGCCGTCCGCGATGCGCTCCCCGGCGGGGAGGTCAGTGAGCAACTCCAGGGCTTCATCCACGTGGCCCACGGCCCAAACGTGGAATTTGCCGGCCTGCACCGCGTCCACCACTTCCTTTTTCAACATCAACTCCGGGACGTTGGCCTTGGGAATGATCACCCCCTGGCTGCCGTCCAGGCCCCGGGCCTTACAGACTTTGTAGAAGCCCTCGATCTTCCAATTGACCCCGCCGATGGGTTGCACTTCCCCCCGCTGGCTCACCGAGCCGGTGATGGCGATGTTCTGTTTTAAGGGCACCTCGGCCAGGGTGGACAGCAAGGCCAAGAGTTCGGCGGCCGAGGCGCTGTCCCCCTCCACCATGCCGTAGCTCTGCTCGAAAGTGAGGCTGGCCGAGAGCGTCAGGGGCTTATCCTGGGCGAAGCGGCTCTTTAAATAGCCGGCCAGGATCATCACGCCTTTGGTGTGAATGTTGCCGGAGAGTTGGGACTCCCGGTCGATGGCCACCACTCCCTCTTTGCCCAGGGAGTAGGTGGCGGTAATGCGACTGGGGCGGCCGAAAGCGTGGTCCCCCAGGGCGTAAATCGACAGGCCGTTGACCTGGCCCACCACCTTACCCTGGGTTTCAATGAACAGCATGCCTTCTTCGATGAATTCCTGCAGCTTTTCTTCCGGCAGGTCGGAGCGGTAAGTCTTCTCTTGGATGGCCTTTTCCACGTCAGAGCCGAAGATCACATCATGGGTATTGCTTTGGGCCCAGTAATTGGCTTCTTTGACCACGTCCAGGACCTCCTTGAGCTGGAGCGTCAGTTTTTCCTGGTGTCCCGTCAATTCCTGGGCATATTCGATCAGGCGGGCCATGCCCGTCTTATGGATGGGCTTCAATTTCTCCTCCTGGCAATAGGTGGCCACCAAAGAGCTGAACTCCTGGAGGTGCTCCGGGGTCTTGCGCATGCGGGAGTCGAAGTGGGCCTTGATCTTGAAAAACTTCTGAAAATCTTCGTCATAAATATAAAGCAGTTGGTAAAGATAAGGGTCGCCGATGAGGATCACCTTAATATGCAGGGGAATGGGTTGGGGCTGCAAAGTGCGGGCCGCGATAAATCCCATTTGCTCGGCCAGGTCTTCGATCTTGATTTCCTGTTCTTTCAGGCAGCGTTTCAGGGCTTCATAGGAAAAAAACCAGCGGAGCAGGTCCAGGATATGCAAGATGAGATAACCGCCGTTGGCCCGGTGGAGAGAGCCGGGACGGATCAGGGTAAAATCCGTGACCAGGGCGCCGAACTGGGCCCGCCGTTCCACCCCGCCGAAGAGGTTGCTGTAGTTGGGATTGTTTTCCAAGACCACCGGCGCGCCTTGGGTTTCGGAATTGTCCACAAAGACGTTCACCTGATACTGAGTGAAACTGGGCTCCGGCGTCGGAAAGGGAAAGGGGCTGGCCGGAGTGCCGGGGCGTCTTTTTAAGTCATCTATATTTTTTAGAATATCAGCTTCCACCTCTTTTAGATAATCGGTGATTTGGGGAAATTCCTGGTAAGCTTCTGCCAGTTCCTCGATGTAATGCCCTACCGCGGAGAGGGCCATATCCTGGTCCAGTTTTCTCTCCATTTCCTGGAACTCTTTTTCCATCTTGCGGATCTTGCGGATGGCTTCGTTCATTTCTTCGTGCAGGGCCGTGGACCTCTCCCGCAGAGACTCCCGCTCTTCCTCACTTAAGGCCTTGATCTCTTCCTCACTCAGGGCCTTACCTTCTTTACCGGGAAAGATCATCAGGCCGGTTTGGGAGATGTTGAGGACAAAGCCTTCCTGGGTGGCCTTACTGTCCAGTTCCTGGAGGATAGCGTTCCGGGACTGGGTGAATTGGCGCACCAGACTTTCCCGGCGATTGGCATAGTCTTCACTCTCGAAAACCTCGGGGATATGCACCCGCAAGGTGGAGATGAGTTCGTCCATGTCGTTCTTAAAGCGGCGGCCCCGGCCGGGGGGCAGGGTCAGGGACTTGGGCCTTTCCGGTTCTTTGAAATTATGAACATAAAGATAATCCGGAGGCGGGGATTCAGCCGCGGCCAGCTCCGACACATAGTCCTTGATCATCTCGGTCTTCCGGGACAAAGGTGGGCCGGCTACGAAAATATTGTATTCCGGGTCCTTAATCCCCAGGCCGAATTCCAGGGCGTGTTTGGCCCGGTCTTGGGCCACCACCTTTACTTTTAAAGGAGAAAGATCCAGGGTGGTTTCGAATCCCAGTTGGTCGGGATGGCAGACAGCGCGCAAATTCTCGGGTTTCAGTTCCCACTGAGATGTTGACATGGGGCCTCCTCAGGTGAATGTCTTTATAAAACCAGGTCTCTTATGCTCCGGCGTCAGCCGGCGCCGGCCGTCCCGGTCCGGTTAAGGGGACAGGAGCGGGGATCGGCAAATCCTGGACCTTCGGTCTGGATGGTGTTGTGGGTCAGGCCAAAGCGGTCTTGCAGCAGGTCGTCCAACTCCTGGACCAGGCAGTCTCGATCTTGCCTGGCCGCCACCGTTACATGCACGCTCAGGGCGTAGATCCCCGAGGCAATGGTCCAGATATGCAGATCATGAACTTCGGTGACCGCGGGGTGGGCCGCCAGGGTGGCTTCCACCTGATCCGGATCAATGTGGCTGGGGGTGGCTTCCATCAGGATGGTGGTGGCTTCCCGGAGCAACTGCCAACTGCCGATGATGATCAAGACGCCGATGACGCCACCGGCCAGGGGATCCATCCAATACCAGCCCCGCCAGAGAATGGCCGCACCGGCCAGGAGGGCGGCCACCGACCCCCAGGAATCGGCCAGCAAGTGCAGGAAAGCGGAGCGCAGGTTGAGGCTGTGGTCCCGGGCGGGATAAAGGATGAAGACCCCGAAAAGGTTTACCACCAGACCCAGCCCGGCGATGATCATCAAGGGCAGGCCGCTGATGCGGGGGGGGTGAAAGAGGCGGCTATAAGCTTCATAGAAGATATACGCGGCCATGGCCCACAGGGCCAGGCCGTTAAACAGAGCCACCAGGATCTCCAGGCGGTGGTAGCCGTAAGTCTTCTGGGGAGTGGGGGGCTTTAAGGTCATGCGCAGGGCCAGCAAGCTCAGCCCCAAGGCCCCCACGTCGCTCAGCATGTGGCCGGCGTCGGCCAGCAAAGCCAGGCTGTTGGTAAGAATGCCCCCCACCACTTCCACAATGAAAAAGACTAATTGGGAGATAAAAGCCAGGGTCAAGGGCCGATAGCTGGGGTGATCCCCGGAGATCTGCCGGTGACTGGGTTGGAGAGTGCTCATACCTGGTCCATATGAATTTTCACAATCTGATACGATCTCCGCCCCGCCGGCGTCTCCAATTCCACCCGGTCTCCCGGGCTCCGCCCCATTAAGGCCCGGCCCAGGGGGGAAGACGTGGAGAGATGTCCTCTAGTGGCATCGGCTTCCAGAGGCCCTACCAGTTTGAAACGTTTTTCTTGGCCGGTGCTCAGGTTGACCAACCACACCAGGGAATTAAACCGCACCCGGTCCGGCGGCAGGTTGCTGCCCACCAGCACTTCGGCATTGGCCAGGATCTGCTGCAATTGCTTGATGCGGCGCTCCAACCATTGCCGGCGGGCCAGGATCCCCTGGAAATCGGCATTGCTCTCCCATCTCCCTTCCGGGGTGGTCTCCAGGATTTCCTGGACCACCCGGGGACGTTCCACCCGGCTCAACAGCTCCAATTCTTTCAGGAGCTTCTCATACCCGGCTCTGGTCAGCAGGACCTTTTCCATAAAGGGGGGAGAAATTCTGTATAGATGTCTAAGTAACGAATAATCTATGGATTTTATCGCCCTTGTCCCTTTTCTTTTTAACTCAAAAGAAGATTGGGGTCAATATCCCTGGATTAAGGTGAAAAGGGAAAGGCCTAGCCGATTCCCGGCGCGGACATTACCCTGATTTTCCCTGGGTTTTCCCGGGTGGGAAGTTTTCCCCTTTAGGTAACTGGAGATTTGCCGATAATAAGGCAAGGAATGGGGGACTCGTGCTGCCGGGCCGGTGGCGCCCCGGGAGATCTTCCCTAAGTCCTTGGGGAAGACTGAGGGCAGAAGCCTGGCCGGGCGCAGACAAATTTATCTGGCCTGCCGGTAGCAGCAAAGTTTGAGATGCCTTTAACATCATTTTGCACTCTTCAAAAGTTTTTTTAAAATTTTAAAAATTTATGCTTGACAGAAAAAGTTTTCGAGGCATAAAATGGCGTAACCCAAAAAAAGGGAGTGGTATTGGGACGTGTAAACCCAAGAAAGGAGGGATGGGGAAAGGGTCCATAGGGGAAAAGGCCCAATATTTAATAAAGATTAAGGGGGAAAACTTGATGAACGTGAAAAGGATTGTACCTATCCTGGGGTTGTTGATCTTGGCAGCCTTGGTGGTCTTTCCTGGGCCGGCCAAGGGGGAGATGTATGTTGAAGGCTATATCGGGGGCAGTTTCCCGGCTGATTCCGGAACCAGTTTTACCACCTCACATCCCATGAACATTGGGGTAGACAGCGGACTTCGGAGAGACAGCCATTCCGTCACGGGATGGTTTAATCCAGCCGTTAAGGGTGGGTTGAAGCTCGGCACCTGGTTCGTGAAAGAGGGCTTCCTGGGATACAGTTACCCCGACTGGGCCAAGTATTTCGGCTTCTATCTAGACTTTTCTTACCATTCACTGAATTTTGGCGACCAAACCATGAGAACTAGCGCCAGGGACTTCGTCTATGGGACCACGGCGAATGTAACCGGAGTCCAAAATAAGTTCAAGAGCGATGGCGCCGCCATTACCCTGGCCTTCATGTTTGCGGCTCGCTACGGCTTCTTCCCTGATTCGGAAGTGCCTTTCGGGCGGTTGCAGCCTTACGTGGCGGTTGGCCCGGCCATTCTCTTCAGCAGCCAGAATCCCACCATCTCCAGTGCGGTGCTGGTCAACCAAAACTTTTTCAATTACGTCATTAAGCCCGGCTCACAGAGCTCCACCAACATCGCCCTGGCCGTGGAAGGTGGCGTGCGCTATATGGCTCTGAAGAATGTCTCCCTGGACGTTTCCTTCAAATACCGTTACGCGGCGCCCACTTACACCTACACCTGGTCGGACCAGTATAACCCGACTTTCCGCCGCTCGAATACCCTGTCGTTTGATTACAACCTCCTCAGCTTCCAGTGTGGGGCGGCCTACCACTTCTAAGCGTAATTCGGACAAATCTTCAGGCGGCCTCCGGGCCGCCTTTTTTTTGTCTTGGGGCTGAATCCGGCCCCCCACCCCGGTGACTCAACCAGAATCAGCTCCTAACTGCCGGGAGCAAAGCACAGCTTTATCGGGATCAAAGTTCCTGGCGATTCACCCGGGGGAGAACAAATCTTCTTCCCTTTGCCGGGAGAATGTGATACAAGTTTTTTTAAGTTGGCCCAAGGTCTTTAAATATCATGACTTATTGTAACCAGTGCCAGTTGGTCCATGGCGAGGAGCAACGGTTTTGCCAACGCTGTGGACAACTGTTAAAGAGATCCCCGGTCGGCTCCACCCGCCCCTGCGCCCGCTGTGGCTCCTTGACCTTTCCCGGACAAAAATTCTGTACCGATTGCGGCCTGCCTTTGCGGGTAAGTTCCGCCGCTAAGGAAGAACCCCAGCCCCGGGCGCCCTTATTCTACCCCCGGAGTTCTGAACCCAGGTCTAGTCGCCGCAAGCGGCGTCCCGGTCTGATCCTTTCCTTGATCGGTCTGGTGCTGGTCGTCCTGGGGGGTATTCATGCCTGGCGGCAAATCACCAAACCGAAGGCCTCCCATCTGCCCGTGGTCACTACCCCGCAAGAGGACCTGGGCCGGGAAGTGGAAAGGGTGGCCGAGAAAATTCGCGCCGCGCATCTCAATAAGGACATTAATAAATGGCTTAGTTGCTACGACGCCAACTATCCTAATCTGGGACGCGTGGAAAATGATATTCTGGAACTCTGGAAAAATTACGACATTAAAGAAGTATCCTACCGGATTTCTAAGGTGCAGCGTCTGCACGAAGGCCGGGAGGCCAGCGCCTCGATTGTCTGGAACATCCAGGTTTACGACCACCGCACCCATGATTACACGCTACTGAGGCCGAGCTACAAGGTAACCCTGGCTAAAGTTGACGGCGTCTGGAAAATTCGTGACAGTAAGCCGGAAGAAGGGGGAGGAGCTTCTTAACGTGAAGCCGTTTTCCGCTCAGAGGCAGTTTCGGGGTTGGGTTTGGGTCCTGTTAATACTGGCCCTGCTCCTGGGCTGCCAACGGCGTTTTGAAACCAGCTATCCCCCCCCTCCGCCCCCGGCACCG
>JBFLZI010000015.1:0-35619 GCA_040756315.1 Thermodesulfobacteriota bacterium | reverse complement strand
GTTTGAGGGGAGGGCGGGGGAGCCACTGCTCCCCCGGCCCTCCCCTCAAATCATCTATCCACTCCTCCCCTCCCGCAAATCCTGGTGGCAGGGGAGGGTGCCCAGGCTGTGGGCGGCGCGCACGGCCTTAAGGATGGCCTGTTCCAGCGCGGTTTGGGCCAGGAGGCCTAAAAGGTGCAGGTTGGCGTCCACTTCCGGTTTGGCCAGGACAAAGACCACGTCTCCGTCGAACATGGTATGCACCGGGCGGATACAGCGGGCCAGGCCGTTTTGGCCGATCTGGGCGATTTTTTGGGCCTGTTCCCGGGTGATGCGGGCGTTGGTGGTCACCGCGCCGATGGTGGTATTGGGTTCTCCAAAGGTCTGGCGCACTATCCCCCGGCGGATCAGGGCGCAAGTATCCGCCAATTCCCGGCTGTCCGGGGCGGTGCGGGCCCCGGCCAGAATCTCTTGGGTGTCCGGGTCCACCACGTCCCCCAGGGCATTGACCACGGCCAGGGCCCCCACCAACAGGCCGTTGGGGCCGGCCAGAAAGGCGGTCCCCAGGCCGCTTTTGGTGGCCTGCTGGATGCCCAGGAGCTTGCCCACGGTGGCGCCGGTGCCGGCGCCGAGGCTGCCGTCGCCCTGGGGTTCGGGCCGGGCCGCCTGGCAGGCGGCGTAACCCATAGCCTTATCCGGCCGGGCCCGGCAGTTGCCGATGGAGAGATCAAAGATCACCGCGGCCGGCACAATGGGGACCCGGGTGATGGCCACGTCAAAACCCCGGCCCAGCTCTTCCAGGTATTCCATGACCCCCCCGGCGGCGTCCAGGCCGAAGGCGCTGCCCCCGGAGATCAGGACCGCGTGTACCTCGTTGACCAGATGAAAGCTGGTCAAGGCCTCCATCTGGCGGGTGCTGGCCGCGGAGCCCCGGATGTCGGCGCTCCCCACCGTGCCGGGAGGGCAAAGGATTACCGTGCAGCCGGTGACTCCTTGGAAATCACTGGCGTGGCCCACGGAGAAGCCGGTAACCCGGGTAATCATGACTGAGATGGGAACTCCTTCAGTAATTTTGCCGAAGGCTCCATTGACGCTCTCCTTTGGCTTTAAAGCCATCAGCGGCAATGATGCCTCTATCATGGGCGCCGCCGGAGTTTTTGTCAACTCCATCGTCGGGAAAGAAAGAGAATTATGTTTTTCAAGTGGGGGGAGGGCCAGGAACTTGAGGCTATCAGCTTTCAGCGGTCAGCAATTAGCTACAAGTTATTTCAAAACCCATTTTTCTGTCATCCTGAACGAAGTGAAGGATCTCAACTCATTGTAAATACGAGATTCTTCGCTACGCTCAGAATGACATTTCATTACCTATCTAGGTTTTGAAATTGCTTGCAGTAAAAAGATAAACACCAAAGCTGAAAGTTGACGGCTGAATCCTAATTTTGCCCTTAGTCCCTTCCCCACCAGGCTTCGATTACCGGCTTCCTGAAAATTCCGCCAGGTAATTCTGGAGCGTCTCCCGCCCGGGCGGGTCCAAACGCGGGCAGTTGTCGGGGGTGACGTTTCCTTCACTCACCTGAACCGCAAAGACCAGGCAGGTGGGATAGCCGCAGTCCCGGCAATTGGTGCGGGGGAGGAGCTTGAGAATCTCCATGGCCCGGGGCTTGGTCGCCACCTCGAAGCTGGGCGCGATCTCTTGCCGCTTCTCCCAGGTTTCATTGATCTTGTCTTTAAGCCAGCCAATAATCTGCTCTGCTTCCGCCTCATCCTTTAAGATATTGATGGCGATTTTGTCGGGGTACAAGGTGATGAGCTTGGCCCGATATTTGATGGTTAAGGACGGGGGGTCCCGAAAATACAGGTGGCCTTGGAGCACGGTGTTCAACTGGGGGAGGATTTCCCCGATATCCCCGTCGAGATACGCCACGCCCCTGAGGTGCTCCGCTTCCGGGTTGGGAGGCCGACAGAATTCCCAGCGGTAATCCTTGACCAACACGGCTTGATCACCCCCTTTGGCTCCTCTGCCGGGACTTCATTGCCGGTCTTGGCCGGCCTTGCCCGCGACCTTGGAGATGAAGCGGGCCGCGTCGATGACAAATCTTTCGTGGAAGCCCTCGGAGATGGGATCGCTCTCGTCTTCGGCCCGAATGGCAAAGGTGAGCTTGCGCCCTTCCACCTTCTGCAACTCCACCCGGATGGTCACGGTGTGTCCCGGGGGAGTGGGGGCCGTGTGGGATAACTGAAAGCCTGTCCCTACGGTTTGCTCCCGGGGCCAGTCCAGGTGCGGGTTGATGGCCTGGATACAGGCCCATTCGATGAGCCCCACCATGAAACCTGAGGCCAGCACCTCCGGCATCTGGCCGAATTCCGGGGATTCGGGCAGGAGGTGGGGAACGGTGCGATTTTTGGGGACCTGGTACTGAAACTCGAAAATCAGGCCGGGTTTTAGGGAATCTCTCATGGGACCCTCCTTTTTGGTTAGGGAGGAGGGCCAGGGACCCAAGGCTATCGGCTAGCAGCAGTCAGCGGTCAGCTCTTAAAAAGAAAAGACCAAAGCTGACTGCTGAAAGCTGAAGGCGGACGGCTGATTTTGCTCCGGGGCCCTTCTCCCAGGAAATAAAGGTCCTCTTAGACTTGAATGAGTTTACAATTAGCAGTAATATTAGTAAAATTAATTAATTTACTATAATTAATTAGGAACAATAATTATGGAATGGCAGCAGATCCTGGGGTTCTATCACGTGGCCAAACTGGGAAGTTTCACCAAGGCCGGGGAGGTGACGTTTCGCACCCAGTCGGCCTTAAGTCAACAGGTCAAGGCCCTGGAAGAAGAACTGGCCTGCCGGCTCTTGGAGCGAATCGGCAAAAAACGGCTACGGCTCACGCCCGCGGGAGAAATCTTTTTTAGATTTGCTGAGGCAATTTTAGAGAGGGCGGCCCGTCTGGAGGAAGATTTAAACGCGCTGGCCGGCCAGCAGAGCGGACACTTGAGAATCGCCGCGCCGTTTACTACTCTGTACCATTTGTTCCGCCAGGCTTTCACCGAATACCGGCGGCGGTTCCCCCAGGTGCAACTTACCATTTGGGACCGCTCCCAGCCGGACGTCATTGAGCTGGTGAAGTCCGGGGAGATCGACTTCGGGGTCGCCCTGGAATCCCTGGCTCCCAAAGACCTGGCGACCCGGCGCTGGCACAAAGTGGAAACCTTTCTCCTGACCCCCCCGGGACATCCCTTAACCAAAGTGAAAAGGGTGACTATGAAGCAGATAGCCAAATATCCCTTGATCCTGCCCCCGAAAACGCCGGGATATCCCCGGGGCCGAAGGGTGGAAGAAGACCTTAAGAAGCTGGGGCTGGATTTTCACGTCATTATGGAATCGTCCAATGTGGAGTTAAGCTCCCTGTATGTGGAGATGGGGCTGGGGATTTCCTTTGCCACCATGGTCAAAGACCTGCCCCTGCCCCGGGAGAGAAAATTGGCCTTCATTTCTCTCACGCATTATTTCCCCCCGGATTTTATTGCCATAGTGAGGCGTAGAGATAAAATTTTGTCTCCCTATCACAGTTCTTTCCTAGAAATTCTTTTAGGGAATTGCTAAGACTAAGGTATTAAAATGGGCGAACCTGGTGTTCGCCCACCAATTTGGGGCGAATACCAGATTCACCCCTACAGCAGAAAATTTTCCGTTTGCTGGCGAATTGTGACGAAATAGCCTGTAGAAATAATAACGGAGAAAAGAAGTCCAGGCTGCCGCTATCTGGCAGTGGGGGCCATCTGGAGTTGTCCGTCTTTGATGGTGAGAATATAGAGGGCTAAATCCTCCTGCCGGTCCGGGGCAAAGCCCTGAAACCAGGGGAGTTCGGGAAACTTCTTCAGGGCCAGCAGCCGGGAGGGGAGCTCGCTGCGGCTCAATGGGCCGGGGGATGCCAGAAGCTTAGCCATGACCTTGACCATGAGATAACCCTGGGCGGCCAGGTAATTCGGGGTCTCCCCGTATTTTTGCCGGTAGGCGGTGATAAAAGTTTGCACCGCGGCATCAGGGTCACCGGCGAAGAAGCCGTCCGGGAAGAGGATGCCTTCCAAGGCCCGGGCTTCGCTCTCCTGGGCTTCGGAAGGGTGCACCAGGTTGGTGCCCAGAAGTTGCACCTTGGCCAGGCGGCTACCGGCCAGTTGGCTGGCGATGGCGGCCACCGTGGGAGCGTCATCCGGGATGAACAGGGCTTCAAAGGCCGAGGTCTCCGCGGCGGCCAAGCCGGAGAGGCCCAGGAGCCGATCCAGCGCGGGAGTGAAATTGCGGGTTTCCGCCCCATAGTTTTCCTGGGCCACCAGTTGCCCCCCCTGGCTCACCAACTCTTCATGAAAGAGTTGGCTGAAGGTGCGGCCATAAGAGGAGTCCGGGGCCAGAATGGCATAGCGCTTAATTCCCGGCTGTGACAGAGTATAGCGCAGCAAGTCTCGAACCTGCAGGCGGGCGGTGAGAAAGGCCTGAAAGATATAACTGCCCACCTGGGGGAGATCGGCCTTTTGGGACAGGGCGATCAAGGGCAGACCGGCGCTCTGGGCTGCCTGGGCCGCGGCTTGGGCGCAGCCGGAAGTAAGGGGCCCTAGAAGGGCCAGAACCCGGGGATTTTTCGCCAACTCCTGCACCGCCTCCGCGGCGTTGGCAGGATTACCGGCGGTGTCCCGGAAGAGGAGCTCCAGGGGCGCGCCCGCCGCGGCCAACTCCATGCCCTGTTTCACCCGGCGGCTGGCGTCGGCAAACTCCCCGCTCAAGGGCAACAGGCAGCCGACGGACCATTGGTGGGATGGAGCAAGGCCTTCCCCGGAGGCCGCCTCCTGACTTTGGGGAAACCGTTCCTTCAATGTGTTCAGCCACTTTTGGGCCTCGGTCGAACGACCCTGTTCCCGGGCCTGCTGGGCCAGGCGCAGGAGCAAGGGAGCGGTTAAGGGGGAATCCCGGTACCGGGCGACCAGTTCCTCCAACTCCCCGGCTGTGGCCTGCTCCACCAGGCGCTTCTTCAGATCTTCAAACCACTCCCGGTCCCCCGCGGGGAGGTCTTCCGCGGCCAGGCGGAGCCGGGCAAAGGCCTGCTCCACCCGGCCCTGTTTCAGGGAAATCTCGGCCAGCAAAGCCTTGGTGGAAAAGCGCAGAGGCCGGGGCAGATCGGTGGCGGTTAGGTTTTCCAGCACTTCCGCCCCCTTTTGATACTGCCCTAATTTGAAATAGGCCCGGCCAATGCCGTAGCGCACCTTCAGGGCCTCGTCCCGGTCCAGGGGTTGATTGAGGAGGGTTTGATAGCGCCGGAGCGACCCTTGCCAATCTCCCGTCAACCCCAGTAGTTCGGCCTCCCGCTGGCGAGACCGTAGGGCATAATCCCCCTTGGGATGGCGCTGGAGGTAGGTCCGGTAAAGGGGCAAGGCCCGGCGATAGGCCTGGTGCCGATAATGGGTCTCCGCTTCCTCAAACAGATCCTCCCCCGTGGCCTTAGCCACCGGGGGGGCGGCGGGCTTGGGGGAGAGGGAAGGCAGAGTCCCGCAAGCGGGCAGAAGCCAGCAGATCAATAGCAGGAGAACCCGGGGCATCATATCTTTAAGTGAATTGGGGGAGGGGGCTAAGGGCCTCCACAGGCTGGAAGCCTGTGCTACCTGCCCTTACCCCCTCCCCCAATCCCTTTTCAAGGGATCAGGGGCCAGGGGTCAGAAAAAAGATTTTTTATACTAACCCCTGACCCCTGGCCCCTTTTAAGCGGGTTGGGAGGGGGGCGTGGGGGGAGGGAGGGACCTCAGGTCCCTGGCCCTTCCCCCACACCGAACCCTACTTCACTTCCTCAAATTCCGCTTCCACCACTTCTTCTTCGGGCGGCTTTTTGGCCTCTTCGTGGGCTTCGGCTCCGGCGGTTCCCGCCGCGGCTCCCGCCCCGGCTCCGGCGGCCCCGGCCGCGGTCTGGGCGTACATGGTTTCCGCCAGTTTGTGGGAGGCCTTCATCAGCTCCTCGCTGCGGGCCTTAATGGCTTCCGCATCGGTGCCCTCCATGGCCTGTCTTAAGCTGGTGATATGGGTTTCGATATCGGCTTTAGTGGCCGCCTCTACTTTATCTCCCAGGTCTTTCAGAGTCTTTTCAGTAGTGTAAATCAGGTTGTCGGCGTGGTTGCGGGCTTCCGCCAGGGCCTTTTTCCGCTTGTCTTCTTCCGCATGGGATTCGGCTTCCCGGATGAAGCGCTTGATCTCTTCCTCGCTCAGGCCGCTGGACGCGGTGATGCGAATGGACTGCTCCCGGCCGGTGCCCAGGTCCTTGGCGGAGACGTGCACGATGCCGTTGGCGTCGATGTCGAAGGTGACCTCGATCTGGGGTATGCCCCGGGGGGCCGGCGGGATGCCGAAAAGTTCGAAACGCCCCAGGGTTTTGTTGTCCGGGGCCATTTCCCGCTCGCCCTGGAGCACGTGGATGGTTACTGCGCTCTGGTTATCCGCGGCGGTGGAGAAGATTTGGCTTTTCCGGGTGGGGATGGTGGTGTTGCGTTCGATGATCTTGGTGGCCACGCCCCCCAGGGTTTCGATCCCCAAGGAGAGGGGAGTGACGTCCAGGAGCAGGATATCCTTCACTTCGCCGATGAGGACACCGGCCTGGATGGCGGCTCCCACGGCCACCACTTCATCCGGATTGACTCCCTTATGGGGTTCTTTGGCGAAGATTTCTTTGACCCGCTCCTGGACCTTGGGCATGCGGGTCATACCGCCTACCAGGATGACTTCGTCGATGTCGCCGGAACTCAGGTTGGCATCCTTCAGGGCCTGGCGGCAGGGGCCTTCCAACTTGTCGATGAGCTCAGCCACCAGGGCCTCCAGTTTGGCCCGGGTGAGCTTGATGAGCAGGTGCTTGGGGCCGGTGGCGTCCGCGGTGATAAAGGGCAGATTGACTTCGGTCTCGAGGGAAGTGGAGAGCTCCATTTTGGCTTTTTCCGCGCCTTCCTTCAGGCGTTGCAGGGCCATCTTGTCATTCCGGAGGTCGATACCCTGATCCTTACGGAACTCATCGGCCAGAAAGTCGATGACCCGCTGGTCGAAATCCTCGCCCCCCAGGTGGGTGTCCCCATTGGTGGACTTTACCTCAAAGACCCCTTCCCCGATCTCCAGGATGGAGATGTCAAAGGTGCCTCCCCCCAGATCGAAGACGGCGATGCGTTCATCTTTCTTTTTATCCAGGCCGTAGGCCAGGGACGCGGCGGTGGGTTCGTTGATGATACGGAGCACGTTCAAGCCGGCGATCCGGCCCGCGTCCTTGGTGGCCTGGCGCTGGGCGTCATTGAAATAGGCCGGCACGGTGACCACCGCGTCATTGACCTTCTCTCCCAAATATTCCTCGGCGGTCTGCCGCATCTTGGTGAGGATCATGGAAGAGATTTCCGCGGGGCTGTAAACCCGGCCCCGGATCTCGATATGGGCGTCGCCGTTTTCGGCCCGGACGATTTTATAGGGGAGGATTTTCAGGTCCTTTTGGACCTCCGGATCCTCAAATTTGCGGCCAATCAACCGCTTGACCGCGAAAACGGTGTTCAGCGGGTTGGTAATGGCCTGGCGTTTGGCGATTTGCCCCACCAGGCGCTCGCCGCTGTCGGTAAAAGCCACGATGGAAGGAGTGGTGCGACTCCCCTCCACATTGGCGATAACCTTGGGTTCCCCCCCCTCCATGATGGCTACACAGGAATTGGTGGTGCCTAAATCTATACCTATGGTTTTGGGCATGAAAACTATCCTCCTAAACGGTCAAATCAATTGGGGTTGAAGATTTTTTCTCATTTCGGGCTACCACTACCATGGCCGGGCGCAACAGGCGACCGTGCAGTAGATAGCCTTTTTGCAGCTCTTTGATTACGGTTTGGTCCACCGCCTCCGGATTCTCTTCCTCCTGGACGGCATGGTGATAAGCCGGGTCGAATTGCTGGCCGATACTGTCAATGGGGGTCACCCCAAATTTGCCCAGGACCTTGAGGAAGTCTTGATAGACCAGATCCACACCCTCAACCAAGGGGTCGGCGCCCGCCGATTGACGGCCGTGCTCCAGCGCCCGCTCCAGGTTATCCAGGACCGGCAGGAGGTCCTTGAGCAAATTCTCGTTGGCGTACTGGAGTAGGTCGGCCCGCTCCCGTTCCTGCCGCTTCTTGAAATTTTCCAGCTCCGCGGCGTAACGCAACAGGCGCTCATAATTTTCCTGAGCTTCCTGGGTCTTCTCAGCCAGTTGCTTTTCCAACTCTTCCCGATCCGCGGCCGGCTTTTTAGCCGATTTGGCTTTATGTGCGGTCCCCCCGCCGGGGTTGGCCTCCGGCCGCTCTCCCTGATTATCGGATAAAGACATAACTACTTTATGCCTCCCAACAAATTTCGTTCTTTAAGGCAACCGGGACAAAGGAACGGCAGCAAGGATTCAGGAGGCCCGATCCCCGAAGATCAAGCCTGGCGCTTATTAAGCCGCTTGGTAACCATGGAGGCGGTATATTGCACGATGGGGACCAGCCGGCCATAATTCATGCGCATGGGCCCGATAATCCCCAGGCTGCCCACCGGGGCCTGGTCGCACTGATAAGAAGAGGCCACCAGGCTCAGTTGCATCTCCGGGAATTGCTCATCCGGGCTGATGATGATCTGCACCCCTTGAGAGGCCAGGGTCTGGTCCAACAGGCTGATCAGGTGGTGTTTGTCCTCAAAGGCCTTGAAGATCACCCGGATTTTTTCCACATCCAGGGCGAACTCAGGATAATCCAAGATTTGACTGGTGCCTTCGATGTAGAGTTCTTCCTCTTCTTCCCGCTGCAGGGCCTGGCGGCTGAGAGTCAGGGCCTGGGAGACCATCTTGTCGAAAAGATTTTTTTCCTCCTCCATTTGGGCCAGAATGCGCCGCCGGGCCTCCGACAGAGTGAGATTGTGGCAAATCTCATTAAGATAGCGGCTGAAGCGGTCTAGTTGCTCCTGGGTATAGGTCATGCCGCTGCGGACAAAACGGGTTTGCACCTGATTATCCTGGGAGACCAACAGAGTGAGCACCCCGCCCTCTCCCAAATTGACAAACTGGATATGCTTGAGACATAACGCCTGGGGGCGCGGGGTCAGCACCAACGCCGGATGGCCCGATACGCTGGACAACACCCGGGAAGCCTGGCGGAACAGCTCCTGAGGCTCTGCCGGAGCCGACTTGAAGCCCTCTTGAATCTGCTTCTGCGTGGAGGCCGCCAATTCTTGAATCGGGAGAATGCGGTCCACGTAATAGCGAAACCCCAAAGGCGTGGGGAACCTCCCGGCCGAAGTGTGGGGCTGCTTCAAATAACCCCGCTCTTCCAAATCCAACATCAGATTGCGGATGCTGGCCGGGCTCAAGTTAAGGCCGGAAAGCTTGGCCACGGTGCGGGACCCCACCGGTTCCCCGGTGGCGATAAACTGGGCCACCACCGCCTTTAAAACCAGAGTCTCCCGTTCCGTCAGTTGTTCCGTAAACTTGTCCATCTGCCTTTTTTTAACCTATATAAACTAATTATGCCCGACAAATTTGTCAAGATATCTAGGGGGATATCCAAGATTTTTGGCCAGGTGGCGATGTTTTGGGGGAGGGGGCCAGGGGTCTGCGACCCCTGCCCCCCTCCCCCAAAACTATTCCAAGGAGGATTTTGTTATGGAATTGAAGGGGTCGCAGACGGAGAAGAACTTGCTCATTGCTTTTGCCGGGGAGTCCCAGGCCCGGAACCGTTACACCTATTATGCCGGCGAGGCCCGGAAGGCGGGCTATGAGTATATTGCCGCCATCTTTCTGGAGACGGCCGAGAATGAAAAGGAGCACGCCAAGGTGTTCTTCCAGCACTTAAGCAGCGGCGGCAGCGGCCAGGCGGAAATTATGGCGGGTTATCCCTTCCACTTGGGAGACACTTTGAGCAATCTGGAGGCCGCGGCGGCGGGGGAAAATTACGAATGGACCACCATGTATCAGGACTTTGCCGAAGTGGCCCAAAAAGAGGGGTTCCGGGAGATAGCCATCTCCTTCCGGGAAATCGCCAAAGTGGAAAAATTTCATGAGGAGCGCTATCGCGCCTTGGTGGAGCACCTGAAGAACGGCACCTTCTTTAAGCGCACCGAGTCCCTGAAATGGCATTGCCGCAACTGCGGTTACGTGATCTCCGGGGACCATCCCCCGGACCTCTGTCCTTCCTGCAAGCATCCCCAGGCGTACTACGAACCCCTGGCGGAAAACTATCGGTAACGTTTAGAGGCAATCCGGGGACAGGGTCCGGATTAACGGAGGCGCACCAGGCACTGGCTGTCCACGTGGTGGACTCCGGCCAGGTTATCTCCCTGGGTCGTTTGCAGGTAGTGCTTGACTGTTCCCAGCAGCCGTTGGGCCTCTTCCAGGGAATCCAAGTCCAGATGCCAGGCCTGCCGGTTCTCTTGGGAGATTAAGGAAGTGGCGCCGGGAGTGGTAGGGTTTTTGCGTGAACTTCCGGGCCGCCGGGGGCCAGGGCCGGTGGCGGCTCGTCCTTTAACCAGGGTAAGATTTGCCTCAATCTTCATAACCCAAGCCCGCTGATTCTTCCCTTCAAGAAAAAATGCCGCAAGATTTTTATCGGAATTTCGGGCGATTTTCTTTAAAATTCTGGGAAGCAGCCGGGGTCTAGGGGTTTATTGGGATCATCGGAGTTAAGAACCCTTCGTCCAAAGGGCAAATTTATGCTCCCTTTTTTGGGGTTGGCAACGCTGGCCTATCTTTTGGGGTCCATACCCACGGGCCTTTTCGTAGCCCGGCTCCTGGGAGGGCCGGACCCCCGGCACGCCGGCAGCGGCAATCTGGGAGCCGCCAACCTCTATCGGCTCCTGGGAAGGAAGGCCGGGCTTTTAACCGGTCTGGGGGATATCGCCAAAGGCGCCCTGCCGGTCTTCCTGGCCGGCTGGCGGCTGACTGCCCTGGGCCCCTGGCAGGAGAGCGCCGTGGCCCTGGTGGGGGGCGCCGCGGTCCTGGGCCATGTCTTTCCCCTCTACCTGGGCTTTCGGGGTGGCAAAGGGGTGGCCACCTCCTTTGGGGTGGTGCTGGCGGTGGTCCCCTGGGCCGCCCTTAATCTGGCCCTGGTCTATTTGCTGGCCGTGTGGCGGACCCGCACTTCTTCGGTGGGGGCGCTCCTGGCCGCCTGGCTGCTCCCCTTAGCCATGGGCCTGTTCTCCCCTTCCAAGGCCTATCTTCTCCTGGCCGGCGGTCTTTCCGGCTTGATCTTGATCACCCACCGGGATAATTTAAAGAGACTGGTCCGGGGAGAAGAGAGAAAAATAGAGCTATGAGGATGTTTCCATGAATAAATCGAATAAGTCATCCAAAAACTGGCTGATTGTCCTGCTGATTTTATCTCTGGGGGCCAATCTTTATTTAATCTATCTGGTGGGAACTTATTCTAAATTAGTGGAAGAGATGTCGGTGAAGGGAAAAGCGGTCCCCAAGCCTTTGAACGTCTTCGTCATTTCGCCCAATGAAGTAAAGAATCTGGTGAATAAGTATCTGGATAAGAGATTATTGAGCCTTTCCTATGACGCCGGGGGCATAAATATCGGTGATAAGAGATATCTCCTGGTGGTTTTTCATGATAGCTCCCACAAGTCCAGGCTGTTGGAAATCGTTAATAATGAAGCCTTCGATTACCATATTAACGGCGACTTGCCCATGTCCTACAATAAAGACCACAGTAAAATGATGGTTAAAGATTTGACTGCCAGCGGCGTCCCGGAGTTTATCTATCAGACGGCTTCCGGGGGCACCGGAGGAGAGCAGAAAAAGATCTGGATCATCAACCTGCCCAAGAGGGAACTGGCGGAGGGAGAAAGGCAATATTCTTATGATACCTATGGCGGCAAGGAGATCAAACTAAATAAGGTCGCCCAAGAAAATAACCCGTATAAGGACTATATCACCAACAATCTGGCGGCCCTGGAGTTTGTCGAAAAGGATGATAAAAGAACCTATAAAATCTTATATCAATTCTGGTATGAGAATAACGGCGTTAATTGTTCTCAACTGAAAGAGCCGTGTAACTTAAAGATATTATGGATCAATTTTCCCGGGGAGGAAAAATTTTTCGGAGATTGGAGTAAGGCGACGGAAGCGGAGAATGATAATTATAAAGTCATCTCCATGTTTAAGGGAGGGGTCTTCTTAATCGATAAGAAAACTAACAAAATTGCCCTTATCTATCTGCCGGAGTCGGAATATGATTTTATCGACGAGATTAAAATTAAGGGCAATAATATTAAGCTTAATAGAGGTGATACTTCAATTGCCTTTGATATTAACGACAAAAAACTGTTCAAACCTAATAAATGAACCTACCGGGAGGGTGAAATGCTTGTCAAAGACTGGATGACCAGTGACCCCGTTGCCATCAGCGACGACACTTCCATGATGAAAGCCATCCACCTCATGAAGCAGAACCAGTTCCGGCGCTTGCCGGTGCTGCATCAGGGGCAACTGGTGGGCATAGTTTCCGACCGGGACCTGAAAGAGGCCTCCCCTTCCAAGGCCACCACCCTGGACGTGCATGAACTCTATTATCTGTTGGCCGAACTCCAGGTGAAGGACATCATGACCCGCCAGCCGGTTACCGTCTCCCCGGAGGACACGGTGGAGCACGTGGCCCAACTGATGCTGGAGCACACCATCTCCGGGATGCCGGTCTTAAATGACCAGGGAGAACTGGTGGGCATCATTACCCAGTCCGACGTCTTCCGGGCCTTTATGCATATCACCGGCATCCAGCAGGGGGGCGTGCAGTTCGCCCTGCGCCTGGAAGACCGGCCCGGCCTGATCAAAGAAGTGGTGGACCTGCTCCGGGCCCGGGGCGCCCGCTTTGTCAGCCTGCTGTCCTCTTACACCGCTACCCGGGAAGGCTTCCGGGACGTCTATATCCGGGTCAAAAACCTCTCCCCGGACGCCGTCCTCGCCGCCAAAGAGGAACTGGCCGGGCGCTACGAACTCCTCTACGTCAAAGAAGACGGCGAACCCAGGGCGAGATGAGCTGGGCGGGAAGGACCGGGGAAAAAGCTTCGAGTTTTGAGTTTCGAGTTTTCAGCGAGGGGTGAACCGGTTTGTAACTCAAAATGAAAACTCCTGGCCGCCGCGCCCGGGAACCGGCTCTGGTCCATGACCGCCTGGAGGCCCAGATGCTCAAAAAGCACCAGGAGCGTCTGGAGCCGGGGGGAATGATTGCTCCCACGGCGGAGGGGTATTGGTTCAGGGAAAGATCATCAGGCTGACCACCCGTCTAATACCAATTCGCACTCAAATAGGTATTAAAATGTAGGGGCGAACCTTGGGTTCGCCCACTGATTTAGGGCGAATCCAAGATTCGCCCCTACGAAAAAAATTGTCGTTTGATGGCGAATTGGTATAACAACTTCCGGAGGCTGACTATGACGAAGAAGGCAATCTTAGTGGGGCTGGCCATTATTCTGGGGGCCGCCTCCCTGGGAATCTGCGCCCAGGTTCTCTATAATCCTTACGGTTTTCGGCCCGGTGCCGAACCCAATGGCTTCAGAGGCATGAAGTGGGACACTAACATCGGCATTTACAAAGACCTGGAGCCGATGGAGATCAGCGGCATGGCGGCCTTTTATAAAAAGAAGGGTGACCCCTTATGGGTGGGGAAGGCCCAGGTGGAGTCGATTCTCTATGGGGCCTGGAACGGCAGGTTTTACCTGGTGCAGGTCAAAATCGTAGGCTCCACCAACTATCGAAATCTCCGGGACTATTGCCTGGCCACTTATGGGGAGGTGGAGCGCCTGGGCACCGGCGAGCAGCAGTATTACCTCTGGAACGGCATCATTACCAGAATGATCCTGGATTATAATGAACTTACCAAGATCGGGGAGTGGAAATTTTTTTCCAAAAAGCTGCAGAACCGGCGCTTTATGGAGCAGGAGGAGTAGGGGGAAATCCGTTCGTCAGAACGGGCCAGGCACTTGGGGTTTAGACGCTTCAGTTCCATCTCTAAATTAAAAAAAGGGGTTAGCCTTTAGCTAACCCCTTTTCATTCATGGTGGCGGGGACGACGAGACTTGAACTCGCGACCTCCGGCGTGACAGGCCGGCGTTCTCACCATCTGAACTACGCCCCCGGGATTAACAGTTCAAGTTCAAAGTTAATGGTGAAAATTTTTAGAAATCAGCAAAACCCTTGAAATTACAACTTGGCATTAAAACCTGGAACTTTGAACCTTGAACCCAAAAAATTGGTAGGCGGAAGAGGATTCGAACCTCTGACCCCCGGCTTGTAAGGCCGATGCTCTCCCAACTGAGCTATCCGCCCGACTCGCCGTAATAGTCGCGGATGCCTGGCCCCCCTGTCAAGGAGAAAAAACCCGGTGGGCGGGGGCGAAAATTGTTTTAGGGAGAGCGGGCCGGGGTCCTTAAGTTCCGAGTTTCGGTTTTTTGTTTCGAGTTATAAGCCGGGCTAACCCTTACTGGAAACTCGAAACTCAAAACTCGAAACTGTCTTTTAATGGGCCTGGATTTCCGGGCCTTCGGTCAGCGGCTCGCCGGGCACATAGGCCGGTTCCGGGGCCACCGGGGACGGCGCCGGGTGGAAGAGGCTGTCCGGATCGTCCAGGACCAGGGCCAGCTTCAGCACTTCGTCCATGTGATCCACCGGCACCAGGTCCACGGCTTTGAGGATCCGGGCGGGGATCTCCTTGATATCCTTTTCGTTTTCCCGGGGGATAATCACCGTCTTGATCTGGTGGCGGTGGGCGGCGATGATCTTTTCCTTCAAGCCGCCGATAGGCAAGACCCGCCCCCTTAGCGTAATCTCCCCGGTCATGGCCACCTCCCGCCTTACTGGAATCTTGAGTAACGCGGAAATGATGCTGGTGGCAATGGTGATGCCCGCGGAAGGGCCGTCCTTGGGGATGGCGCCTTCCGGCACGTGCACGTGGATGTCGATTTTGCGGTAGAACTCCAGGGGCAGGCCCAGGTTTTCCGCCTTGGAGCGGACGTAGCTCAAAGCCGCCTGGGCCGACTCCTGCATCACTTCCCCTAGTTTGCCGGTAATCATCAACTTCCCCCGGCCGGGGACCACCACCACTTCGGTCTGGAGGAGTTCGCCCCCGAATTCGGTCCAGGCCAGGCCGTTGGACAGCCCCACCTCATCCTTTTCTTCGGTGTGGCCGTAGCGGTATTTGGGCACTCCCAGGAATTTGGCAATGGACTGGCTGGTGACTTTGACCTTGTGGTCCTTGCCTTCCTGGGCCACTTCCCGGGCCACCTTCCGGGAGATGGAAGCGATCTCCCGCTCCAGGTTCCGGACCCCGGCCTCCCGGGTGTAGTAGCGGATGATGGTGAGAATGGCGTTTTCGGTAAACTGAATATTCTCCGGGGTCAGGCCATTGGCCTGAATCTGCTTGGGAGTGAGAAATTTCTCGGCAATCAGGAGTTTTTCCACTTCGGTGTAGCCGGGCAGGCGGATAATCTCCATCCGGTCCTGGAGGGGCAGGGGGATGGAATAGAGATTATTGGCCGTGGTGATGAACATCACTTCGGAGAGGTCGTAGTCCGCGTCCAGGTAATGGTCGTTAAAGGCCACATTCTGCTCCGGGTCCAGGACCTCCAGTAAGGCCGAAGAAGGATCGCCCCGGAAATCGGTGCTCATCTTGTCCACTTCGTCCAGGCAGAAGACCGGGTTGCTGGTTTTGGCCTTCCGGAGGGACTGGATGATCTTGCCCGGCAGGGCGCCGATGTAGGTGCGGCGATGGCCCCGGATCTCCGCTTCGTCCCGGACGCCCCCCAAAGAGAGGCGCACAAAATTACGCCCCAAGGCCCGGGCCACGGACTTGGCCAGGGAGGTCTTGCCCACGCCGGGGGGGCCCACCAGACAGAGGATAGGGCCCTTCATCTTCTTGACCAGGCTCTGGACCGCCAGGTGTTCCAGGATGCGCTCCTTGGGCTTCTCCAGGCCGTAGTGGTCCTCTTCCAGGATGCGTTCCGCCTCGGCCAAATCGTGCTTGTCCTTGGTCTTCTCATACCAGGGCAGGGCCAGGAGCCAGTCGATGTAATTGCGCACCACCGTGGCTTCCGCGGACATGGGACTCATGAGCTTGAGCTTTTTCAGTTCATGCTTCACCTTGGCCGTGGCTTCGGCGCTCATCTTCTTCTTGCGCAGCCGCCGCTCCAGTTCCTGGATCTCCCCCTTGAGGTCCTCTTTTTCCCCCATCTCCTTCTGGATGGCCCGCATCTGTTCGTTGAGGTAGTACTCCCGCTGGGTCTTTTCCATCTGCTTCTTGACCCGGTTCTTGATGCGGTTCTCGATGGAGAGGACTTCGTTTTCCCGGTTGACCAGGCTCAGCACCTTCTCCAGGCGGGTGGTGGGGTTCAGGGTCTCCAGGAGGGCCTGTTTTTCATCGCTCTTAATGGCCAGATGGCCGGCGATGGTGTCGGCCAGACGACAGGGGTCATCAAAGCTGGAAACGGTTTGCAAGGCTTCCTGGGGCACTTTCTTGTTCAGCTTGGCATAAGTCTCAAAAGCGCTGAGCGCGGCCCGGCGCAAGGCTTCCATCTCCGGGGAGGATTCGCAGGATTCCCGGATTTCCTCCACTTCGACCTGGAAAAAATGGGCATTCGGGAGAAAGTTCCGGATCAACCCCCGATGCTTGCCTTCGATGAGCACCTTGACGGTGCCGTCCGGGAGGCGGAGCATCTGCAGAATGGAAGCCAGGGTCCCCACCCGGTGAATCTCCGCTTCCCGGGGTTCGTCCCGGCGGGCGTCCTTCTGGGTGCACAGGAGGATATATTTCTCCTGGCCCATGGCATGTTCCAGGGCGGAGATAGAGCGCTCCCGACCGATGAACAGGGGGACCACCATGTGGGGGAAGACCACGATGTCTCTTAAGGGCAAGAGGGGGACGGTCTGCATGCGGTTCTCCCCCTCTTCGCCGCCGCGGCTGCGATTCAGACGAAAGATCATTTCTTCACCACTATCCCTGGCTTATCCCAGCCCATTCCTTCCGCCATCTCAAAGGTAAAGATCGGGGCCGCGTGATTGCGGATAAATTCCTCATTAATCAGACACTCCCGCACGTTCTTCATGGAGGGAATATCATACATCAATTCCAGCATGGCCCCTTCCAGGATGGCCCGAAGGCCCCGGGCGCCGGACTTGCGCTTTAAGGCCTCTTTAGCCACCGCCACCATGGCGTCTTCGGTAAATTTCAAGCTGACCCGGTCCATCTCCAGAAGCTTCTGGTATTGCTTGACCAGGGCATTCTTGGGTTCGGTGAGGATCTTCACCAGGGCCGCTTCATCCAGTTCATCCAGGGTGGCGATTACCGGCAGCCGCCCGACGAACTCCGGGATCAGCCCGAACTTCAGGAGGTCCTGGGGCTGCACCTGGGCCAGGATTTCTCCCAAGGCCCGTTGGTGGCGGCTCTTGATATCGGCCCCGAAGCCCAGAGCCTTTCGGCCGATGCGGGCGCCGATGATGTCCTCCAGGCCGTTGAAGGCGCCGCCGCAGATAAAGAGGATGTTGGTGGTGTCCACCTTGATGAATTCCTGCTGGGGATGCTTCCGCCCGCCCTTGGGGGGAACCGAGGCCATGGTGCCTTCGATGATCTTCAAGAGGGCCTGCTGCACCCCCTCCCCGGAGACGTCCCGGGTAATGGAAGGGCTGTCGCTCTTGCGGGCGATCTTGTCCACTTCGTCAATATAGACGATGCCCCGGGAGGCCTTGTCCACGTCATAGTCCGCCACCTGGAGGAGGTTCAGGATGATGTTCTCCACGTCCTCCCCCACATAACCGGCTTCGGTGAGGGTGGTGGCGTCGGCGATGGTAAAGGGGACGTTGAGGATGCGGGCCAGGGTCTGGGCCAACAGGGTCTTGCCTGACCCGGTGGGACCCACTAGTAAGATGTTGCTCTTCTGGAGTTCCACCCCATCCAGGTCCACCCGGGAATTGATGCGCTTGTAATGGTTATAGACGGCCACGGACAGGATCTTTTTGGCCCGTTCCTGGCCGATGACATACTCGTCGATCTGCTCCTTAATGGCGGCGGGTTCGGGGATGGACAAGCGGGCTTGCTTGGCCTCCTCCTTCTCATATTCCTCGGCGATGATGTCATTGCAGAGTTCGATGCATTCATCGCAGATATAAACGCCGGGGCCGGCGATGAGCTTCTTCACCTCACCCTGGCTCTTGCCGCAAAAGGAACACAACAGGTCGGTACTCTTATCGGCACCGCGCTTACTCATAGAACTCAACCTCCCCAAGCCCCAGGGGGCTCGGTTTCTGCCTGCTCTTCAGGTTATTATATCGGCACCGGGTAGGCATTCCATAATCTGAAAATGAAATTCCCTGCCCCCGCCTAAAGTTAGGGACGACTGATCAGTTCCCGGTGAGTGATCACCTCATCCACCAGGCCGTAAGCCTTGGCCTGTTCCCCGGACATATAGAAATCCCGCTCCGTATCGGCGTGGATCCGGTCATAGGGTTGGCCGGTGTGATTGGCCAGAATGGTATTCAACTCCTCCCGGAGACGTAAGATCTCTTTGGCCTGAATGTCCACGTCGCTGGCCTGGCCGGCAAAGCTGCCCAACACCTGGTGGATCAGGATACGGGCATGGGGCAAGGCATAACGTTTCCCCGGCGCGCCCGCGGCCAGCAACAAGGCCCCCATGCTGGCCGCCTGGCCCATGCAATAGGTGGCCACCGGGGAGCGGATATACTGCATGGTGTCATAAACGGCCAGGCCGGCGGTCACCAACCCCCCGGGAGAATTGATATAGAAATGTATCTCTTTTTCGGAATCCTCCGCCTCCAGAAACAGCATCTGGGCAATGATGAGATTGGACACCTCGTCGGTGATGCCGGTGCCCAGAAAGATGATCCGGTCTTTTAACAGGCGGGAATAGATATCATAGGCCCTCTCACCCCGGCTGCTCTGTTCCACCACAATGGGAATCAACTGCATCTTAGGCGCTCTCCTCAGCTTCAACCGCGGTCCCGGTAACCAGGTTGGCCTTATCCAACAACAGCTTCATAACTTTCTCATCCCGAAATTGGCGGCGCAGGGCTTCCATCAGGTCGTGTTCCTGATAAAACTGCCGCACCTGGGCCACGTCCCGACCGCTCCTCTCCGCCAGTCTCTCCAAACCGGCCTCCAGTTCCGAGGCGTCGATGCTGACGCCCTCCTGGGCCGCCACTTGCCCCAAGAGCAGCCGCACCCTGACCCGGCGTTCGGCGCTGGGGCGCACGCTCTCCAGCATCTTTTCCTGGTCCAGTCCGGCCAGATTGACTCCGTGCTGCACCAGGCGTTCAAACTGTTCCCGGAGGATATTTTCCTGCTCCTGGCGCAGGAGGGAGGGCGGAACTTCAAAGGCATGGGCCGCCAGCAACTGATCCAAAACCTGCTGCTCCAACCGGCCCTGCCGCTCCCTTTCCTTTTCCTTTATAATATCCTCTCGCACCGCCCCTTGCAAGTCGGCCAGGGTTTGAAAATTGCCTCCCAGAGTTTGAGCAAAAGCGTCGTCCAGTTCAGGCACCACCTTTTCCTTGATTTCGTGCACCTGCACCTGGAACTCCACCACTTTGCCGGCCAACAGGGGGTTGAAAAAATCCTCCGGCAAGGACACGGAGAAACGGGTGTCGGCCCCGGCCAGAAGACCCAGCAGTTGCCGCTCAAATTCCAGGTTGAACTTGCCGGCGCCGATTTCCATATAAGTCTTTTCGGCCTTGGCTTCGGTCAGTTCCTGCCCGGCAAAGTAACCCTGGTAGGAGAGGATGACAAAGTCACCCTCTTCTACGGGCCGGGAGGCCGCCACCGGCTGGAGCATGGCATTGGCCTGGCGGATTTCCTCCAGACGGGTCGCCACCATGTCTTCAGTGACCTCGGCCCCGGGATCGTTGAGGTTGAGGCCCAGGTAATCCGTCACCGCGAACTCCGGAGTCACCTCCAATTCCACACTAAAGCGGTAGTCGGCGTCAGCCACCAATTGGGGCAAGGGGTCCGGCCAGTTCAAGCCCACGGGCTCCAAGGCCTTCTCCTTCAAGGCCTCCCCTAAGCCCCGGCGTACCAAAGCGTCCGAGACTTCCTGCTCCACCTGGCGGCGATAGTACATTTCCAGGACCGAACGGGGAATCTTGCCGGGCCGGAAGCCCTTGACCTTCACCCGTTTGCCCAAATTCCGATAAGCCCGGTCCACTTCCTGGGTAACTTCGGCGGAGGGCACGACGATCTCGAGTTTGCGCTTAATGTCGCTTAAGTTCTCCACTTCCACTTTAATGGGGCACTCTGCCATAGATGTGCTTCTCTTTCCTTGATCTCTCCTGAGACGATATCCGGCTCCCCCCGAGGGAGTGTGCGAGAGGGGGGACTCGAACCCCCACGGTTTAACCGCTGGATCCTAAGTCCAGTGCGTCTGCCAAATTCCGCCACTCTCGCATAATGGCTGTATGGGACACTCTTGGGGGATGGGGCTAAGAGGCGCGGCCCCTTACCCCCTCCCCCCACAGCATTCTTTGGCCCTAGCCGAGCTAAGGACCTAAAGGAATTGCTGTAATTATTCTAAATTTATTAACTAATCCCCGGCAAGTCAAGGTATTCAGCGCCGGCTGGGCTAATTTGTGCCCGCCCCATTGTTTCCCTGGGTAATTCATGTTAATAATTATTATCTGGGAGAGATATGGCCCACCCGGCCCCTCACCCCCGCCGGACTTCTGGAGGAGCAATGGCCAAGGCCTCGAAGAAAGATGAACTGGAAAAACTGCGGCAGCGCCTCACGGTGACCCCCCGCCTGGTCTGGGACCAGGTGAAACCCGGGGAACGTAAAGCCATCATGGCTTATGCCGAGCGCTATAAGAGCTTTTTGGACCGGGCCAAAACGGAGCGCCAGGCGGTGAAGGAAATTGTCCGCCAGGCCGAGGCCGCCGGTTTTGTGGACCTGAAGAAGACTAAAAAACTCACCCGGTGCTATTATAATTATAAAGGCAAAACCATCGCCTTGATCGCGCCGGGGCGCCAGCCCCTGAGCCGGGGCCTGCGCCTGGTGGCGGCCCATATCGATTCCCCCCGGTTGGACTTGAAACAATACCCCTTATACGAAGAGACCGACCTGGTCTTCTTAAAGACCCATTATTACGGGGGCATCAAGAAATATCAATGGCTGGCCCGGCCTCTGGCCCTTCACGGCGTGGTGCTCAAGGCCGACGGCCAAATGGTGGAGCTAAAGATCGGGGAAGATCCGGCCGATCCAGTCTTTACGGTCCTGGACCTCTTGCCCCACCTGGCCCGCAAGGCCCAGATGGAGAAAAAGGTCACCGAGGCCTTTGAAGGGGAAAAGCTCAACGTCCTGGTAGGCTCCCTGCCCCTGGGGGATAAGGAGACCAAAGAGCGGTTCAAGCTCCATCTCCTGAAACACCTGGAGGAAACCTACGGCATCCAGGAAGAGGACCTGGTAAGCGCGGAGTTGGAGGTGGTCCCCGCCGGCCCGGCCCGGGACCTGGGCTGGGACCGGAGCCTGGTAGCCGGCTACGGCCAGGATGACCGCTCCGCGGCCTATGCCGCGCTGGAGGCGATACTGGGCGCCCAGGAGCCGGAGCATACCTGCCTGGCCCTGTTTTATGACAAGGAAGAGGTGGGCAGCGACGGCAACACCTCTGCCAAGAGTTGCTTGCTGGAGGAGATTGTGGAACTGCTCCTGGAGCGCCAGGGGGAGAGCCCCCAGGCCCGGCGCCGGGTCCTGATGGCCTCCCGGGCCATTTCCGCGGACGTCAACGGCGCCATCGACCCGGATTGGCCCGAGGTCCATGAGAAGAGAAACGCGGCCCGGATGGGCTACGGGGTCTGCCTCACCAAGTTTACCGGCCACGGGGGGAAGTACAGCGCCAATGACGCCCACGCTGAGTACCTGGCCTGGCTCCGGCGCATCTTCAATCAGGCCGGGGTGATCTGGCAGGCGGCCCACCTGGGTAAAGTGGACGAAGGCGGGGGCGGCACCATCGCCAAATACCTGGCCATACACGGCCTGGAGATCATCGACTCCGGCCCGCCGCTCCTCTCCATGCACTCCCCCTTTGAGGTGGCCTCCAAGGCGGACCTGTACATGACCTTCAAGGCCTTTAAGACCTTCTATACGGCTCCGGGGGAATGAAGACGCGGTTTTCGGTTAAAATCAATAACCAAGAAGGGACTGATGACCGATAACCAACGCCGGAAAATAACTGGACCAATAAATTCTGAAGATTTTCCCTTTATGCCGAAAACCGAAAACTGAAAACCGGATTTTACTATGGGTAGATTCTTCTCTCGCTTCAAAACCCAAGGGTCAGACCCCACCAATGCCTCCTGGGTCAATATCACCAGTTTTTACAGCCTTCTCATCTTTCTGATGGTTATTCCCTTTGTGCTGATTGTCGCCCTGGTCTGGATCACCGGCATTCTGGGCTTCAGCGCCTGGATCTTTGCCGGGTTTCTGGCGGTGTGCGCCTGGGTGGGCTGGCGTCTCTACCGGGGCTGGGGACGGTTTAAAGCGAAAGTGACGGCCCAGGGCGGCGAATTCCAGGATCTGATGCGGGAAGCGGCCAAAAACGGCAAGGATATGGAAATTTCGCTACTGAACGGCCTTTTTACCCTGCGCTACGGGGGGGCCGGGGCGTGGCCGGCTCCTCTGCCCCTGTCACGGCATCAGCCCCTGGCCCTGGAAGGCCCGGCCACTATCAGGACCAACCCCGAAGGGACCCAGGAACTGCCTCCGGAGCGGCTGCGGGAGGAGTTGGCGGAGTTTTTGCGCCTCCGGGACTCCGGCGTGATCAGCCCGGAGGAGTTTGACCGCATTAAGACCGGCCTGCTGCAAAGAATTTCCGCCTAGGCGCGGCGATTAGCCTCTGGGGGAGGGGATGGTCAGTGATTAGTAATCAGTCTTGGTATTTTTCTTCACTGATTACTGATTACTAAAATTAATCCCCCACCGCCCCTAAGTTTCCACCACCGACTCATCCAAACGCAGCTCTTCGCGGCCCAGGGCGAAGGCCGGGCCGGCGCTCAGCGCGGCGCTGTCCCAAAAATCCCGGCGCACTCGGTAGTAATCATTCAGCCGGCCAAGGGACCGGGCCAACCTGAGCAAAGCCTCATCGGCCAAATCATCCACGCAGAATTGGAGGAAGGCCAGGAACGCCGCCGGCAGGTAAAAGCCCTCTTTTCCCAAACTTCCCTGGAATTCCAGACGGAAATTGCCCTCCCGCAACTGATATAATTCGGCCCGATAACTGCGTACCACCGGGTTGGCCAACTCCGGGCTCAGGTGCACCTCCCCCAAGGGCAAGCGGGGCCGTTTGGGTGCGTCGCCGTCCGCCATGATCAGCCGGCTCACCTGATCGAGGAAGCCCAAAAGTTCTTTGGCCACCCGGGTCTCATTCAATTCGGCCAGTTCGTACAAGATGCGGGCATAGAAATACAGGGCCAGAGTCACGGTGTCCTTCTCCGGGTCCTGCCGGTGGTGCCAAAGGAGAGAAGATTTTACCTGGTCCTCAAAAGTGAAGTCGATTTGGACCGTGGCTTGGTGGATGCCCCGCTCCCGGCTAAACCTGGCGAAAAGGCGTTTGATCATGGCAAGTTTTAGGGACTGGCGGCCGGCGGCCCTTGGACCACCTCTAGCAGATAACCGTAACCGCCTCCGGCCAGATTTTCCGGAGCCTGGAAAAAAACTGCATTGAACGGCTGTTTCTCTCCCGGGCCGACCACCGGTTTCTGAGTCCGCCCGCCGGGGGTGTTCAGCCAGCGACTGATCTCCTCCGGGGTGAGTTGTTGCAATTCTTTATTGGCAAAGGTGGTGCCGGTATAAAAAAGTTGTTCTCTTAGGGGCTTATTTTGGGAATCCGTCAGGATGGCCTTGAGTTGTATCGGTCCCCGGGGCTGAGGGGAATTATTTTTTACTTCCCCCTGGATGACTAAGAGCTGCCCGCCCTGGGAATTCACCAGGCCGTGATAACGGGCCTCCGGGGGACTGATGACGATATCTTTGAGGTCCTTGGGGTCCGTGGGCGGGGGGGCCGGCACGGCCGGGGCCTCAGGCCGGGCGGCCGGGGCCTGGGCCACTGGCGACGCCACCGGTTTGGCGGCCCGCCGGTGATGGAAATACCACCAGCTCATCCCCCCTAAAACTAGACCGGCCAGGCAGCCGAGCACCACCGCCCAGATTATCGTAGCCCAGCCTTCAGAAAATAAGCGGCCAAACCAGGAAGACACGCGAGCCGGTTCCGGGGCGGCAGGCGCCACGGCCTCGGGTTGAGGTTCCGGTTCCGCCGGCGGACTGGCCGACTCCGGCTCCACCGATGGGGACGGCTCCGGTGCCGGCGCCAAGACCTCTCTGGCAACCACTTTGGGGCTGGCGGGCAATTCCTCTTCCCCGGCTGACACCTCTTCTGCAGGAGTTACCTCTGCCTCTGGAGAAATTTCCGGCGGAGCCTGGATCTCTGGCGCTTCCGGGGCGATTTCCGTCACCGTCCCATCCGGTGACACCCAAAAAAGGTGCTGACAGCGGGAGCAGCGAACTTTGGCCCTCTCCCCTTTAATCAGGCTGGCGTCCAGATTATAGCTGGTCTGGCATTCACCGCACGTTACTATCATTAGGTAAACCTGGCGGAATCATTAGTGATTTATAGTTTATCTATGTTACTCAATGGCAACGGGAAAGTCAATTTTTTCCCAAGGAGAAATAAGATTTGCTTTTTCCCGGAAATCCCGGCGCGCCGGGATGATTTCCCGGTTATTCTAGGCTATCGTAAAACCTGTTGATTAAGTAAAAGGTAATTCTCAATTTAAGGAAAATCGCGCATTGCCCATGGGTGTAGCAGTCTAAGGGCCTTCCGCCGGAAAGGAACAACGGTTTATTAGCCGGCTTGCGGGGGGAACTTACTGAACCTTTTTGGATGAGCAGAATTAATCAGAAATTTACGGTTTACAGACGGGATGAGATAATTTATAAAGAAATTTTATAGGTTCCCTGAAAAACGGAAATAACCCGGCCATGCTGCTGCGTAGTCCCAAGATTTTACCGAAAGGAGTGCCTGATTGTTTAAAGAAAAGGCGGCTCCTCAACGAAAAAGAGTTAAGCCCGGACTTATGCCGGGAATACGGGGAAAAATTTTGGGACCTGGGTTGGTGGGAAGATGCCCTGGAATTTTTCCAAAAGGCAGACTTCCAGCCGGGTCTGGAAAAGATCAAGGACCACTGTGTTGAGAACGGAGACGCCTTTCTGTTGGCCCGGTTAGGCAAGCAGGCGCCGGAGGTTTGGCGCCGGCTGGCCGAGCAGGCCCGTAAGTTGGGCAAACTCCACTTCGCCCGGCAGGCCTACCAGCAGGCCGGGGAGACGGAGAAGGCCGAGGCATTGGCCCGGCAACTCCGGGAAGGCGACTCCGAGAGAACGCCGCACCCATGAAGAAGCGGGATCATTATCGTCTATTAGGAGTGACGCCGAACGCCGGTTGGGAAGAGATTCGCCGCCGCTTCCGGACCCTGGCCTGGCAGTACCACCCGGATCGGAACCCCGGCAATTCCGGGGCGGCCGACCGGTTTCGCCAAATATTGGAGGCCTATGAAGCCCTCCGGGCCGCCCGGACCAGATCCCGCCGCAGCCAGCCAAGCTATTCTAAAACCGACTTTTCGGTTTCCGACGAACTCTTTGAAGAAATCTTCGGCATATCCCGCGCCAGCGCCTCTCTGATCAAATCAGCCGGGGCCGATTTCCGCTATGATCTTCGGATACCTTTTACCGGAGCCATCCTGGGCATGGAAACCGTAATTTCCGTGCCCCGCCGCTTGAACTGTGGTCCCTGCGGCAGCACCGGCACCTCGCCCCTGGGAGACTCCCAAATCTGCCCGGATTGCCAGGGCCGCGGCCGCCTCCCCTTGGGACCCGGTCTGCTGCGCCGGGGGCCGGTATGCCGGCGCTGCCAGGGACAGGGGAAAATCAACCAACAGCCCTGTTCCCACTGTCACGGCCAGGGCTACCGCTTAAAGACCGAGCATTATCAACTCCACATCCCTCCCGGCACGGAAGACGGCGCCCGGCTGCGCTTTGTCGGGGAAGGGGGAGAGGGTTTCCAAAACGGGCCCCCGGGAAATCTGGAAGTGGTCATCTCCGTGGAGCCCCATGACTGCTTCACCCGCCGGGGGAAGGACCTGCACTGCCGGGTCCGGGTGTCTTTTGCCCAGGCCGCTTTGGGGGGCCTGATCCGCATTCCCGCCCTGACCGGCCACCAGCTCCTGAACCTGCCCCGGGGCACGCAAACGGGCCGGATTTTCCGGGTCCTGGGGGCCGGCGCGCCAGCAGGCCCCCAGTCCCAGCCGGGGGACCAGATCGTCGAAGTGGTGGTAACTACGCCGGAACACCTGACCCCGGCCCAGCGTGAAATCTTGGAGGAGTTGGCTTCCTTGGAGAAGGAAGGCCAAACCCGGGCGGCCCATGAATAAGTTCAGCCACTTGGATGAACAAGGACGGCTTAAGATGGTGGAAGTGGGGGATAAGCCCATAACCCGGCGCCAGGCTACCGCGGCTTGCCGGGTCCTGGTGGGACCCAAGGTCTTTCCCCTGCTCCTGGCCGGGGACCTGCCCAAAGGGGACGTCTGGGCCACGGCGCGCCTGGCCGGGATCATGGCAGCCAAAAATACCGCCCAACTCATCCCCCTTTGCCATCCCCTGCCCTTAACCGGCATTGACATTGACTTTACCCTGGAACCGGAGCATAACGCCGTGGCCGTACAGGCCCGGGTGCGGACCCAGGCCCAGACCGGCGTGGAGATGGAGGCCCTGGTGGCCGCCACCGTCGCCGCCCTGACTATTTATGATATGTGCAAAGGCGTGGATCGGGGCATTACCATCCAGGATGTGCTATTATTAGAAAAGAGCGGGGGGAAGAGCGGTGATTATCGCTACGCCGCCCCCCAGCCGGTCTCGGAAGAGGCTGCCCAGAGTCGCTGATGGATACCGATCGTCTCGAATTCTTCCGCCAACTGTTGCAGGAACGCCTCCAGGAACTCCTGGGCGAGGCGGATAAGACCCTGAACGTGATGACCGGAGCCGCCTCCCCCTTCCCGGACCCCACCGACCGGGCCACTTTGGAAACCGACCGCAATTTTACCCTGCGTATCCGGGACCGGGAACGCAAATTGATCCTGAAAATCCGGGAAGCCCTGGAACGCATTGAGGACGGCACTTATGGGACCTGCGAGATCTGCGGCGGCGAGATCAACGAAAAACGCCTCATCGCCCGTCCCGTAACCACCATGTGTATTGAGTGCAAATCCCGCATGGAAGCCCTGGAGCGCGCCCGGGGTCAATAAGCGCGTCACCCCTCCCCTCCCCTTTCATGCCTACCCCCCTGGACCTGAAGGAATTCACCCTGGAAGAATTGGCCCAGGTGATCAAAGCCTGGGGAGAGCCTGCCTTCCGCAGTCGGCAACTCCTCAAGTGGGTCTATAAAGGCGTCACCGACTTTGAGGAGATGACCGACATCAGCCGGGTCTTTCGCCGGGAACTGGCCCGGCGCACCCGCTTGAGCCAGCTTTCCCTGATCAAGGACCAACAGTCTCAAGACGGCTGCCGGAAATTCCTCTGGGCCCTGGAGGACGGCCTTAAAATCGAATCCGTCCTGATCCCGGAAGAAGACCACCTGACCCTGTGCCTCTCCACCCAGGTGGGCTGCGCCCAGGGCTGCCGCTTTTGCCTCACCGGCCAGCGCCCGTTGGCGCGCAACCTTAAGACCGCGGAAATAGTCAACCAGATATTGGCGGTCCGCGCCGGACTGCCCCCGGGACGACCCCTCACCAACCTGGTATTCATGGGCATGGGGGAGCCTTTGGCCAATTTCCCCACCTTGATCCGGGCCTTGACCATCATCAGCGCTCCCTGGGGCCTGAATTTCTCTTCCCGGCGGATCACCGTCTCCACTGTGGGCCTGGCCCCTTTAATCCCCCGCCTGGGACAGGAGGTCCGGGTTAACCTCACCGTATCCTTAAACGCGGCGGATGACGACACCCGGAACTCCCTCATGCCCATCAACCGCCGCTATCCCCTGGACACTCTCCTGGCCGCCTGCCGGGCCTTCCCCCTACCCCGGCACCGCCGCATCACCTTTGCTTATGTGCTCCTTAACGGCGTCAATGACGACCCGGCCCAGGCCCGGCAACTGGCCCGACTCCTCAAGGGCCTTCGGGTGAAAATAAATCTCATCCCGTTTAATCCCCACCCCCACCTGCCTTTTTCACCGCCGCCCCCAAACCGCATCCTGGAATTCCAGGAAATCTTGCGAGACGCCCATTACCCGGTGTTTATCCGGGAAAGCCGGGGCACTGACATCAGCGCCGCCTGCGGCCAACTGGTGGGAGAATGAAAGAATGAGTTGAGGGGAGGGGCGGGGGGAATTAGTAATCAGTGATCATTAATCAGTTTTTGTACTTTTTCCACTGATAACTGATCACTGATAACTGATTACTGATCACTCCCTCCCCCCACATCTCAACTCTTGCTGGCATGAAGGGGTTCATGTTACATTTAGGCGGCGTGGGTGGAAGTTGAGTTGATATGTGGTCATTTCAGGACGGTCAGCCGGCAAAAAAATCCAAACTAGGCGAGGAGGCAGGTATGGGCAGTTTTTTTCAGACCCTGAAGCATTACCTGGGGGTCAAGGCGGGTCAGGTTCAGGAGGGCGTGGTGGAGACCCTGGTGCGTTACGACACGGACAGCGCCATCGCCGCGGAAGTCCGGCGCCTGGAGGCGGAGTTGGACAAGGCCACCCAGGAATACGTCCAGGCCAAGCGGTCCTACGATTTGGAACAGCGGGAAGCGGAGCAGGCCACCGCCGCCTATAATCGCATGCTGGCTGCCGCCGAGGACCTGGAGGCTCAAAGGAGAGCCGCGGAGGAAGGGAATAACCCGGAAGCCGCGGCTATCCGCAGCAGTGTGGAAAAACTCCTGGGCAAGCTGGAGGAGATGCGCCCGGAGGTGGAGCGGGAGGCGGAGGAGGCCAAACAGGCCAAGGCCTATATGGAGCAATTGACTGAGTATCTGGATACTTTGAAAAAAGAGTTGCAGGGTTATCGGGCCGAAGTGGAGAAGGCCAAGCGGGAGATGAAAAGCGCCGAAATGGAGGCCAAGCTGGCCCAGAAACGTGAAGAGCAGGCCCGCAAGCTGGCCGGTTTGCAGCAGCGCAGTTCTAATTTAAAGGTGGTCCTGGAGGGCATCAACAAACAGACCGAGACGGCCAAGGCCAGCGCCGAGATGGCCAGGATTAAGACGGAATTGTTAGCCCCGGAGAGGAAAGAGGACGAGGACCCCTTCATCGCCGCCGCCCTGGAGAAGGCCTCCGGGACCGGCAAACCGGTGGACCTGGCCGGTCGCCTGGAGGCCCTCAAAAAGGGCCTGGTCAATTAAAGGAAAAAGACACCCGGAACTTTGGGGCGAGGGGGAGGGGATGGGAAATCATAACCCGGAACCGGGCAAAAAGGTGAGCCAAACCCTGGGCTTGCAAGTAACCGATAATCCCACCGTCTTATTTATCGAAGGGGACGGCACCGGCCGGGACATCTGGCGGGCAGCCCGACCGGTATTGGACGCCGCGGTGGACAAAGCTTACGGGGGTAAGCGGCAGATCAGTTGGCGGGAAATACTGGCCGGAGAGAAGGCCTTCAAGCAGGTGGGCAGCTACCTGCCGGTGGAGACTCTGGCGGCCTTACGGGAATTTCGGGTGGCCCTCAAAGGCCCCCTCACCACCCCCATCGGCGGCGGCTTCCGTTCCCTGAACGTCACCTTGCGCCAGGTTTTGGACCTGTACGCCTGCATCCGCCCGGTGCGCTATTATCCGGGGGTGCCCAGCCCCTTGAAGGAGCCCCAGAAGATCGACATGGTGGTCTTCCGGGAAAACACCGAGGACGTCTATGCCGGGCTGGAATGGGAGGCCAATAGCCCGGAAGCCCAACGGCTCATCCAATTCCTTAATAATGAATTGGGCTGCCGCCTGGAGCCCGGCACCGCGGTGGGCCTCAAGCCCATGACGGCGTGGGGCAGCAAGCGCTTGATCCGCATGGCCCTAAAATATGCCCTGGAGCAGGGGCGGACCAGCGTCACCCTGATGCACAAGGGCAATATCATGAAATATACCGAGGGGGCCTTCCAGAACTGGGGCTATGAGGTGGGCCTGGAGGAGTTCCCCGACCGGGTGGTCCCGGAAACCGTCCTGGCCAGCCGCTATCAGGGGAAACTCCCCCCCGGCAAGGTGGTCCTCAAAGACCGGTTGGCCGACAATCTCTTCCAGCAGGTGCTGCTCCGCCCGGACGAGTATCAGGTCATTGCCACCCCTAATCTGAACGGGGATTATCTTTCGGACGCGCTGGCGGCTCAGGTGGGGGGGCTGGGTATGGCCCCCGGGGCCAATATAGGGGACAACTGCGCCATTTTCGAAGCCACCCACGGCAGCGCCCCCAAATACGCCGGCCAGGACAAGGTCAATCCCACCTCGCTGATCCTGTCCGGGGCCATGCTCTTGGAATACCTGGGATGGGGGGAGGCCGCCCGACTCATCCACCAGGCCCTGCCCCGCACCCTCAAGGCCGGGATCGCCACCTATGACCTGGCCCGGCTGCTGCCCAAGGCCCGAGAGGTCTCCTGTTCGGCCTTCGGCCAGGGATTAATCGAGCATATGGGCTGAGATCCGGGAAAGGGACGCGTCCGGTAAGGAGGGATTTAGCGGCTGGGAAAGGGTTTGGGGGTGAGGGGGGAAGCCTAGCTTCACTTCCGCCCCTGGCTTCGGGCTTGGCCTCTCTCTTTTGGGTCACCGGCAGAATCGCCGGGCCACATCTTCCGGCGCAGGGTTTCTCTCAAAGAAAACATATCCTCCCCAATACCACAGATACCAATATACTTTACTAAACGGCTGGGATTATTTCTGTAGATCCCCAAAAGTTGTCTCCAGTACTGCCACCGGTAGCTGGGACACCCCCCTTGCCGCCAGGAAATGGCTAAGAATTGCACCAGATTTTTTAGTCTCTGCTTAAGAGGCAGGGTTCTCCTGGGGTGGCCATCAGTGACGGGTTCTCCCCGGCTCTGGGCCAGGGCCCGGCGGGTGGGCCGCATGGCCAGGATATAACGATAGGTCCGGGCCAGAAAACGGGAAGGCTCATAGAGATAATCCCACAAGTAAAAATACTCCGACATAATCTGCTCTTCCGGTCGGGTGGGCAGATAAATCAGCCTCCCGCCGGTGGAGTCCAGGTTCGTCCCGGCTTCGTGCAACCGCCCCTCCAGTAAACGGCCTTCTTTCTCCAGGCGGCGCCAAAGTTTGGTATGGGGAGGCGGCTGCAAGAGGTTCAGCATTACTACCGGGATATTGGTGGCCTCCACCAGAGAGCCGATGCGCTCCCCGGCTCCCGGTTTTTCACCGTCGAAACCGATGATAAAACTCCCCACCACGTTAAGACCGTTGTCCCTGATGTTATTCAAAGTCTCTTCCAGAGGATGGCGGATATTTTGATGCTTACCGGTAAGGGCCAGGACATCCTCATCCGGGGACTCTATGCCGATGAAAACATTGCTGAAGTTGGCCCGGGTCAAAAGATCGATCATGGCCCGATCATGGCCCAGGTTCACCGAAGTCTGGGTCCAGAAAGAGTAAGGGCTGCCGTTACTTTCTGACCAGGGAATCAGCCGGTCTAAGATCTTGCGGGCATGGGCCTTATTGCCGATGAAGTTGTCATCGCAGAAAAAGATTTCTCTCTGCCAGCCCAGGCGTTGGATGGCCGTCAATTCCGCCAGGACCTGCCGGGGTTCCTTATATCGGGGCTTGCGCCCGTAAAGGCTGACCACATCACAGAACTCGCAGTCAAAGGGACACCCTCGGGAGGTTTGCACGGAGAGAAGTACATAATCATTTAGATGGAGAAGATCGAACCTCGGCACCGGCGAGGTAGTCAAGTCCGGCTTTTCTCTATTTTGGAAGACGCCGCCGGTCTCCCCTTTTTTTAGCGCGTCAAGGAAAAAGGCAATAGTGTTCTCCGCTTCCCCCCGGACCAGAAAATCGCAGCCCGCGTCCAGCACTTCTTCCGGCATGGAAGTGGGATAAGGCCCCCCCACCACCACGGTTTTGCCCCGCTGCTTGGCTTCCCGAATGAGGTTGAGCAAATTCTGGCGTTGGACTATCATCCCGGTAAACATGACCATCTCCGCCCATTGCCAGTCGTCCTCTTTCATAGGGCGGGCATCCAAATCCGCCAGCCGCAATTCCCATTCCTGGGGCAGGAGTGCCGCCACCGTGATCAACCCGAGGGGGGGGCTGACGGTCTTGCAGCCCTGGAGCCGGCAGGTTTGCCTTAAGGTCCAGTAGGAAGGGGGCATTTCCGGGTTTACCAGCAACACTCTCATAGGCTTTCCCAGGCTCCCTTCAGGCACCCCTTCTTATCTCAAAATAACCTAAGAAATTCATCTACTTGCCAGTTCATAGCCCGCAGCCTGGATCACCCGGGCCAACTCCTCCCGGGGCACCGGCCCGGCTGAGGCAAAAGTCACCCGGCCGCTGGCCAGATCCACCTGCACTTCCGAGACCCCGGCCAGGCCCTCCAGGGCTTTCTGCACCGCCCCGGCACAATGAGCGCAACTCATCCCCTTGACTATCACCTCCGGCATGATACCTCTCCTTAATTATTAACAACCGGCAAAACACCCCCGGACTCTAGCGGCCATAATACCCCCTCTTTTTACATTATCTTCGGGAAAAAGACAAAACTTCCCCGGCAAGGAGGCTGTTTGGGGAGGCGTTATGGATTTGGGGGAGGTGGATGATCAGTGACTCAGTATTCAGTGATCAGTGATCAGTAAACACAATAGCGTGCCGAGATTGCTTACCGCTTACTGCTCACTGTTTACTGTTCACTGCTTACTAATTCCCCCCGCCCGCTGGAAGACAAAGCTGCCCCGGGGCACTCCCAGGGCCCGGGCCACCGGCCCGCATTTGGCCTGGAGCAGGAAAAAGACCCGGGGGTCCTTAAGGCGGCTCATGGTCTCAAAGTGGCCCATGCCCTTGGCCAGGATAATGCGGGCCTGGCGGTAAATGTCCCGAAACGCGTCCCCCACTTCGTCCAAGACCAAACCCACCGTCCGGGCGCCGGTGTCCACCACCGGCTCCAGGGCCTCCCCCAAACCGGAGGCGTACAGGTCGGCCCGGGTCAAATCATTTTGAATGGGGCCTTCCTTAACCACATAGAGGACCTGCCAGCCGGAACGCCGCAATCCGGCCACCAGAGGCTGGTCAAAGTGCTGTTCTCCGGCGTTGTCCGCCAGATAAAGGAAAAGGCCGGGCGGCCCGGCCAACCTCTCGATAAATTCCGGTAAATGGGATACCGCGAAATCGACCCCGCCTATGATCTCCGCTTTTACTTCGGCCTCCTCCCGGAAATGATCAATGGCATTGCCCAACACCGCCAGCTTCAATAAGGATTCCAGATCATCCCGATAAGCGGGAGCGATCTTCCCGTACAGATCGGCCAGAAACGCGGTCTCCGCCTCTTTGCGGGAGGCAAAAGGATCGACATTGCCGGTGATTTCCTTAATAGACCGGTGAAAAATATTGGCTATTTGGGCCGGAATGGCCCCAGGCCCGAACTCCCGGGCAATGACGGCCAAAGCCGCCTGCCGGGCCTGCTCCTGCAACCCGGACGCCGACGTGGCCAGACCCACCGTCAGGTCCACCAGGCGCGCCAAACAACCGTAACACTCCTGTCTGATCTCCATAAGCCCAATAAGGTTCGAGAAATGGTTTTGGGCGAAGGGATGGTCAGTAATCAGTGATCAGTGATCAGCAAAAACAGCATCTGCCGAAACTGATTACTGATCACTGATTACTGGTTCTCCCCCGGCCCTCCCCCACAATCTCCCTAATTATCCCTTTAAGGAAAATTACGTCAAGTCTTGTCAGGGGTGGTGGGGAAGGGTATTATGGGCTTATGGGTCGGGTTTGGGTTTGGCGGGAGGAAGAGGCCGGGGTTTTGCTCAAGGAAGTTCGGACCTTGGTTGACGCCGGCGATATTGTCGCGCTTCCCACCGAGACCTTTTACGCCCTGGCGGTTAACGCCTTTCAGGAAAAGGCCCTGGCCCGGCTCTTTGCCCTCAAGGAAAGGCCTCCGGAAAAACCGGTGTTGGTCTTGATAGCCGGCCCGGAGATTTTGCTCCGGGTGGCCCGGGAGGTCCCGGAGTCGGCCCGGCGGCTCATGGCCCGGTTTTGGCCCGGGCCTCTAACCCTGATCCTCCCGGCCCGGGCGGAGTTGCCCCGGCTGATTACCGGGGATACGGACACGGTGGGGGTGCGGCAACCGCGCCAGGCGGTCACCTGCCGGTTGTTGGCGGGATTGGGCTTGCCGGTAACCGGCACCAGCGCCAACCGGGCCGGGCGCCTGCCCTTGACCAGGGCCGCCGCGGTCCAGGAGGAATTTGGCGAGGCCGTCTCTCTAATCGTGGACGCCGGCCCCTGTCCCGGGGGACCGCCGTCCACCATAGTGGACCTGGCCGGTTCCCCGCCTCGCCTGGTGCGGCCCGGGGCCATTGAGACAGCCAGTTTGTTGGAGTATATTCCCGATCTCCAGGTGGAAGTCACCTCCTATGGCGAAAGAACCGGTAGTCATCGCCCTTGATTTAGGGGGCACCAATATGCGCTGGGCCCTGGTGACCCGGCAGGGCAAACTCCTGGACCGCTGGGAACATCTCACCGGCATCACCCAGGAACAGGAGATTTTTCTCTCTTCCCTGGCCGCGGACCTTAAGGCCTGTGGGCAAAAAGCCCAGGAACTGGGGGCCGAGGTGCAGGGAGTAGGACTGGGAATCCCTGGCCGCATCCTGCCCGCTGAAGGGGTAGTGGTCTTTTCCCCCAATATCCCGGCCCTGAACGCCTGTCCCCTGGTGCCCACTTTGAAACCTCAGTTGCCCTGGCCCCTTTCCCTGGAAAACGACGCCAATCTCTTCGCCCTGGGAGAACATTGGCTGGGCGCGGGAGCGGGCTTCTCCGAGATGTTGGGCATCACCCTGGGTACCGGGGTGGGCGGCGGCCTGATCCTCAACGGCCGCATCTGGTCCGGGACTGCCGGCACTTCCGGGGAAGTGGGGCATACCACCATAGAACCCGAAGGCAAAAAGTGCCACTGCGGTAACCGGGGCTGCCTGGAAACCGTGGCCTCCGGGGTTTGGGCGGTGGAATGGGTCAAGGAGCAGTTGGCCCAAGGCGCGTCTTCCTGGCTCCAGGAACTGTGGCGCACCGACCCGGACGCCCTGGTGGGAGAAACGTTGGTAGTGGCCGCGGGGCAGAACGATCCCCTGGCCTTGCGAGCCTTCGAACGGGTGGGGCGGGGCCTGGGCCAGGCCATCGCCAACGTGGTGCACCTCCTGGGCCTCAACCGGGTGGTTATCGGCGGCCGCTTCGCCCGGGCCTGGGAACTGTTCGCCACCGCCATGGAAGAAGAACTCTACCGCCGCCTCACCCTGTTCCCCCCGGCCGCGGTGTCCATCGTCCCGGCGAAACTGGGAGACGACGCCGGCCTCCTGGGCGCCGCCCGCCTGGCCTGGGACAAGTTAGGAGAAGGGTAAATTTGGGGGGAGGGGCCAGGGACCT
>JBFLZI010000014.1:0-37673 GCA_040756315.1 Thermodesulfobacteriota bacterium | reverse complement strand
ATCTTGCAGCTCAACCTGTTTCGCACCTGCTCCTTGCAGGAACTCCTGGAACCGCCCGGCCCCATACCTTATAATATGAATGTTAATAACCAGTTAGCCTTAACTTGGGCTTAACCGGACAGAAATGCTCCTCAATGGAATTTTACTTATAATTTGATATTGGTTTCCTCAAACATTGCTTGTGCTTCTTTTTTCAACTCTTCCGCTTTTTGGAAATCTCCCATAAGATGTGCAGTTATAGCTTGCTCAAAAAGGCAACAGGCAAGTTGCATTTTGCCCCCAAATTCCCAGCACAATTTTTCTTCTTGTTTTTGTAACTCCATAGCCTTAGTGAAGTGACCTAAGGAGCGTACCACCCGTCCCTTTCCTCCTACACAGCATGCCAGACCTTCTTTATTGTCGATCTGACGGCAAATCTCAATTGCTTGATCATAAAGCCGCACCGCTTCTTGCAATTGACCACTCTGGTATTGAACTATTGCCTGAGAACCCAGGGCCCGTTGCAATCCCACCAAATCTCCTTGAGAACGGCATAGCAGCTCTTCTTGTTGATGAAAGTCCAGTGCCTTTTTTAATTCCCCCAAAAATAATGACCCTACTCCTTTTGCATTGAGGCAATATGCACGTGTTGCATCATCGCCGGATTCACGGCTAAGCCTTTCAACCTCTTCCAGCAAGGTGTTTGCTTGTTGCACTTCAGATGGAAGATTCTGCATTTGACCCCAAAAATTCTTTAATTGAGCAAGTTTCACTAAACACTTGGCCAACTCCACCTTGCGATTAAGCCTCCTCAGCAATTTTGCTGCGTCTTCAAGCAAATCTATGGCAAGAGGAATCTTGCCACGTATTCGCAAAATCTCTGACTGATTGATTGTACATAGGGCAATACCTATTTCATCATCTAATTCACAGCACTTTTGCTCCAGTTCGACGTTAATCTTTTCTACTGTGCCAGTCTCACCGGCATCCAATAATAAGGTTGCGAAGCATAATAAGATGTCGTTAAAAGTTTTGTTGGTTTTTTCAGTGCGGTATCTTTCCACCAGATGATACATTAACGGGCGTGCCTCTTTAACACGTCCGGATTCCCAAAATAGCCTGGCGATATTGAACACTGCACCTGAGTCCCTTATGGCATTTGGATTTGTTATGAATGAGAAGTAGGCGTCAATCATTCGAAGCTGGGAGTGGGCTTCTATCTCAGCCCAATATTTTCTCACCTGAAATTGATTAAAGTCTGTTAATTCCCAAGCAGCTGTGAAGAAATTTAGATTTGCCAAGAGATCAAACAGCCGTCCCCAGTTCTTTGCAGCAGCTAGCTGCCAGGGGAGTTCATCGATTTTGCGGTAATTGGGGCGGCCAGCGATTTCCAGGTCCTGACGGTCGAAGTAGTCCGCCAGGCGCAGGTGCGCGGTCTGGCGCTTCTCCTTTGAGTTCAGATACCGGTCCCGCACCGCCTGACGGAAATAGTCGTGGCCGAAGCTGATGAGGCCGGAACGGTCCATCAAGGCATGTTCCGCGGCCAGGAACAAGGGCGACCAGATCGCGCCAGGGAGCGGCTCCCTCTCCTCCCCCAGCAGGTCCAGGAGCTCGGCCTGGGACAGGCCCCGGCGGGCCGCAGCGATGAGGGACATAGCCTCCCCCACGAGGCCCGGCCGGTCCCGTTGGTAGTCTTCCTCATAGCGGGCCAGGATCAACTCATAGAGGCTCTTAACATCCGGCGCGGTCAGGTAATGGTCCAGCCGGGCCTTCAGGGTGTAATGGTCCCCGTAAACCCGCAGTTCCTCCAGCAAGGCCCGGAGATAGAGGGGGTTGGCAGTAGGGGGCGCCGCGGCCAGGCGCTCCAGTTCCGGGGTGCTCAGTTCCTTGCGGTACTGGTCCAGGTATTGGCGGATGAGCCGCCGGCGCTCCGGTACTTCCAAAGGCTCCACCGTCAGGGCCGGCCAGCCCCGCTTGGTCAGAACGTCTAGGGGCCGGCCGGGGAGGGTGGAGAGGATTAGGCGCACGTTGGCAGGAAGCACCGGCGGCAGCCACACCAGGTCCGGGGCGCCGTCTTTGTCCTCCAACTGGTTCAAGGCGTCGATGATGAGGACCACCTTTCCCTGGGCCGCGGCCATGCTCAGGAAATTAGCAAAGGCCAGGCGCAGGGCGTCGGGCTGGTCCGGGATGTCCTGAGGAATCTCAAAGCGGCGCTTCAGTTCCCCCATGATGCGCCGCAGCATGGCGGCCCAGTCGGCACTGTGGGGGCCGGCGCCGATGAAGTGCATGATCAGAAGGTCCTGGGTATGCCGCGGTCGATACCGCAAGGCCCAGTTGGCCAGGAGCGCCGATTTCCCGACCCCCGAGTCCCCCAGCACCACCAGGGGCGGGCCGTCTCCCTGGGCGTGGTCGTCCAGGTGCTCCAGGTATTTCTCACGGGCGATGTACACGCCGGAGAATTCCCCTGGCCGGACCTCCACCACCGCCCGGCTGCGGGCATAGGCCTCGTGCTCCGCGGCCTCCCGGTCCAGGGGAGCAAGCTGGGAGCCTTCCGGGAAGAGCCGGTCGATCACTTCGGTCAGATCCCGGAGCACTAGCTGGCCCAGGTCCCGGGGGGCCCGGTAATTTTCCCGCAGGGGCAGGCCGCTTTGGCGGATGCGCTCCTTCAAGGCGGCGAGCTTGCCCCGGCGCCCTTCAGCCCGGCGCTGGGCCTCCTCCGGGCCAAACCGGGCAATGTCTTCCGGATAGGGGGCCTCGGTAAAATCGGCCCGCTTTTCCGGGTCCAGGGAAGCCACATAGGCCGGGTCCCGGAAATAAAAGAAGGCGTGGTCCGCCATCTCCGGGTTTCGCAGCACCCCGTGGAGGATTTCCAGTTCCGTCACCGAACGGTGGAGATGCTCCTTAAGCCAGGGCTCCTGGGCGATGAGTTCCTGGGGAATCTCATCCGGCACCCAGCCGTAGCGCTCCCCCAGCAGGCCGATGAAATAAGGGCGGCAGCGGTGAATCTCCGCTAAGCAGATGGGCAGGACCTGGCCTTCCGCCTTGGCTTCGCCGGTGATGCCCCAGCGCAGGTCCACTTCGCCCCAGACCACTCCCCGGGACTCACACAGCTTACGAAGCTGAGGGAAGATGCGCTTGATGAGCTCTTCCCGTTCCTCGTGCATGTCCCGAAAGGTAGAGCTGATAAAGACGCGTACGGTTCTCAAGGTTTGGTCCATTAGGCGCTAATCCTCACAGGCTGGTGGAGCCCGATATTCATAGGGTTGACCCTAGCAGCACCAAGGTCGGCAATTTGGAGCCAATTTCCCATCGCGCCTCGTCATCTGTTGAAAAGGGGAGCCATGGAAACACATGACCCCGAGATCCAGAAGCCGTTATGAAGGTAGCCGTCATACCACCGATTTGTAGCTATAAGCCCTTTTACTTACTATCCCAATTAATTTCTATCGGACAGCAGTGTATTAATATGTATTATTTTCATAGTTAAATTTTTCTGGTGACCCTCCATACATTTCATAACCTGCCCAAAACCATGACCAGAAGCAAGATGTGCAAAAAGAAATATAATGATCATAGTGATCGGTTCCTGATCCGCCCATGTCAATATGACCATGAATAATGGATTGCCGTCCACATTCTTTACATGTTGCTCTTTTATCAAGTCTGCCACATTTATATATGAAATGTAATTCAAGGCAAGTAGAAAACCAATCAATAGATTTCATAATATTTAATATCTTAATATTATTATTTTTTACATCATCTGGTATCTGATTGATAATAGCTTTTAAGAAATCAGATATATTCAAGCGAGATCGATATTGTTTAGCAATGTTCTCGACAAAGATAAAGTTATTTATAGTTTTTATTAGATTATCCCATAATTCACCTTCTTTTAAATGGTGAGGTAGCTCAGTTACAATTCGTTGATTTATATTTTTCCAAGATCCATCACTTGAAGGATCACCTGTGTTTTCCAAATATCTTGCAAGAGTTTGATGTGCTTCAAGGCGGTCCCTTTTCTCCGATAAATATTTTTCATCAACTGCCTCTCGAAGCTGGGCGTGGTAAAAGTCCAGCAACTCCCCCCGCTGCATCAGGTAGGGCCGGAGGAGGCGCAGGAGCGCGGCCACGTTGCCCTGGGGGTCGGGTAAGATGGGGGGCTCGGCCTCCGGGTCCCCGGGGGCCAGGAGCTCCGCCAGTTCTATCTGGGAGAGGCCGTAACGGCTCACTCCCATGAGGGAGGCAAAGTCGCGCACCAGTTCCTTGCCGATGAGCAGCCCCTCCTGATCCTGGAAGCCGGGGTCCTTTTCCAGTCGTTGAAAAATCCATATAAACAATTCCTGGACCTGACCAGGTAATTCTTCGATGCGTTGAGTGATTTCTTCATATGTGCCCAGGGTGCGCAGTTCCTCCAGGGCCGTGAGCAGGTACAAAGGATTGCCGCTCTCTTCTTTGCAAATTAGCAGGCCGATCTGGTCAGCTTCCAGGTTTTTGCGATACCATTGCAGGAAGCCACAGACGATGTTTAAACCGTCATCTTCATTAAGTGGGTAAAGTTCCTTTACCTGCACCAGCTCTTTCCCCCGCCGCTGCAAGGCCTCCAAGGCCGGATGCTCCAAAGAAGAGACGATAACCCGGACATTTTCAGGGAGGTCGTAGGGTAGCCAATACATGGCATGGGCATTGCCCGCAGCGTCCATCTGATTGAGGGCGTCAATGAGCAGCACCACCCGGCGGGTGGCCGTGGCTTGTTGAAGGAATCCCAGGAATTTCTGAATCAGTTCCTTGAGGTCCAGGGGAATCTCTTCATGGAGGTCAGAAGCCTTGGCCAGTTCGTGGCAGAGACGCCGCAAGGTGCGGCGCAGATCAGTGGAGCCGGGACTGGCCCCGATAAAATGGGGAACGACCAAATCGTGGGGATGGGCGGGGTGGTCTGGGTAGCCGATATAATCCAGATAGAACTTCGCCAGCAGGGCGGACTTGCCCAAACCGGGCGGCCCGGTGAGTACTAAGACATTGGGCTGGCCTTCGCCTTCGGCAAAAGAGGCTAGGTCAGAGAGCAAGGTCTGGCGACTGCCCACCACGTAGCCTGCCACCCTCTCCTGGACAAAGGCCTCCATGGCCGCGTTTTCCGCGGCGAATTCGTCCAGTTCCGGAGGCGCCTCCACGCCCAGCTCATCATCGATGCTCCACAGCAAATCTGCATAAACCCGATCCCCAAAGGCCTTCAGGTCCACCAGACGCTTCTGGGCTTCATCCCAGCGGGCTGGGTAACAGTAAGGGATAAAACCCGCATCAATGACGTATTGCTTGAGGACCCGGAGCTTCTCGGTGCGCCGCCGGGCCCGCTCTTCGGCTTCGTCCGGGCCATACTGGGCAATCTCCTCCGGCGTTGAAAATTCCCGGTACCCGCCGTCTCGGGCTGCGGCTTCGGGAATGGCTGCGGTCACCCGGGGATCACGGAAATAAAAGAAACGGTACTCCTGCAGATGAAGGCGGTGAAGGACGGCGTAATGAATCTCCGCGGCGGTGATGGACTCCTCCCGGCCCGGCGGCGTCCAGCCGTAGCGTCCCCCCAAGATGCAGACAAACCGCGGTCGGCATTCATCGATGATTTCCTTGCAGGCCTCCAGGGCGTCCTGCTCCGAGGTCACCCCCCAGCGCAGGTCCATGTCCACCAAGTGAATGCGCCGCTTGAGCAACTCCTCTCGCAGCCGAGGAAAGACAAAGCGCACCAAGTGATCCCGCTCCGCCTGCATATCCCGGAAGGTGGAGCTGATGAAGACTCGGACGTTTCTCCAATCTTGGGCCACTGTTCCTCTCTAGTTTACTTATTCAAGGCTCTTAATGAGTTAAGACTGCAGGCCCCCTTTACGCCTTCAGGTCACTGAAGGTGGATCTCAAAAAATCCGAAAGGTGCGGCTGGTCCGGGCCATAAAGCTCGTCCCCTAGCGCCTTCTTAGCAGGCTGTTGAAAAACTCTTTTCTTAAGAACCCTCAAAAATCGCTGTCTATAAGTCTGAAAAGGTGTTATGATCAATGATAACAATATGTTATCTGGAGGCAGCGATTATGCGGGGCGACGACATCCATCAGGACGCTATGTTCAGTTATCTGTCCCCGGAAGCCCGGGTGCCCAAAGACCATCCCCTGAGACCCTTGCGGCAGATGGTGAACCAGGCCTTGCGGGAGCTCTCCCGGGACTTCCAGGCCATGTACTCCCGGGAGGGACGCCCCTCCATCCCCCCGGAGAAGCTGCTCCGGGCTTTGCTCCTCCAGGTGTTGTACACCATCCGCAGCGAGGGGCTGTTGATGGAACAACTGGATTACAACCTCCTGTTCCGCTGGTTCGTGGGCCTGTCCATGGACGACAAGGTCTGGGACCATTCCGTCTTCTCCAAAAACCGGGAGCGCTTTCTCCGGTCGGACCTGGCCGCGGCCTTTTTCGGGCGCATCAAAGAGCAGGCAGCCCAGGCCGGCCTGTTGTCGGACGAGCATTTCACCGTGGACGGCACCTTGATTGAGGCCTGGGCTTCCCTGAAGAGCTTCCGGCCCAAGGACACCCCGCCGCCCTCGGGTGGTGCCGGTCGCAACCCGGAGGTGGACTTTCATGGGGAGCGGCGCCTGAACCGGACCCATGCCTCCACCACGGACCCTGAGGCTCGGTTGTTCAAGAAAGGCAAGGGCAAAGAGGCCAAGCTCTGTTTCATGGGGCATGTGCTCATGGAAAACCGCCACGGCCTGATTATCACGCCCCGCCTGACGGCGGCTACCGGCACCGCCGAACGGGAGACGGCCGCGGACATGGTGGAAGCCATTCCTGGCCGGCATCGCCTTACCGTGGGCGGTGATAAGGCCTATGATACCCATGAATTTGTCCAAGCCCTGCGTACCCTCAAGGCTGTGCCCCATGTGGCCCAGAACCGCACGGGGCGTGCCTCGGCCATCGACGGCCGCACTACCCGCCACCCGGGCTATGCCATCAGTCAACGTCTGCGCAAAAGGGTGGAGGAGATCTTCGGCTGGATCAAGACCGTGGGCAATCTCCGGAAAACTCGGCACCGAGGCATAGAACGGGTGGGCTGGATGTTCACCCTCACCGCGGCAGCCTACAACCTGGTGCGAATGCGCAACCTGACGGTAGCGGTGTCTCCCTGAAGTAAAGCAGCTATCGGCAAAACGATAATTCGGCCGGCCACCGGCCCTCAAAGGAGTAAGCAGCCCAGGTTTTTCTGAGAATGTGCCCGTCATAAAGGTACCAAAATCGTCCTCAAAGAGAAGACACCGCTTAATTGGAATGGTTTTCCAACAGCCTGTTAGGGGGTTTAAAAAATCAGCCCTTTGCAAGATTTCGGTGGCAGCGTGGTTGAACCTCTCAGGGATTGTCCAACAACTTCTGCAACTCGCTGGCGATGGTGCTCAGAACTTTCTCTACCCCTTCAGCCAATTCTTTTTTCCAGTAACGCAAAGCGTGTTGGAGGTCTTTAGGGAGAAGTCCCTGAAAAACGGCGATTTTGCCTTTGAGGTCATGGACCAGGGAAAAGGTGGACTCACTGGGGAAGGATGAAGGATGGAGGCAGAGAACCTCCAATTCATTCAAGTGGAATCGCAAACCGTTATGGACCTCGGTCACCGTGGGCAGATCGGTCTTATGCTCCTGCACCACCGGCTGCAGAGTTACCTTAGTTACCCGGATAACCTCCTCAATTCGCCGGAGATGGCGCAGATAATCAAGGCGGGGCCAAATTGTTTCTGGTTTGGCCACCGCTTCCGGTCTGGAGGCCACCGCCTGTCTTTCATAGGCGAATATGGCGTTGAGATGTTTGAGGGTCAGATTAGCGCTTCCGAAAAAGGCATGAAGGCCAATGAGAACCATTTTGAGTTCCCGGGCGTTTCCGGGCCAGCCGTACTCCTGGAGTTTACTGTAGATCTCCGGGGGCAGGTCATTATACTTTTCCCCGCAAATATTCCGCCAGAATGATTGCGCCAACAGAGGAATATCTTCGGGATGATCCCGGAGGGCCGGGGTCCTGATGATAAATCCCCGCAGACGATAATACAGGTCTTCCCGATACTGGCCGTTCTTTGCCATCTGAAAGATATCGCGATTGGTGGCCGCTATCACCCGGGCTTCGGCCTTAATCTCCTCGGTGCCGCCTACTCGCCGAAAATACCCCTCTTGCAAGACCCGCAGAATCTTGGTCTGATGATCGGGACGGAGCTCACCAATCTCATCCAGGAAGAGGGTGCCATTCTTGGCCGCTTCCCACAGGCCAATTTTATCTACTTTGCTACTAAGAGAGGGATAGCCCTTTCGAAGGCCAAATAACTCCGACTCTAACAGATAAGGAGAAATAGCCGCGCAGTTTAATGGATAAAACTCGTTATTACTGAATTTGTAATCATGGATAGCTCGGGCCACCACCTCTTTGCCGGTGCCGGTATCACCCAGAATCAAGACATGGTCGTCGATGCCCGCGGCCAGCATGATCAAACAGCGGACCAGCTTGGCTTCCACTGATGTGCCGATAAAAGTCTTACATAATTCCTGGGGCACTTCGACTTGGGTTAACAGCTCCACCAGGGACTTGGAGGAAAAGTCGGACATGGTACCATCATCATCTATCGCCTCAGGCCAGAATTTAGCGAATATTCTGTCCTTGGCTCCGACGATATAGAGGTTATTGTCATTCTCCGCCCTAGCATTTTCAAGAAGCTTCTGAAGGCTCCATTCCACCTTATAAGATTGTTTATAATTTCCGTCTATCAACGGTATCTTCTTTCTTTTGAGCAAATAATCAGCCAGTCTTTTGCCTCGGTGCTTTGTTCCTAGTTTTTCAAGCAGGTTGGGAAATTTTTCTGCTAACTTAGTCAATTCCGAGGTGCGGATGAGTAACGCGACGGGAGCTTCTTTCTCCTTAATCTCTTTGAGATCATGGTCTTCGGCGTAGTTCAATTCAATTCGGGATGGTGCTACATCTGAGGAATCAAGGCTAAATTTGAGGGCTTTGATCTTCATAGTGCCTTCCTCTAGAGAACTCAACCTGGCGAATCCCCCTTAATCGCCCCCATAAGGGGCAAGTTTGAGGACTTATTTTCTCTTAGCGTAAAGGCAAGGAGAAATCCACCAATATACTTCAACCCAATAGGACCAGCGCATCTCTCCTTGTTTGCCTATAAAATGCAGAATTCATGCCATGCCATGGCCCCAACCCTGTTATGGAATAATCCACTAATATCATTAAATATTTTACAAATCTCTCCAGTTTGGTTTCCTAAGCCACCCTACCATAAATAGAGAAACATCTCAACCAAAGTACCTGTATGAATACCTCAACCGGAACATCTCGACGGGGGCTAAACTCCTGTTTTTTAACTTATTGAATTATCTATAATATTAGATAGATGAGTTGTTGGCATTGTTTTCGCAGATATAACCAGTGGTGGGGCTAGACAGCCGAGGGCCGCCATAAGGGTCAGGATCAGGGATGAAAGCGAGGGGTATTTTCTTAAGTACATGACCATTTCATTACTATAGTAATCCACCTCTTGACAAAAGAATATGGAAAATAAGGGGCAAAGCCGATGGTAACCCCCTGAACCATGGTCAGCAACATCAACCAGTAGATAAATACGCTATGGGAACCAATGAGGCCAATCTTAACCTGCTCAATGCCTGGGGCGATGAAGCGCCCCGGGAGGCCCTGCGACAGGTGGCCGAGGTCAGCCGGAAAGGGCTGTCCCTGGACCTCCAGGTGGCGGGGGATGGCGCGGCTTTCCAGGGGGTGAGAAAAGAGGGATCCCCGCCAGGAATCCTGACGCTGAGCGGCAAGCTCCTGGAGGAGGGCGTCATCCGGCTCCGGTGTGAACTACTCCGGGGGCCGGAAGATTTGAGGGTTTCGTCCGGCACCTTCTTTCGGCACCTGGCTTGTCTGGGGGAGAAGACCCGGTTGGTGCCGCCGGTGGAGGCAGGGGCCGGGGAAGCCTCCCTGTCGGTGGAACTCAACATCAAGGCTTCCCCCCTGTCCCTGTCACGGGCCAGCGCCTTACTGGAGGAGTTGGAACGCTTGGAAGAGCTGGCCCGGATACTCCAGGAGGAATTGCCGGTTATTCCGGACGAGACCCATCTGGCCAAACTCTACAAAGAGCTGGAGGAGATTCTGGAGCCGGTCCGAGCCTGGGAGGATCCCAGCAGCGGGCCAGGCACAATCCTGGGTGAGTGGGCGGTAGAAACGGTGGACTTTTTGCTGGGTTCATCCTCAGTGGCGCTGGCCGCGCCCTTCCCGGTGGCCCTGGATTTTGCCTTGGCGGTGTGCGCCAGACTCAGCCAGCATTGGGGGCGAACCTTGGGACGCTTACTGCTGCCGGCCATCAACTCCCAGAAACTAGTGGAACTGAGCCTGAAGGCCCCTGGCATCGTGGTAGTCCCGGCCCCCAGGCTCAGCCTGGGATCAAGCCTTTATGAGCTGGGCAGCGACACCAAAAACTTGCTAGCCTCCCTGTTTCACAGTAACCGTCCAGCCATCTTTACCGGCACCCTGGACGAACTCCAGGCGGTATTCCACGGCGGACAGGGAGGCAGTAGCGATCCTCTTTTGCCTGTGGTCCGCCACGTTCCCGAAGTTTCGTTAGAGACCCTGACCAAGTTTGTGATCCAGGAGGCCGGGAACTGTTGCGGCGGGCTGCCAGCCGCGGAGGTGGAGAAGCTATTCTCCGAAGCCCTGGCGGCGCTGCAGGACCAGAGTCCGGCTGAGCAGAAGCGGCTCTTGCCCCTGCTGGCCAGGCGGATGGTCAGCATCCGGTCGGCGGGCCGAAAGGTTGAACCTTCCCGCACCGCTTCCTTCATCGCGGTGACCAGCAGCTTGAGCGAGACCCTGGGGGGACTCAGCCCCCGCCCCCGAGTGGAGCGGTCGGCCTCGGTTCAGGATCGCTTCTCCCAGGTGTTCACTGACTCCGGGTTGTTGCCTTTCTTCCAGGAACATCTGTTAGCCCAGGATGAGGCCCTGGAGCAGCTGGTGGCTCGGCTCCGCATGGAATGCTTGACCCGACCTCTGCACCAACCCCTGCGTTACTGCGCTCAGGGAACGCCGGGCACGGGCAAGTCCGAATCTGCAGTACTGATGGCCCGGCGGCTGGAAGTACCATACGTCAATGTGGATTGTGCTAGTATCCCTAACAGTTACACGGGGATGGCCCAACTCCTGGGCTCTGGCAGGGGCATAGTGGGATCATATCAGGCGGGGAGGCTGGAGATGGTGGCCAGGCACCATACCGGGGCGGTAGTTGAGATCAGCGACCTGGATCACGCGCCGGCGGATGTCCGGTCCTCATTGGCCGACGTATTCCTTCAAGCACTGGAGACCGGCGAAGCTCAAGCAGCTTCCGGGGCCATGTTTTCTTGCGCGAACCTGATCCTGGTATTCACTATGAATCTTCCTCGCGGCTCGGACGAACAGGTGCGTCAAGGAATCGGCTTCAACAATATCCCCTCCCGCCGGGAGGTGAAAAAAAGAGTAGTCAAGGAACTGAAGAATGTTCTGTCCGGGGCCTTCCTGTCCCGGGTGGGCACGCCCATTCTCTTTGAACCCCTGGACGGGGAGGCTCTGGCCGTCATCCTGGAGCGGGCCATCGTGGCGGCAGTGCGCGCCGCCGCCCAGCGCCTGCAGTGCTCTATCCGGGAGGTCATCTGCGAGCCTGGATTGGGCCGCTTGTTTCTGTCTTCCCTGGAGATCAGTCTCACCAGCTTTGGGGCCCGGGGCCTCCTGGAACATGGCCGTTCCCTGGCAGCCCAGGCCTTTCTGGACCTGCAGCAAAGGGGAGACCCGCTTTTTGGAAAGATCCTGCGTGTAACCGCGAGGGACTACGGAAAACTCGTCATCGATACTGAAGGGTAGGAGGTCATATGGCAAATGCAGTGTATCGGGTGTGGAATCCCAAAGAATATCTTAAGGCAGGGCCGACGGATATCGTGGAACTGCTGCCCGTGCCCGGCCACCACCCCCTTTTCCTGGTGAAGTGGGTTGTGGACACCCTGGTCTATGGCATCGTGCACCGGGAGATCATCCACCTGTCCGGCCCCACCGGCACGGCCAAGAGTTCTCTGTTAGAAGCCCTCTACCTGGTGCCGGAAAATTTTAGGGCAGTTTGCGAGGGGCTGGGATTTTCGGCTCTGCCCCTCAAGCTCTATGCCATCGAAATGTGTAAGTTCGAAACACCCGGGGAATTATACTCCCGCCGGGCCCTTAAGGCAGCCAGTACTTTTGATGAAAAGTCTTGCCTGATCGAGGCACTAGAAGATGCGGCGGGTTCCTCCGGCAGTTTCTTTCCACTAATCTGGCTGCGGGAAATTGGCAGGTGCCATTCGGCCAGCGTCCAGTCGGGGCTACTCAACCTGATGTTTAAGGGAGACATTATCCTGCCGGACGGCCGCCGCCTCAATGGCGAGGAGATCGCCTGGGTGGCGGACAGCAATTATCAGGCTGAACATGAAGCCGTGCATACCCTGGTCACCCTTGATACCGCCCTCAAACGGCGTTTTACCATCAATCTCACTCTCAACTACCTCTCCGCGGCCCAGGAAGCCATGATCCTGGAATACCTTCTCCGCCGCGGACACTCATATGGCGGCAATGGCATCATAAATAAAGAACTGATTATGAAAATCGTGGAACTGGGAGGCCTTATCCGGCAGCAGCAGACGGAGGGCAACCTGCGGTCCGTCCCCCCGCCTACCATTTACGGCTACCAGGCGTTCCTGCGAATGGCCCAAAACTTGAGGCACCTCAGCCTACCCCAGGTTGCCTTGGCCACTCTCTTGGGCAATGCCAGCCTGGAGGACCAGCAGGTGGCGGCCGGGGTTCTCAATCAGGTTTTCGGACTGCGCACTAGCCAGGAGGACGATTCCACCCTGTGGGGGCACCTATTTTAGGAGTAATTGCTATGACCGCTTGGCAACCTCAACCCTATGCCGGCAGCTATTCAACCGGGTACCGCCGCCGGCGGACCAAAACCGACTGGGCCGGGATCACCCTAGCCGATGCCTTTAAAAGTCACCGCCTGGACTACTTTCTAAGGTTGCAGGCTCAGCGTCTCTTTTATCAGGCCGTTCGCAAGGTCCAGAAGGGGGTGGCAGCCCTGACCGGAGCACAAGTGGAGACCGGGTTCGAACCCAAGGTCAAACCTCAGCTCGGCCCTTGCTATACCTCGTATCCCGCCCCACTGGCGGCCTACGCGGCCATCGGTCTCACCGGGTTCCTGGAGTTTGAGGCCAGGGTATCCGATCAGATTCTCTTTGCCCACCTGGAGGATTATCTGGAAAATCCCGCCAAACATGACAAGGTGCGAGTGGATCATGAAGTCTATGAAAAAATGGCCAAGATCGTTTGCTGGCACGTTCAGACCCGACTGCTTCTGGAAGACCTGTGGCGCCATCCTCCGGCTTTTACCATAGAACTGTACCGGCTGTTTGCTGCTTCCCAACTGGGAGCACTGCGGTCCGTGCCCGATATCCTCAAGGCGGTGATTCTCTTCGGCGACCTCTTGCCCGACTGGCCGGAAGGCAAGCTCCACCCGCTGACCCGGCATTTGCTCACCGACCTCTCGGAGACCTGCGCTCCCTTTCTGTCCCGGCTACCCCACACCCAGGACCACAAACTGCTGGCTCTGGGCATGGACTGGGTCAGGGCGGTTTGCCGCTGTCTGGCCCCTTACCTGCCAGACCCGGAGTCGGAAACCGAAAGGCTGAAAGAACCACCTTCACTCAGAGGCAGGCAGGGGGGAAAACACTCCTTCAGCCCGGAAGAAGAGGAGACGGAGCTCTCTGAAGACATTCCTCCCTTGTTGGGACCGCATCCTCCCAGCCTATTCGATACGGGGGATTTCAAAGACTTGGTGAAGTACCTGGTGACCATCTGGCCCAAAACCGTCCAGTCCCGGGAAGACGAAGACCTACAGATGTTGGTCGAATTCGCCCGGGCGGTGGAGGCAGCCGCGGGTCAGTCCCGGGAATGGGAGGATATGCGCTTTGACCTGGTGGAGCTCTTTTTGAAAAACATCTTCCAGGAAGGCCCCATCAAAGGCAACCCGATCAGCGGTCAGGAAGTGTGCCTGCGCCTGGGAAGTGAAGAGGTGGGCCGGGGGGAGATTTTCGACGAGCCTTTGGAGTTGTCTGATGATCTGCCAGCCTGCGAAAGACTCCGGCAGGAGTCTTACCCCATCACTGCGGCTTTACGGCGAAACCTGTATCCCAGCCTGGAGGAGATGCCGGAGACAGAGCGGCTGCGCAGTAGCGGCAGCCTGGATCCGGCGCGCCTGCCCCAGGCTGACTTCTCGGAGGCCATCTTTAAACGGTACCGCATCCGCGACCGGGCCGACCCTCGGGGCCGGGCAGTGATCCTCATAGCCTGCGACGGATCGGCCTCCCTCTCCGACGAGGAGATGAAAATGGTGAAAATCCTGGCCGCGGCCTGGCTGAACGCCACAATGCGGAGCGACATCCAGGTGCTGGCCGGGCTTTACACCAGCGGCCGGGTCCGGGAAGGCGTGTCTGGGCCGGTGGTCCGGTGGATCTTCCACCCCCGGAAAACCCCGGCCCTAAGCCGGGTCGAGGCCTTCCGGGCTCTGGCTTCGGTGCCTGACGAAGGCCGCGGGGCCCAGTCCGACGCCCTGTCTTTGGCCTTCATGCTGAAGGAGGCCCGGCGCCTGGCCCGGGGCAAGATGGTCTATTTAATCGTCATTTCGGACTGCAAGTTCAATAAGAGCTTCCATTCCGGCTTGAGCGGCACGGAAGAGGTGCATGCCTTTTTTCAGCAGGCCTATGCCGAGTTATCCGGAAAACTCCACACCACCTTGGTGGCCCTGGGGGTCTCGGGGGAAACCGGCCTGGAAAGTCTCCTGGATAAGGTAATCCCGGTCTCGGATGAGGAACTGACCGATTACCAGGCCGTGGCCGGGCGCATTAGCGCCTATGTTTCCTCCTGTCTCAGGGAACGCCGGCGGTGGCTGGCCCGGTGCTGAGGCTTAGGGCCGGGCGGCCTGGACAGACAGGGATGGCCTGTAAGCCATGTCACTTACATAAAGGAGGGTGAACAGATGTCCCAGACCAAATGGCCTGATTATTCTTGGAATGCCTGGGACGAGGGGAGCCAGCATTATTGTGTGGGGGGCAACGTCTTTCCAGGTTATTATGCACCCCCCATCTTAGACCTCCGGCCTGTTCTGGAACCATTGCTGGAGACCCTGCAGGAGTATGACGGCCGCCGCTGTCAGCTGGAGGAGCACGGGGGGGAAATCGACGATCTGGCCGGGATTACGGAAGTGCTGACTCAGAAGGTCACCATCAAAGGTTGGGGCCGGGACCAGCAGGTTTCCCTGGCCAACCAAGTAGCCCTCCAGCAAGCCCTCTTCCAGGCGAGCAATTATACGGTGTACCTGGACATCCGGCAGCAGGAGAATCGCATGCCGTTGTACTATCTCTGCCGCACCCATCATGACTACTGGGGGGAGTACAGCCTGATCGTGGAAGACTATCATCTGAGCCCCAGATACCCCCTCCTGGACGAGCGTTTCGCCAAGTTCATGCACTTTGGCCACGAGGTGTATTATCTCCGCCTCTCCCCCTTTCGGAAGGCCGCCGCGGCAATCCTGGCTCCGGGCCACTTCGCCTCCTCCCGGGCCCTGGACCACCTGTTGTACACCGCGGGACGAAACGTCTTCCAGGCGGCTTGGCACGAGGACCAGCGTCTGGCGGTGGTGGTGGCCAACCACTTCGGTCTCACGCACTTCCGGCAAGCCATCGAGCTGCTCTACCTCTGCCTGAGCGGCGAACTTTGCGACCTGCGCCGGGCCGTGAACGACCAGCTGCTCCGCTTCTTCGGGGAGGTCTACCCCCAGCCTGCCATCCAGGCCTTTCTAAGACAGCTCCCCCGGCTGGAGGGGAGCATCATCAATGACCTGCCCCAGCAAGCCCTGAAACTTTATCCCCGGCTTTCTCGGGCCTTCAGCGATTTCCTGGAAAAGGAAGTGGCCTGGGGAAGACAGCAGGCCAGAGTGCCTCTTTACAAAATTATTTATGGAAATTTTTCCCGGCTGGGGTTTATTGTTAGTGAACTTCAGGAGAAACTAAACCTCCAAGAGGAGAAAGAAACTCTGGAAAATGAGTCCCAAGCTATCATTGATGACTTACTGTCACTTGTTTGAAGTAGATGGCTTTGCTAAGGTAAACTGCTGACTTGCAGCATCAAAAGCAAGAGTTCAGGGGAGATATTCATAAGCCGAAAGAGTTTCCCAAAAGTTTACCATTTAATATAGACTGAAACTAGGCTGATCCCTGAATTTCTTGACTCTCAAGTGAACAACTGCTAAGTTGTCCCAGGCCAGGGGCCTGAGATTGCTGCTCTCCCTTCGCTTCCTCCTTGCCTCCGGCTCATGGTGGCAAAAAGACGTGACCAAATTTATGAACTGCTTTACTTATCCATGAATTGCCCCCTTGCTTAAAACATTTAGCCGGGATTTCGGGAATTGGTTTCGAAGTGTCGGTAGGGCCTAGCGTGATTGAAAGAAAGAGAAGGATTCCGATTCTTATCTGCATAGAGACCTTGTTTCTTATGCGGGTCTTGCCTCTTAAACATTTTCAGAATCGCACGGCTTGGTTACACAGTTGGTTTGAACTAAGCCGGAGATCAAGGACCAATCGGTCCCAGGCCGAAGGAGGTGCAGGATGAGAGCCTTCATGTGCCATGATTCCAGAGACGGGGAGTTCGTGATTCAGGTAGCCAGCCACCTGAGAAAGAGTCTGGATCACGTGTTCTTCTTCGAGGACAACAAGAAACAACAAGACAAAGACAACTACATTAGTGTCCTTCAGGAAGAGGTAAGAAAGCATCCGCTGATGGTTGTCTTTGTCGGGGGGGAGCTGACGGATTGGCAAGTAATGGAAATACAAGCCAATTTACAATTATACAAGACAACGGCTCGATTCCATGTCGTATACATTGCAAGGTCTCCAGAGGAAAAAGAAATTTTTAGGCAAACCCACAATCTCGTGGTGCCCGGGATCGAAATCTCGATCGATAAGCCAACCCCTTGGGCAGCCGCCGAAACTGCCCAGAAAATCCTCCGGAAACTGAATGTCCCCTGGCGCTCTATCGACGGGCTTCCCTTGGACCCGCACCTATTCTCCTACGAGAAAGACATCATTGAATTTTACAAAAAGAGGGCCCGGGGGCAAAACTTGCAAGGCCCTGGTAAGCCAAACCAAGCAGCCGATGATCAAGAAGCGGCTCATGGCAAGGGTGAAGCAGACGCGGGTAACGGGGAAAACTGGCAAGATGATCAAAGGGAACACCAAAAGCAGGTACAGGATGGACAGGAAGAACAGGCCGAAATGAATCGAAAGCTTCTTGATGGCTGTTCCATCGCCTGGCCGGAGGTGGAGCGCTGGGAACACATCTTGAAGGATTACCACCGAAAGGCGACTCCCGGGACTTATAGAGCAGAGGCCTACGAGAACCAGCTTAGGGATTTTGGAAAGTTCCGGCCGCTCAGTAACAAGGTGGTGGCATCGACGCTGACCATGTATCACGAGCCAGCGGATGCGCACCCGCGTTCAAGCGGGTGCCTGATTCGCCAGGGCTTATGTTTTCCTGAAGCCGGTCCCCGCCAGGGTCTCTATTTTCCTCCCATGGTCACCGACGAACTCAAAGTGGCTATACTGGTCTCGGGTGGCATTGCGCCCGGCATCAACGCGGTGGTTGACGGTATCGTGCAGCGGCACTGGTTATACGCTTGTTGTCATAAGCAGGAGAAGGGGCTCAAGATCTATGGATTGCGGAACGGGTTTCAGGCCTTCGAAGCGATTCAAGACTCTATGAAACCCCTGGCAGCCAATGACGATCTCAAACTCAAGGATGCATTAGTAACTTCGGCTCACGCCAGCGAAGGCGGGTCGATCCTGGGCACCTCCCGGGTGGATGAGCTTATTCAGCTAGAGACCCGCCTGACAAAACTCGAGGATATCGTTAACAAATTGCGCGTCTCACAATTCGATATACTGTACGTGATTGGGGGCGACGGGAGCATGAAAGCCGCGCACGCGCTCTGGAGTGTCGCTAGGAATACTCCGGGCAGACCCTTGTCCGTGGTGGCTATTCCCAAAACCATGGACAACGACATCCTTTGGGTTTGGCAATCTTTCGGCTTTCTCTCCGCGGTGGAAAAAGCCAGAGAGGTTATCGAGCAATTGCACACGGAGGTGAGTTCCAATCCCCGCCTTTGCATTCTCCAACTGTTCGGCTCCGACTCCGGGTTTGTGGTCAGCCAAGCCGTATTGGCCAGCCCCACCGGGCACTGCGATGTGGCCCTCATCCCCGAGGTGGACTTCAGCATGACCAAGCTGGCCAAGGTGATTAAGAAGAAAATGTGGAAGCGGCGCCAGCGTATTCCGCATGGCCTTATCGTCCTGGCGGAGACCGCCATACCTACGGATGCTACGCAGTACGCCGCTCCTGAGGGCCAGAAGCCCGCAATTGATATAGGCCTCAGCCGGAGGGAGCAGGACGAGATCCTCAGATTTCACGAATGCCGGAAACAAGGTAAGCGGATCCAGGGGCAGACGAGCGATTACCTCCGCACCGCCGGGCTCAAGATCGTCAGCCAGGGACTGCCTCTCCTCCTTCCAGAAACAGAGATCGACAGGGATGATATGTTCGAGCCCGATTGGAAGAAGATGCGGGTCTTTACCAATGAGCCCCGGCACCTGTTGCGGGCCATCCCCCCGAGCTGTTCGGACATCATCTTCGGCCAGCGGCTGGGTATATTGGCAGTAGATAATGCCATGGCTGGCTTCACCGACTTTATGATCAGCCAATGGCTTACCGAGTATGTGCTCGTCCCCCTCAAGCTGGTGGTACTCGGGCGGAAGCGCATACCCAGCACCGGCATGTTTTGGCGATCGGTTCTCGCCAAGACCGGACAGCCAGAAGACATGGTGAACCCTTAAGAGCAGCCGAGGATTTCGGGCGAAAGAGAGGAGCGATGCGGGAATTCAGACCTTCTAAAACATAGAAGTAATCCTTAAATATCCAAATCCTCTCGCCGAACCTTTTCCTTACACTCGTTCCCAAGTTGCACTTGGGAACGACAATTAACGCCAAGTTAAACTTGGCTGGTAATAGCGTTCCCAAGCCCAGCTTGGGAACAAGGATATAAGGATATATTAATAACATTGTAACGCACCAATAATGGCGCGTAAGACGCGCCCTACGAAGCTGCCGCCAGTGGTCCCAAGTTCCGGCAGCAGCCCTGGGCACGGAACTCCCCTGCCCCCTATGCGGCCAGACCCTGAAGCTCAACCCCTTCACCGTGGACAACCGATAGGGCTAAGGGTAAGCCTGTCTGTTTTAAAGAAAAATTTACAGAATTGATTATAATGTCTTAGGGCTTATTAATCAGACCCGGATAAACTGCCTTTCGGGCGGGAGATCAACATGGAGACTTATCGGGTGTTTATCAGTTACTCCCATCAAGACCGGGAGCTGGCACAGAAGGTGGTGGAGGCCCTGGAGGCCAACGACTTTGCCGTGCTGTGGGACAAAAACCTACCCTATGGCATGGGGTTCACGGAGCAGATTAAAAACTTCATCGCCCATGCCCATGTATTTATGCCTATTATTAGCGAGGAGTCCAGCGAGCGGGTATGGGTGCACCAGGAGATCGGCTACGCCATGGCCATGAACGTGCCGGTGTTGCCGGTATGCAAATCCAAAGAACAAGTTCCTGAGGGGATGCTCCAACACTTGCACGCCATCGTTTTGAGCGAAGACCCAGAAAGCCTGAAAAGACAAATGTCTCGGGAAAATTTTGAACGGCTGGTAATACGGGCTAAGCAAGAAACCCGGCCTCTATATGAGTGCGGGGAACTCCTGGAAGATCGGACCATCATGATGGTGGATTACGCTACCCGGGTGCTGGGGCTGAGCATTGGGGAAGAAGGAGTCTTTGCCCATGTGCGTCAGAAGGCTACCCTGAGTTCCTTTTGCATCCCGGACAAACCGTTAAGCCATCCGGCGTGGCGAGAGCAATTTAGAGAAGGGGAAGTGAGCGACTATCGCTGCAAGTGGCTAGGGGAAGAGCGCCGGGTGCTGGAGATGCACGCCCGGGAAAAGGGCTGCAGCTTGATCATTAATCCGTATCTGGGCTTTGAGCGCTTCGGCGTCCTGACCCACATCTTCCGGCTCAAGTCACTCCTGGAGTTTCTGGAGTCCGGGAGCGTTTCTAATGTGGTCATCACCATCCACAAGGGCATGCTCCAAGTGCACAACGTTACCATTGTGGGAGATTGGTTTCTGGCAGAGGCGATGGCCGATACCATGGGGAGGGGCTACCGGCAGACCATCTTTACCCGCCATGCCCCCAGCGTGCGCAGCCGTATCGAGTTGTTTGAGAAGGAGCTCAACCATTTACTGGAAGTAAGCGGTGTTAAGCGGGAGGATTCCAGGAGAGTAGTTATTGATGAAATTAAAGAGATACTGAAAAATGAGGTGACTCAGCTCCTGGGAGACCCTGAAAGGCTGGGGAAAGTCACCCAGGAAACCAGAGAAACGACAAAAAAGAGATTAGAACAGATTCAGGCCGAGGTCCAATAGCCTAAATGTAGATTGAGTATTCCCAGGGTATCTTTTTACTGACCGTCTCCGCCTCGGGAGGCAAGCTATGGCACTTCCATAAGCCCCAGGCGCCCCACAATTCGCAGCCTCGGAAACCCAATCCACCCCGGGGCGACACTCCCCCGTCCCCCACTGCGGCCAGACCCTGAAACTCAACCCCCTCACCCTCGAGCACGACTGGCGCCCCCTGGCCCAGCCCCGGCGGGGGGAGAAATGACGGTTTTCGGTTTTCAGTTTTCGGTTTTCGGTGAGAAACAAAAAGCAGAGCATCCTTATAATGTAATAATGTATCTATAGTTGGGGAAACACCCCTGTTTTCATGCTAAGAATAATTTCCATTACCTGACCTTATCGCCGGATTTATAGAAAGGAGTCGTTATGGCGACCGTGGCTCAAAGAATCGTGGTGGCCGGGGATGTGACCATTGACTGGCTGATGTGGCGGGTCAAGGGCAAAGACCCGGGAGGAAAAGGCGGCCCGGGGCCGCTGAACTGGGAACTTTATCAGGGCACCCGCATGACGCCCCGGCACGGGGGCACCCTGCTCCTGGCCCGGCTGGTGCAGGAAGCCACGAGAGCCCAGGTTCTTGCCCCCAGGCTCAGGAACCTGCCCAACATCCCCCCCAAAAACATCCTGCATTCCATGGTCCTCCTGGAGGAATTCCCCTATACCACGGAGGAGAAAGATAAAAAGAACCAGGTGTTCCGGGTGAAACAGAACCTGGGCTATGACGGGCCGGAGAAAGGTAAGGTCAGGCCCCTGAAGGTGCAGGGCGATGAGGCCGGGGTAGACCTGGTGGTCCTGGACGACGCGGGCAACGGCTTCAGGGATGAAGAGGGAGTCTGGCCGCGGGCCGTGACCGCGCCGGGACAAAACCCCCTGGTGATTCTCAAGATGAGCCGCCCCCTGCAAACCGGCGGGCTGTGGCAGCGGCTGCGCCGGGACCACGACCAAAATCTGGTGGTGGTGGTCAGCGCCAATGACTTGCGGGCCGAAGGCGTGAAGATCTCCCGCCAGCTTTCCTGGGAACGGACAGCCATGGATTTTGTCTGGCAGATGGCCAACAACCAGGACCTGGAGGACCTGAAGCAATGCCGCAACCTCATCGTCCGCTTCGGGCTGGACGGAGCCATCCATTACTACCAGGGGGAGTCCGGCCCGGAAGCACAGCTCTACTATGATCCCCTCCTGGAGGAAGGGGGATTTAAAGATACGGTGGGGCGAGGCGGCATGATCGGGCTGAGCATCGCCTTTGTGGCAGCCCTCACGGCCCGGATCGTGGCAGCAGGCTTGCAGGGCCTAGGTGAAGGGGTGCGTCAGGGGATCTTGAGTTCCCGCCGACTCTTAAAGTTGGGCTTCGGCCAGAGCCACAGCCAGCCGAACTATCCTGGGAGAGAAATCTTTCAGCCCCTCGAAGGGGAAAAGGAAGCGCCGATTAAGGACATGGCTCTGCCCCGCCCCGGCGCGCCGGAGTGCGCCGAGCCCGACTACTGGACTATTCTGGGAAGCCAAGCCCAGGAGCGGCTGGAGGAAGTGGCCGACAATTTCGCGCGCACCGGGACCGATACGGCCCTGGACCCCGTGCCCGTGGGCCGGTTCGGCAAGCTCACAACCCTAGACCGGACGGAAATTGAGAGCCTCCAGAGCATTAAAAACCTCATGGGGGAGTATCTGCAACAGGTTCACCAGCCACGGCCATTGTCCTTGGCGGTATTCGGGCCGCCGGGTTCGGGGAAATCCTTTACGGCCACCCAGGTGGCGGAAAGTGTGGCCAAGGACGACATCCAGCGCCTGGATTTTAACCTCTCCCAATGGAATGTGCCGGAGGACCTCATCAAGGCGCTGCACCAGGTGCGGGATGTGGTTCTCAAAGGCAAGGTGCCTCTGGTCTTCTTCGATGAGTTTGACAGTAAATTCAGGAATGAGGAGCTAGGCTGGCTCAAGTATTTCCTGGAACCCATGCAGGACGGCAGTTTCAAGGAGGGAGAAACCAGCCATCCCATCGGCAGGGCCATCTTTGTCTTTGCCGGGGGCACCTGCCAGACGCTCCAGGAATTCTGCCGGGAAGATCTGGACAAGAAAGAGCTGGCCGAAGAGCAGAAGGAGGCAATTCGTAAAGCCTTCAAGGATGCCAAAGGCCCTGACTTTGTCAGCCGCCTCAAGGGCTATGTCAACATCTTGGGGCTGAATCCCGGGGAGACCCAGGGCCGACTTTATCTGATTCGACGGGCGCTGCTGCTGCGGGGCCTGCTGCAGCGGAAGGCGAGCCATCTCTTTGATAGCCGGGGTCACCTGCAAATCGATGGGGGAGTGCTGGAGGCCTTGCTCAAAGTTACCCGCTACAAGCATGGAGCCCGGTCCCTGGAGGCGGTGGTGGATATGAGCCGGCTGAGTGGCCGCCGGGTCTTCGAACCCGCGGCCTTGCCTCCGGCGGAACAGCTGCGGCTCCACGTGGAGCCGGAACAGTTTTGCCGCTTGCTGGTTCAGGAGGAAGTGTTCGAGAGCATGGTGGAGAAGCTGGCGCAGAAGATTCATGAGAAATTCTGTGAGGATAATCAAGGTAAAAAATCCCCGGATGATCCTGGCATGCAGCTGTGGGAGAAGTTGATGGAACATTATAAAGAATCAAACCGTAACCAGGCTAAGGATACCAAGGTGAAACTGAAAGCCATCGGCTACGGCGTCATCCCGGTGGGGGAGCGGCAGCCCGAAATGCATGCGTTCACCCCCGCAGAGATCGAGACCATGGCCATCATGGAACATGACCGCTTTATGAAGGAAAGGGTCGAGGCCGGCTGGCGCTTTGGGGACAAGCGTAATGAGAAGGAAAAGACCCACCCCTGTTTACTACCCTGGGAAGAATTGCCGGAAGTGGAAAAGGATAAAGACCGTAATACCGTGCGGCGTATCCCCGAATTTTTAGCAGAGATTGGCTTTGAGGTTTACCCGTTGGTGCCCAAAGAAGCAAGCGGGGTTTAAGATAAATAACGAAAGGTCGGGAGATTTATGGTTATTGGCATGAGGGAGAAACTGGCACAGGCGATCCATGAAAAATACCGTAAAAATCAAGAGGTCATAAAGCCCCCGGACGACCCAGCCATGCAGCCTTGGGAGAACCTCAGGGAAGACCTAAAGGAGTCCAACCGCCAACAGGCCGACCAGATACCGGAGAAGCTCAGGGTTGTGGGCTATGGTATTCGCCCAACAACGGGCGGGAAACCTGCAAGGCTTGAGTTGACGGTAGAGGAAGTGGAATTACTGGCCCGGATGGAACACGACCGCTGGCTGAAAGATAAGATGACGGCCGGTTGGAGTTATGCCCCGCCCCCCAGAAATGACGAAAAGAAGACCCACCCCTGCTTGGTGCCCTGGGAGCAGTTGCCGGAAGAAGAGAAGGACAAAGACTGCCAGGCGGTGCGCCAGATTCCTGTGCTTTTGTCTGAGATGGGTTTTGAGATTTACAAAATGGAGTGATTGCCGTTCAACTACTTGATTGTCTCACTGCAAAGTAAAAGGTAACCGGCCATGCCTTCATCTCAAAAGACCTTCAGGGTGTTTGTCAGCTCCACCTTCACGGATATGCGGGCGGAGCGGCGGGTATTGCAGGAGCGGGTCTTCCCGGAGTTGAAGAGATACTGCGAGGCCCGGGGCGCGTCTTTCCAGGCGGTGGATCTGCGCTGGGGGGTGAATGAAGCATCCCAGCGGGAGCAGAAGACCATGGAGATCTGCCTCACGGAGATCGCCCGCTGCCAAAGGCTCTCTCCAAGACCTAACTTTATCGTGCTCCTCGGTGACCGCTACGGCTGGCAGCCTGTCCCTAACAAGATCCCTTCCGCCGAAATGGCCGAACTTCAGACCCATCTCAGTGACGCAGAAGCGAAGCTGATATGGAGGTGGTACCAGGAAGACACCAATGCCATTCCGCCGGAATATGTCCTTAAGCCCCGGGGGGAGGAATACCGGGATTATGAGCAATGGCAGCCGGTGGAGGACCGCCTGAGGGCGACCTTAAGAAAGGCCGTGGACCAAACCGCCTTCTCGGCGGAGCAGCGGATCAAGTATTTTGCCGCGGCCACCCACCAGGAGATCATCAACGGGGCCTTGCAGGCCCCGGCCGGCGGGATCGACCCGGCAGATCATGTCTTTGCCTATCTGCGGGAAATGGGCTTTCCGCCTCATGGCGAAAAAGCCGGTGATTTCCTAGACCTCCTGCCGGATGGAACCGTAGACCCCTATGCCAAAGCGAAGCTGGACGGCCTGAAGGAAGAGCTGGGTGATAAACTCCCTGAGGATCATATCCATAAGTACCAAGCCCAATGGCACGACGGCGCTCAATTCGCTGAGGGTGTCCTGGAGGCCTTTGCCGCCAAGGTATACCAGGACCTCGTCTCGGTTATCAACCAGGAACTAGAAGAGATCATCGCCCCTGATGAACTGACCCGGGAGAAACAGCTTCAGGCCGACTTCGCCAGGCGGCTCACCCGGTTCTTTACCGGCCAGGAGGAGCCGCGGCGGCAGATCGCGGCCTACCTGGAGCAAGGGAGCGGCAAACTATTTGCCTTAATAGGCCCCTCCGGCTCCGGCAAGTCCAGCCTCATGGCCCAGGCCCTGGAGGATGCCGGGGGGGGGGATTACATGGGGTAATCATTTTCCGGTTCATCGGCGCCACCTCGGCCTCCTCCAACCCGCTTCTCATGCTCCGGCAAGTCTGCGAAGAGATCGCCGGGGCCTATAACACTTCCCTAACAGCCCTCCTCCGGGAGGGCGAAGACGACAAGAAGCTGGGCACCTATGGGGGGATGAGGGAGATATTTTCCCGGTGTCTGGCTCTGGCTACTGAAGATCTGCCCCTGCTGATATTCCTGGACGCCCTGGATCAGCTCCAATCGGGACTCTTCGACTTCTTGCCTCACAACCTGCCCGACCCTGTCAGGATTGTGGTCTCCGCCTTGCCAGAACTGGAGGACCGCCTCTCTTTCGCCGAGGTTTACCGGCTGCCATTGATGGCAGAGCCGGATGGCGAAGCCCTCTTAGGCGCATGGCTGGACGTGGAAGGGAGAAGACTTACCGGAGAACAGTGGAACGAGGTTATCGGCAAGTTCAGCCAAAACGGCTTGCCCCTCTACCTCAAGCTGGCCTTTGAACAGGCCCGGCATTGGCATTCTTATGATCACGGGAAAGTCCTGCCGGCCGACGTGGACGGTATCCTGGCCGGATATTTCGGCCTCCTGGAAAAAGAGCATACGCCGGCACTGGTGGGCAAGGTTACCGGCTATCTCCTGAGCGGCAAATACCGGGGCCTCACCGAGGCCGAGATCCTGGATATCCTGGTTTTTGACCAGGAGTACTGGGAGAGTTTTGTTAAGGGGTCCCATCCGGCCCACCGGGCGGAGATAGAGGAGATCAAGAGACTGCCCTTTGTGGTCTGGTCCCGGCTATTTTTGGACCTGGAGCCCTATCTCAGCGAAAGGAACGCGGACGGCCTTCCCATTATTACCTTCTATCATGGGAAATTCAGGGAGTATGCCGGAGAGCGATATTTGGCCATTGCCGCAGATGAAAAAATCCCCCCTTACCCCCCTTTAGGAAAGGGGGGATTAGAGGAAGGGGGCGATTTAGCGATGAAATTTCACGCCACCCTGGCGAGCTACTTCGAAAGCCTGCCTCTCTATCTGGATGCACCAGAGCAGAACCCCAACATCCGGAAGGTGGTGGAACAGCCTTATCAGGAGACCATGGCCGGGCGCTGGGAGGTACTGGCGGATACATGCCTGGCCGATTTTCAATTTCTCATGGCCAAGGCCAAGGCGGCTATGGTGGAGGGCATCCTGGAAGATTACCGTCTGGCCTTCGAAAGACTCCCCCAAGAATGGCGGGAGAAGCTCAGGTTCTGGGAAGCCTTTTTCCGGGAGCGGGCCCATATCCTGCGGCGAGGTAATGAAGACTGGCCTTCTTACAAGATCCTCCTGCAACTGGCCCTAGAGCACGCGGACGACAGCCCGGTGACTGAGGGGGCAGAGCTCTACCTAGCCGGGGGCAAGTGCGACTGGCCCTGGCTGCGCCGGGAACGGCGCCCGGAGCAGGTGGGAATAGACCCCTGCCTGGCCGTTTTGGAGGGGCATAATGGTGGAATCGAAGAAGCGCTGGTGCTGCCTGACGGGCGGATACTCTCTTGGGCGTTTAGGGATGCGACTCTTAGACTCTGGGACCAGGCGGGGAAGCCTCTGGCTGTCTTTGAAGGTCATACTGATTGGGTCAGTGGAGCGCTGGCGTTGGCTGATGGGCGGATACTTTCCTGGTCGCAGGATAATTGCCTCAGGCTTTGGGATCAGGCAGGGAAGCCATTGGCTGTCTTGGAGGGACATACTGAGTCTGTCAGTGGAGCGCTGGCGTTGGCTGATGGGCGGATACTTTCCTGGTCGTGGGATACGACCCTCCGGCTCTGGGACCAATCTGGGAAGCTCATGGCCGTCTTGGAGGGCCACACAGACGTAGTCGAGAGGGTGCTGGAGTTGTCTGACGGGCGGATCCTCTCTTGGGCGCTTAGTTTTAGGTTTAGGGATGCGACTCTTAGACTCTGGACTCTTAGACTCTGGGACCGGGCTGGCAAGCCCCTGGCTGTCCTTGAGGGTCACACCCTTGGGGTCAAGGGAGCGCTTTTGTTGCCTGACGGGCGGATACTCTCCTGGTCGCGGGATAAGACCCTCAGGCTCTGGGACCGCTCCGGGAAGCCCCTTACAGTCCTTGTGGGCCATACCTCTAACGTCGATGGAGCACTGGCGTTGCCTGACGGGCGGATACTCTCCTGGTCGCGGGATAAGACCCTCAGGCTCTGGGATCAGGATGGCAAGTCCCTGGCCGTCATGGAGGGGCATACTGGTGGAATCGGCGAAGCGCTGGTGCTGCCTGACGGGCGGATACTCTCTTGTTCATATGATCAGACCCTCAGGCTCTGGGACAAGTCTGGGCAGCCCCTTAGTATCCTTGAAGGCCATTCTGATTGGGTCACCAGAGCGCTGGCGTTGGCTAACGGGCGGATACTCTCCTGGTCGAATGATGGTACCCTCAGGATCTGGGACCGGTCCGGGAAGCCCCTTACAGTCCTTGTGGGCCATACCTCTATGGTCAAAGGAGCACTTACGTTGCCGGATGGGCGGATACTCTCCTGGTCGAATGATGAGACTCTCAGGATCTGGGATCAGGATGGAAAGCCCCTGGCCGTCCTGGAAGGCCATACACGTGAGGTCAGTGGAGCGCTGGAGTTATCTGGCGGGCGGGTCCTCTCCTGGTCGCGGGATAGTACCCTCCGGCTCTGGGACAAGTCTGGGCAGCCCCTTAGTATCCTTGAAGGCCATACCGATAGGGTCACCAGAGCGCTGGTGTTGTCTGACGGCCGGATCCTCTCCTCGTCGTTGGATACGCTCCGGCTTTGGGACCGGGATGGAAAACCCCTTACTGTCCTTGGCCATGGGGTCGCGGGAGCGCTGGAATTGCCTGACGGGCGGATACTCTCCTGGTCGTTTGATCAGGACCCCAAAGTCTGGGACCGGGACGGAAAGCCTCTGGCCGGGCCTAGGAGCCAGATATTAGAAGCGCTGGCCTTGTCTGACGTCCGGATACTCACCTGGTCGGAGGCTGGGGCTTATAATCCTCAGAGGCCTATGTATCTCTGGGACAGCGATTGGGACCTCCTTGCCAAACTAGAGGGCCATACTAGTTCCGTCAGTGGAGCGCTGATGTTGTCTGACGGGCGGATAATCTCTTGGTCGTGGGACAAGACCCTTCGGCTCTGGGACCAGTCTGGGAAACCCCTTAATGTACTTGAGGGGCATAATAATAAGGTCGAGGGAGCACTGGAGTTGTCTGACAGGCGGATACTCTCCTGGTCGGAGGATAAGACAATCAGGCTCTGGGATAAAGATGGCAAACCCATGAAGGTTTATGGGCTTGACGAGGGCCTTCGATTATACCCTGAAGCGAAGAGAGCATTTTATGGTCCAAATCGTGTTTATGGGACTGCATATTTGACTGAGAAGGATAACTCTGCCATTCTGGCATGCGACCTTTGGCCGGCCATCATCTGGCACGGCGCCTCGGCATGTACGGCCCGCCTGCTCTATCCGGACGGCCGGGCGGTGGTCACGCAGGCCAACGGCCAGGTCTGCTTCCTTCAGCTCTACTACGACAGCCGCCCTATCACCCTAGACGACCTGGAGGCCCTCGCCCCCGCCGGTACCGGAATTAACGACACTGCCGAACCGCCAGGGCAGAGCACCCCAGAGATCAGAGACCAAATTCAACCCGGAGAAGGAGAAACAGCACTCAACCTCAACGGGACCGAGATTAGCCCCCCAAAGCGGTGGTGGAAATTCTGGCAAAAGTAAGGTGAAGTTTTTTATAAGGGGGCGGATTTAAGATCGAGCACAGCCGCTCCCGGCTGTTTCCCCAATGACCCCATTTAAGATCGAAGGAGAGGCGAGAAAAATGTCCCGGGGCTATGTGGTGCATACCCTGAAAGACAAATTTGGTATCGAATTGGATAGGCTTAGAGGAATTCCTTCAGCCCCTTGGACTGACCCGGAAAAAACGGAGACCCCCTGCGCCCGGTGCGGTTCCAACCATGACGTCTGGTGTACCTTTAATAATTTTGTCGGGGGAATCTATTATTATTGTCACGTGTGCTTGGATTGCGGGCATGTCTCCCGCACCAGCGAATACCACGGAGGTCCTCCCTATTACACCCACAATCTCCTTTCTCTTCCTACTCACCAGTGTCCCTTCTGTGGCAGGAAGTGGGGATAAGTTTTTATCTTAATCAGATGTTAACTTGGCCGAACCGCGTATCGGCGGTTCGCTTAGCTCACGCAAAGGCAGGCGTGCACTTAGCCAACAGGCAACTGGATCCCTCCCAAAGTTTTTTGAATTTTATCCGGGCGGCACCTCTTAACCCGAGGGGGTAGGAGTCCCAGTCCCCCCTTTTCCATTTCTGGACTTCCCCGAGTGCCCACCGGCGGAAGGGAAGGCTGCGGCGGAAAAGAAAAGGGGGGTGGCCCATGTCTGCGAGCACGCAGGCATCAGGGAGCGAAAGCGCCCGATGGCTAAGCTGTCGTCGTGGAACTGGAGAAGTGGTTGGGAAGGCATGCGGCCACCGGCAGACCTTGGTTAACTTTTTCAAGGTTTTGGCGTCCTGACTTTCATGACCCTTGCCTTTCCCTTCGTCCAAGATGTCTTCGTCTGAATCATTGGGCGGATCCAATGACCGGAGAAACGAAAGCAGGTCACACCTAACAGTGGAGATTTCAGCGATAAATTTTCTGACTTTCATGGATTCTTTGGGAACATTTGGATGGCTGACTCCGAAACTGGACCACTATTGGGGACCGTTTATTTTTGGGCATCAGGGAATCGGTCTTTCTTAGCAATCCGCAAACCCACATGATTCCTTAGCCAGGACCATTGGGACCGCTGGGACCGGTTTTTTAATGATTCTAACTTCAGGATTTTCAAAAAAAGTTGCGTATGTCAGTCTCTGGTTCTGATCGCGAAGGAGTTAGGAGGTTGAACGGTAGAACGATGAAAGATGCTAGCCCAGATGCTAGCCTATAATAAAATAGGGGTTAGCCGATTTGGCTAACCCCTGGTTTTCTCTGGTGGGCCGTCAGGGTCTCGAACCCCGAACCTAGTGATTAAGAGTCACTTGCTCTACCAATTGAGCTAACGGCCCCAAGCCTTCCAACCTATAAATTATCACTGATGGAGCCGCTTTTGTCAAAATTAAAAATGGGCAAAACCCGGTAAAACGATTAATATTGAGGAGGGTCTGCCCTAAAGATTGGCCCCGGCAAGCCCGGCCCGCACCGGTCCGGGGCGCTGGTTTCCCTTAGGGAGTAATTAGTTGATATTATTAATCATACTCACGGCCCTGGTTCCCTTTGCACTGGGCACTCTCCTGGCCGGGGTGGCGGGTTTTCCGATCCGCTGGCCGGTGTTTTTGGGAGGCGCCGTTGGACTGGCGGCCTTGATTCTGGCGGCCGCCTTGAGCCGGATAGCCTTTGCGCCGGAGGCCGGGCGCTGGCCCCAATGGGAGTCACTGGCCCCCCGGACCGCCCACCGCCTGGCCCTGGCCTCTCTGGCCCTGGCGGCCCTCTTGGGGGTGATCCTGCAATTATCCAGCCGCACCGGGGACTTGACCATCCCCCTGGGAGGATTGGGAATTCTCGGGGGCTATTTCTACTTTGCCCCTCCCTGCCAATGGTACCGCCGGGTTTGGGGGGAGGTAGTGGGGGGTCTGGGCTTTGGCTTGCTGCCGGTAGTCACCGGGCTCTACCTGCAAACCGGCCATCTCCTCACCGAGACCTTGCTGTACGGCCTCCCCCTGACTTTTGCCGGCTATAATCTCTTTTTGATCCATGATTTCCCTAATCCCCAGGAGGATGCCCCTCCCCGGAGCTCCGGCCTTGCGGCTCGGGTGCGGCCGGTGGCCGCGGCCCTGACTTACACCCTGGTTAATCTCCTCACTATCCTCGGCCTGGGTTTCGGCATCTTCTTTCCGGCCGCGCCTTTACCCTCCCGGCTGGGCTTATGGGCCTTGATTATTCTGGCGGTGTTCAATCAGGAACTCATCAAGCGCCGGGCCTATTACCAGGAGGCGAACCTCAGGTGGCTGTGCCGCCTCACCCTGCTGCTGCACCTGGGCATGGGCCTGGTCTTCGGCCTTAACCTGTGGTGGCGGTGGTGAGGCGGAGAGGGGAAGGGTAGGGCGGGGGCAGGTGAGTTTCAAGTTTCGAGTTTTGAGTTTCAAATTTTATTCAGATAACCCATCAACCGGACCGCGACGGACCAACACTAGGTTACTGGCTTGTAATTATTAAAAAATTGAAGGATAATTCCGGCATGCTCTTCAGAAGGCCAGCACACCTGCCGGGATGGCTCAGAAAAGCCGTGGCCCTGGCGCTGATTCTCGTCCTGGTGCCGGCCTGCCCCTGGACCGCGGCCCAGATTTATATCCCCCTGGCCTATGCCCTCACCGGACTCTGCATCGCCTTGCTGGTCTCCCCCACCCCCACCGCCGCGGTGGTGGGCCTGATTTTAGGGGGGGTGCTGGGAGCCGCGGTCTATAACAATTCCCTGAAACGGCGATTGCTGGATCGGCATAAAAGCGAAACCGGCGCCGTCAGGTAGGAAAGGGATTGGGTTTTGGGGGAGGGGGGATGGACAGTAAACAGTAATCAGTGAGTTAAGCAGTAAGCAGATTCGATGCCTGTTGCTTTCACTGACCACTGATCACTGATCACTGATCTTCCCTGGCCCTCCCCCCAATATCCTCAAGGACCTTAACGAAATGGACACCGGGCTGGTGAACTTGCTGAGTGCCTTGCGCCAGGCCCCCGGCCCCTTGTCGGGGGAGTCCCTGGCGGCCCGGTTGGGTCTGAGCCGGGCCGCGGTGTGGAAGCGCATCAAGCGTCTCAAGGCCTTGGGCTACGAGATTACCGGAGAACCCCGCCGGGGTTACCGGCTCCTGGGGGTTCCCGACAAGCTCCTGCCTGAGGAGATCCTCCACGGCCTTAAGGCCCATAAGCTTAAAGGTCCCATCCACTATTTTGCCACCCTGCCTTCCACCAATGACCTGGCCAAGGAACTGGGGGCCGGCGGCGCGCCGGAGGGCACCCTGGTGCTGGCCGAGGGCCAAACCCAGGGCCGGGGCCGGTTGGGGCGCACCTGGGATTCCCCCCCTTACTCGGGCCTATACGTCTCGGTGTTGCTGCGTCCTCCCATCCCCCCCCTGGAGATGCCCCAGATCACCCTGACCGCGGCGGTGGCGGTGGTGCGGGCCCTGCGCCGGGCCGCGGCGCTGGAGGCCGGGATCAAATGGCCCAATGATATCCTGCTTCAGGGTAAGAAGGCGGGGGGCATCCTGACGGAAATGGAAACGGAAACGGACCGGGTCCGGTATCTGGTGCTGGGGCTGGGCCTGAACGTGAACAATCCGAGCCTGCCGGAGGAGCTTAAGGCCAGCGCCACTTCCCTGGCGCAGGAGGCCGGGCGCACCTTCTCCCGCCGCCTCATCCTGCAGGCCTGGCTGGAGGAATTCGAATCCTGTTACCAGGGCTTCCTGGCCGGGGAATTCCCGGAGATTCTGGCGGAATGGCGCAAGTCCAGCGTGACTCTGGGACAGATGGTCAGGATAAAACACAGTCCTAAGGAGATCCAGGGACTGGCTTTAGAGGTGGGGCCGGACGGAGCCTTGCTGGTCCAGACGGCCGGCGGGGAAATAGTGCGGGTGACTTCCGGGGAGATCGCCCCAGGCCCCGGAAGCGGGGCCGGGGACGGCTGACCCTTCCTGATTATTCCTGCTTATTTTTCTTTGGCGGCCGGCTTCTTTTTCTTAAGCTCCTCTATCTCGGTCTTAAGGGTTTCCACTTCGGCTTTATATTTTTCCACTTCGGCCGGGGTCACTTGGGGCGGTTCATAAGCGGGGGTTTCCGGTTTCTTAAAAAACTTGTCTTTGGCCTCCTCAAAGCCTAGATAGACTGCCAAGGCGCCGCCGAGAAGAAGCAGCAAAGGGATGCCTCCCTTGAGGAGAGTGAGGAAATCCCCGAACCACAAGCCCAACCCGATTAATCCCAGCGCTACCGCGACCAGTCCACCGATTAAAGCCGTCATGCCAACCTCCTTGGAATAAAATCACCATACTCTCAGCGCCGGTTCTTAACCGGACCGACTTTTACGAATTTTCATTATTACCACAAAGGGAAAAATAATCAAGCAGATAAATTAACCAATTAAGCTTTGACCACCAGCACCGGGCAGGGGGCAAAGCCGATGACCCGCTCGGTGACGCTTCCCATGAGGAGCCGCTTGGAGCCGGTGCGGCCGTGAGAGCCCATGACGATGAGGTCAACCTTAAGCTCCCGGGCCAGGTCGGTGATCACCCGGTACACCGGGCCCAGGCGCACGTACTCCTGGCACGGCAGGGCCAGGCCTTGGGCCTTCCGGGTCACTTCCCCCACCAGGCTTTTCAGCCTTTCCAGAAGTTCCCCGGCCACTTCCGGCGTCTCCTCCATAAATCCCGGGGGCAGGTCCAGGACCGACGCCACCGCCAGTTCGCCGCCGTAGGCTTGGACCAGGTCCAGGGCCCGGGCCGCGGCCTCCCGGCTGTACCGGGAGCCGTCCGTGGCCAGGAGCAGCTTGCCGAAGCCGAGCGTAGCCTGAGGCGGCACCACCAGCACCTCCCGCCGGCTCAAACCGATGACCCGGGCGGTGGTGCTGCCCATCATCCCCAGTTTCAGGGCGTCTAGGCCGGTCACCCCCATGATGATGAGATCGCAGCCCTGGGTTTCGGCGGCCGCCACGATGCGGGCCTGGGGCTCGCCTTCCGCCAGCAGGGTGGTCAGAGGGACGCCCGCGTCCCGGGCCAACCGGGCTGCGGCGGCCAGGGCCTGTTCATAGGGTTCCCGCTTCTTCGGGGTGATTTTGCCGCCCTCTGCCCCCGCCAGGCCCGCCTGGCCTGACGGCGCCACGGCAATAGCGGTGAGGCGCAACCCGGGGAGACGGGCAGCCTCCCTGAAGGCATGAAGGCTTGCGGCGGAGCCGTCCACCGCCACCAAGGCATGGTTATATCCCGGCATGGCCCTGATCTTATACCAGTTCGCGGGCAAAGAAGGAAGATTATTACCGCGGTTGCAGATTGACCTTAGGGATACTGACAGGTTTTGCCTAAGGCGCCGGACCTCCCGGCCAGGTCTCACCGGGGAAAAAGCAGTTGACTTTTTCCGGCTTTTCAAGTTTCATGGTCAAAAATCAGGGAGAGAAGGGGGCGGCGAAGACCGCCCCGGCCCTGATTTACCGCGGTTTACCGGCTTGACCGCCGGGCTCCGGAGGCCCCCATGCCCCAATGTCCCCACTGTAAGACCGCCTACGAACTAGGACAACAATACTGCCAGGTCTGCGAGAGTTACTTGGCCCACCCGGAGGAAGGGGACACCTTCTGCCCCCAATGCGGCATTCGGGTTGGCCCCCGCCAGGAGGTGTGCCACAAATGCGACGCGGCCCTGGCTCCCGCCGGTGCACCGCCGCCCCCGGAGGCGGAACCGGCCCCAACCCCGCCGCCTCCGCGGCCGGAGCCGCCTCCGGCAGCCCCGCCTCCCCAGAAATTGCCCACCTGGGTTACGGGCTTGTTGGCCGGAGCCGGGGTGATCATCATCATTTTGTTGATCATGCTGGTCAGCCGGGGCACCGCCCCGCCGCCTCCCCCGGCGCCGCCGCCGGCGGTGGAAGGAAAGCCCCTGCCACCGGCGCCGCCGGTTGCGGTGGCCCCGGAAAGACCCGCGCCTGAGGCGTCTTTGCCGGACCAGTTGGCAAAGGTGCTTAACAACCTTAAGGAAGCCCAGCTCAAGAAAGATATCTATCTTTACATGAGCTGTTACTCCTACGTTTACCCGGAGTTGGACCAGAAGCGGAGCGATGCCTTAAAATATTGGGAACACTACAATTTCAACAACTTGGTCTTTTCCCTGGCAGGGATCCAACCCCTGGGACCGGATAACGCCCTGGCCGAGGTTACCTGGGAGATGCAGGTGCAGAATCGCCGCACCCAGGCCTTGGATAACCTTACCCAGGTCTTTAAGGTGGCCTTTGCCAAGGAACTGGGCCAGTGGCGCATCCGCTCCTTGGAAGAAGTGGCAAAGGAGAGATAAATGAGAGTTTTAGGGAACATCCGAAGGCTTATCCTGGTCCTGGCGGTTTTGCTCCTGGCAGGTTCCTGTGAGACCCCCGCTCCTTACGTTCCCCCGGTTACCTATTATTATATCGCCCCCACCACTGCTTATCTGCGCTCCTGTCCCGGTTACGGCGATGAATGCGGTATTGTCGCCCAGGTCTTTGGCGGGGATCGGGTGATAATGGAAGACACCAACGATTACGGCTGGTCCCTGGTGCGCCTGGAGAGGAGCGGGGCCGTGGGCTGGATCGTCACCGACTTGCTGACCACAAGTCCAGTGACGGCCACCTACTATATTGCCTCCGTAAACGAATACCTCCGGGAATGCAGCGATTACAACTGCCGTCCCATTGAGATGCTGGTCCGGGGCGACCGGGTGGAGAAGCGGGATCAGGACTATCGGGGCTGGTGGCGGGTAGTTTCCCTGAAAAGCGGCAACCTGGGCTGGATTCCGGTCCTGGCGGTGTCGGAGCGCCCGGGTCCGCCTTTCTATTATGTGAATGTGAGCAGCCTGGCCCTGAGAGCCGGTCCCAGCACCGCCAACCGCATCATTGCCACCCTGGGATTCAATGAGCAGGTGGAGATCCTGGGCATGGGCCCCAGCGGCTGGGCCAAAGTGCGGGACGTTCCCCGGGGCATCATCGGCTGGGTGGCGGGCCGGTATTTAGAGGCCTTCCCGGTGCCGGCCCCCCGGCGGGCGCCGGTGAAGAAGAAGGCCCCGGCCAAAAAGGCCGCGCCGGAGAAAGAAGAGGCCCCCAAACCGGAGGCCCCCAAGGCGATGTAAGGCTGACCAATAAATTAATAATTAATGAAAAGACGGGGGGCGTGATTGATCACGCCCCTGTTGTTTTAAGCCTTTTTTCTGTAGCCGCAGGCTTTCGCCTGCATCTTGCATCGAGTTGCAGTCAAAAAATTACCAAGGGAATGTAGGGATGCACCCAGGAGTGTGCCGGCTTCGAGGACGGACACGCAGGTCCGCCTCGACAAAAATATCTTTGTAAAGGTAATTCGGTATTAAAGTCCGGGAGTAAATGTATGGCGGGAAAGCGAAGCGCATCCCGCCTTCGGCAATTCCGGTTAGACCTTACTTATGCCCCAATCTATTCGCCTGGGCAGAAAATGACAATCGTTCGAATTCTAGAGATGGCATAATACTAAAGGCGGGATGCGCTTCGCTTTCCCGCTACGGGCTTAAGCAACTGTTCAGGGAGGGTGTAGATCATTGACGGGATTTAAGGGTGTCCCGAATAAGGTCCTCGCTGGCGGAATAAGGGTCAGTGCGTCGGGACAGGATGTCCTCTAGAATCCCTTCCAGACGGCCGTCCCGAGTCACCTGGCGCACCAGTTGGGCGAAAATGCCCTCTTTGAGCAGCTCCAAAAATTCCTGGCGCACCCGCTCCCGGCGGGCCGCCAGCAGGCCCCGGCCTTGATCCTGCTGCAAAAATTCCCGGTGCTCCCGGATCCCGGCCAGGAGTTCCCCCACCCCCTGATCTTCCTTGGCGCAGGTGAGATAGACCTTGGGCCTCCACCCCTCCGGGTCCCGGGGGGTGCGCAGGTCCAGCATGGTGAGCAGGTCCTGGTAAGTGCGGTCCGCGCCTTCCCGGTCCGCCTTGTTCACCACCAAAATATCGGCTACTTCCAACAGGCCCGCCTTCAGGGCCTGAATGTCATCCCCCAAACCGGGCACCGTGACCACTAAAGTAGTGTAGGCCGTGGCGGCGATCTCCACTTCATCCTGGCCCACCCCTACGGTCTCCGCCAGGAGGTAGTCCTTGCCCATGGCGTCCAGCACGGTGAGGACCGCCCGGGCCGAGGCGGTGAGTCCCCCGAAATGCCCTCGGGTGGCCAGGGAGCGGATGAAGACCCCTTCATCCAGGGCGTGGCGCTGCATGCGGATGCGGTCCCCTAAGATGGCGCCCCCGGAAAAGGGACTGGTGGGGTCCACCGCCACCACCCCCACGGTCTTCCCTTCTTGCCGCAGCCACTGGATCAGGCGGTCCGTCAGGGTGCTCTTCCCCACCCCCGGAGAGCCGGTGATGCCCACAATATGGGCCCGGCCACTTTGGGGATAAAGCTGTTTCAAGACCTCCCGGGCTGAGGGAACCCCATCATCCAAATCCCGCATCAGCCGGGCCGCGGCCCGCACCTCCCCGGCCAAGACCCGGGTCACCATATCCTTAATAACTCCCCTCAAGCCTCCGGTGTTGGGGCAGGTGGGGGAGGGGGCTAAGGGGCACAGCCCCTTACCCCCTCCCCCAATCCCTTATGGGGTTTTAAAAGTTTGGTTGGGGCGGGGCCGTTGGCCCCGAC
>JBFLZI010000013.1:0-37846 GCA_040756315.1 Thermodesulfobacteriota bacterium | reverse complement strand
GGGGCCGTTGGCCCCGGCCCCACCAAACCTCTAAAACCCTATAAGGGATTGGGGGAGAGGGTTTGGGAGAGAAATCAAGGGCCAGAGCCACAGGTTCCCAGCCTGTGAGAGCCCCGGCCCCCTCTCTCAAATGGAAACCACTGGTAGCACAGGCATCTTGCCTGTGCTCGCCACAGGCTGGAAGCCTGTGGCTACCAGGCGAAAATCTGCTTCCCTCTGTCATTCTGAGCGCCGCGAAGAATCTCAAAGGAGCCATAGAAAACTATCTATATGAATAACTGGGCTAAAATTATTATCGGGGACAGCCGCCAGATGGGGGAAGTGGAGCCGGAGACCATCGATCTGGTGGTAACCTCCCCCCCCTATTGGCATATCAAGGATTACGGCGTCACCGGCCAGACCGGCTACGGCCAGAGTCTGCATGAGTATCTTAAAGATTTGTATTATGCCTGGCAGGAATGTTTCCGGGTGCTTAGGCCCGGCAGCCGCCTCTGCCTCAATATCGGCGACCAGTTCGCCCGGGCCGCGGTCTATGGCCGCTATAAGATCATTCCCTTACATGCCGAATTCATCAGCCAGTGCGAGCAAATCGGCTTTGATTTTATGGGGTCCATCATTTGGCAGAAAAAGACCACCATGCAGACCACCGGGGGGGCCAATGTCATGGGTTCCTACCCCTATCCCCCCAGTGGTTTGATCGAGATCGACTACGAATTTATCCTGATATTCAAAAAGCCAGGTAAGCCTAAGAAGGTGCCCCGGGAAGTGAAAGAGGCCGCCAAACTCAGCAAAGAGGAATGGAAGGAATACTTCTCCGGCCACTGGCACTTCGGCGGCGCCCGGCAGATCGCCCATGAGGCCATGTTCCCGGAGGAGCTGCCCCGACGCCTCATTAAGATGTTCACCTTCCCTGGGGATACAGTGCTGGACCCCTTCCTGGGGAGCGGCACCACCGTCAAAGTGGCCCTGGAACTGGGGCGCAACGCCTGGGGCTATGAGATCAACGCGGCGTTCGCCGAGACTATCCAGGAAAAAATCGGCATAAAAAACCGGTTGCCTTTTGATGAGAACCTGCAACTGGTTAACCGGGGGGCAAAAAAGATGGCCTTGCCGCCCCTGGACTACACCCCCAGAATTCAGGAAGCCGCCCTGCCGCCGGATTCCCGCCTGGCCACGCCCCCCCGCGGGAAATTCCCCAAGGTCGTCCAAATAATTAATGAGAATACCATAAAATTAAATACCGGAGAGATGATCCAGTTTCTGGGAGTCAGGGTAGAAAAGAAAGAGGAGACTTTGACCTATTTGCAGGAATATCTCCTGGGTAAAAACGTCATTATTCAATATGCCGATAACACCGGGCCGGTCAGGGGAATGGCACCGGCTTATGTATATCTAAAGAATAAAATCTTCATTAACGCCTATTTAATCAAATCCGGACTGGGCGCGCCTGATCCTGGGGTAACCCACAAGTTCGCGGACAAGTTTAATAAATTGCCGCAAAAAATCAGCTAGGCGCTTTTTCCCGGCCGGCTTTCCCCCCTGCCGGTCTCTTTTGCCCGGTATCCAAGCCGGAGCTTGGGAGAAAGACAAGCCAGGACGACAAGCCTCAGAACATTTCTCAGATTTGCCAGGCGGCCCCCCTTTTTATTGACGATGCCCTGGCGGGGCATTATATTGAAGACAATCCAGCGTGGAGGGGATGGTCATGTTTCGGCGGGGGCTGCTGTTATCACTAGTGTTGCTGTTTTGCGGGTGTAGCGAACCTATCCTCACCCAATGGCCCAGCCAGGCCATCTTCAATCAGTACTTTCGCCTCCAGGACGTGAAACTGGGTATGAGCCGGCAAGAGGTGGAGTCCATCATGGGCCCCCCGCCCATCCGGGAGGAAGGGGATTATCGCCGGGGCCACTTCACCTTCCTCTTTTACCGCACCCATAACATGGATTATGAAGGGAGTGAGACGGTGCGGGGCGGCTATACTCCCCTGGTCTTCCAAAAGGACGTGCTCATCGGCATGGGTAAACGGGACTACCGCCGGGCCGTGGACCGACCGGGCACGGACCTGGAACCCGACCGCTGGAAGTAGAGTCCCCTTCACGCATCACCCCGACGAACAGCATACTTTAGAATTGCCGGGCACGGCTGGCCGTGCCCTTTTTAATTTATTTGGCCTTGCCTCCTCCCCCCCCCTTTGCCGGCCCCGGTCCCGCGAGTAATTTGGTAACACGTGCGGCATTTTTACTCATTAACCAAAACCTGTGGTGAATTTCACTAATTAGCCCTCCTGAGAACTCTACCGGCGGTAATCTTGCCACTTTCCCCCTTCTTGAGCTTTTTGGGTAACCTGTTGATTTTTTAGGATATATCTTCAGCAGGTTTCCGGCACAGGCTATGCACTAAATCCTTGGGGAAAGCGGTTTGCGGTGGCAGGGAATTAATCTCCCAACCTCTACCGAGGAGTAGCTATGTTGGGTGCGGCGAAGGGGACGGAAAAAGCCGGAACCCTGTTAGTGGCCGAGCGGGGGCGTGAACTATCGGGAGCCCTGGACGCCTGGCGACGGGAAAGGGGGCACCAGTTGATCACGGTGGACAACATCAAGGACGTCCTCATGACTTTGCAGAACGAAAAAGTCAACGTGCTGGTCATGGACGTCTGCCTGCCGGAAACCATGGGTTATGAGGCCATTTCCATCATCAAGGGTCTGTCCCGCAATCTCCCCATCATCGTCACCGCCGCGGAAAATAATCCGGAACAGGAAAGTCGCGTCCGGCAAAAGGGCATTTTCTATTATCACGTGAAGTCCTTCGGCCTGGATGAACTCATACTGGCCATCTCCAATGCCATGGTGCGGTCATCCCAATAATACAGAGGAAAAATCGATGCGCTTACAAGAAAAGCTGGCCTCCGGGGAGTTTGCGGTTCTGGCGGAAATGGACCCGCCCAAGGGTGCTGATGTCTCCTCTATGGTGGCCAATGCCACCGCGGTGAAACGCAAAGTGGACGCCTTCGTGGTTCCCGAAATGAGTAGTGCGGTGATGCGCATGAGTTCCCTGGGCGGCGCCATGGTGCTTCAGAATAAAGGCCTGGAAACCGTGATGCAGGTTTGCTGCCGGGATCGCAACCGTCTGGCCCTGCAGGCGGATCTGTTGGCGGCCCAGGCCCTGGGGGTGGACAACGTCATGGCGGTCACCGGGGAGGATATCACCCACGGGGACCATCATAAGGCCCGGGCCGTCAACGACCTGGACCTGCTGGAACTGCTGGCCGCCATCCAGACCTTGCAGTCCGGCCGGGACCTGGCCGGGGTGGACCTCAAAGGCGCGCCCCGGTTCCTGGTGGGCTCCACGGTGAATGCGGCCACCAGCTCCCCGGAACTGGAGTTGGCGGAGTTGGACCGGAAGATGGCCGCGGGAGCCAGTTTTTTTGTCACCCCTCCCATCTTCAACCTGGCAATCCTGGAAAAATTCCGGAAACGGCTGGAAGGCCGCCAGGCCTTTCTCATACCCACGGTCCTGCTCTTAAAAAGTGTGGGCATGGCCCGCTACATCGATCGGAATCTGCAGATCCACATCCCCCCCAATCTCATTCGCCGGATTCAAGAGGCTCCGGACAAGGTCCGGGTCTGTGTGCAGATCGCCGGAGAGTTGGTCGCGGCCCTAAAGGAACAGGGACATGCCGGGGTCCTCATCTCCACCATCGGCTGGGAGGACAAACTCCCCGGCATTCTGGCCGCGGCCGGGGTCTAAAGGTTCCTTTTCACCATCTCGCTTATAGGAAAGAGACATGTCCGAGAAAAAAGCTAAACCGGTTCAGGAAAGCAAAGGGAGCGGCGGCAACGGCGACAGCCCCACCGGGGCCGTCATGATTGTGGGCGGTGGGGTAGCCGGCATTCAGGCCTCCCTGGACCTGGCCAAGTCCGGTTTTCTGGTGCACCTGGTGGAGAACAAGCCGGCCATCGGCGGGGTCATGGCCCAATTGGACAAGACCTTTCCCACCAATGACTGCGCTATGTGTATTATTTCCCCCAAGCTGGTGGAATGCGGGCGGCACCTGAACATCGAGATCCACACCCTGGCCGAGGTCCAGGAGATAACCGGGGAGCCGGGAAATCTCACCGTCACCCTGGCCAAGCAGCCCCGTTATATCGATTCCGCCAAGTGCACCGGCTGCGGGGATTGCGCCAAGGTCTGCCCGGTGGCCATGCCTGATGAGTTCAACGCCGGGCTGGCCGACTGGAAGGCCACCTATCGCCTCTACCCCCAGGCCATTCCCTCCACTTTTGCCATCAAGAAGGCGGACCGGGCCCCCTGCACCTTGACCTGCCCGGCGGAGATCAATGTCCAGGGTTACGTGCAACTCGTCAAGCTGGGGAAGTACGAGGAGGCGGTGCAGCTCATCATGGAGCGCCTGCCGCTGCCCGGGGTCCTGGGCCGGGTCTGCCCTCATCCTTGCGAGGAAAAGTGCCGGCGCCTGGAGGTGGATGAGCCGGTGGCCATCTGTAATTTGAAGCGCTTTGCCGCGGATCAGGTGGACCTGGCCACTCTCCCCAAGCCCCTGGTGGAGGCCCGGCCCGAAAAGGTGGCCATCATCGGCTCCGGCCCCGCGGGGTTGGCCTGCGCCTACCACCTGGCCCTCAAGGGCTATCGCCCCACCATCTTCGAGGCCCTGCCCCAGGCCGGGGGCATGCTCCGGGTGGGCATTCCCGACTATCGCCTGCCCAAGGACATCTTGGATAAAGAGATCAACAACATCCTGCGCCTGGGAGTGGACTTGAAAACCAACACCGCCTTGGGCCGGGACTTTTCCCTGGACGACCTTTCCGCCCAGGGTTACAAAGCCGTCTTCCTGGGCCTGGGCTGCCATCTGGGCAAGGCCCTGGGCATTGAAGGAGAAGACGCCAACGGGGTGCTCCAGGGGGTGGATTTTTTACGGCGACATAACCTAAGCGAGCCTCTTGCGGTAGGGAAACGGGTGGCGGTCATCGGCGGGGGCAACGTGGCCATTGACGTGGCCTGCACCGCCCGGCGCCTGGGGTCCCAGGTGACCATCGTCTATCGCCGCTCCCGGGAGGAAATGCCCGCGTTCCACCATGAGATCGAGCAGGCCCTGTGCGAAGGGGTGGAGATTATCTATCTGGCCGCGCCCTTAAAGGTCATCACCAAGGGGGGCCAGGCGGCGGCTCTACTCTGCCAGCGCATGCGCCTGGGCGAGCCGGATGCTTCGGGCCGGCGCAAACCCGAGCCTATTCCCGGGGATGAGTTTGAGTTGCCGGTGGACATGGTGGTGCCGGCCATCGGCCAGGAGGCGGCCCTGTCTCCCCTGGCCGAGAGCGGTATCAAGCTCTCCCGCTGGGGCACCATCGAAGTGGATGAAATCACCTATGAGACCTCCCGGCCCGGAGTCTTCGCCGCGGGGGACGTGCATACCGGCCCCTGGATCGCCATTGAGGCGGTGGGGGGCGGCATTGAGGCGGCGGAGTCCATCGACCGCTTTCTCCAAGGCCTGGAATTGAAGGAAGGCCGGGAGAAGGGCAAAGAGGCCCACGCCCGCTGGGCGGAAATCCCCAAAGACGAGGAAGGCCGGCCCCGGGAAGTGATGCCCACCCTGCCCCCGGAGCACACCTGCAAGGTCTTTGACGAAATCGCCCAGGGGTACAGCGAAGCCCAGGCCCTGGCCGAGGCTTCCCGGTGCCTGAACTGCGGCATCTGCTCGGAGTGTATGCAGTGCGTCGCCGCCTGCCAGGCCCAGGCCGTGGACCACAGCCAGAGGCCGGAAAATCTGGAGGTCCAGGTGGGGTCGGTGATTCTGGCCTCCGGGTTCAGGCCCTTCGATCCCTCGGGAATCTTGCCCTACAATTATGCCAATTTTCCCAACGTGGTCACCAGCCTGGAGTTCGAGCGGATACTCTCCGCGTCCGGGCCCTTTGAGGGCCACCTGATCCGGCCCTCGGACCACCAGGAGCCCAAAAAGATCGCCTGGCTGCAATGCATAGGCTCCCGGGACGTGAAATATCACTCCTATTGTTCGGCGGTGTGCTGCATGTACGCCATCAAAGAGGCGGTCATCGCCAAGGAACACGCCCACAACGGCTTGGAGACCGCCATCTTTTTCATGGACATGCGGACCTTCGGCAAGGACTTCGAGCAGTATTACAACCGCGCCCGGGAGGAATACGGGGTGCGTTTTGTCCGCTCCCGGGTCCACACTCTCGACCCGGCCGAAGATGACGGTATCAGCATCACCTACTCGGAGGAAAACGGGGAGAAAAAGAGCGAAGTCTTTGACCTGGTGGTCCTGTCCGTGGGCCTGGAGGTAAGCCCGGCAGCGAAACAGTTGGCCGAACGTCTGGGGATTGACCTGACCAAGCACAGCTTCCCGGAAACCCACCCCTTCAGCCCGGTGGCCACCTCCCGGCCGGGGGTTTACGTCTGCGGCGCCCTGCAAGGCCCCAAGGACATTCCCTATTCGGTGATGGAGGCCTCCGCCGCGGCCGCGGCCTCCAGCGCGTCTTTAAGCCCCGCCCGGTGGACCCGGACCCGGACCAAGGAGGTGCCCCCCCAGAAGGACGTGGCCGGGGAGGAACCCCGGGTGGGAGTCTTCGTCTGCAACTGCGGCATCAACATCGGCGGCATCGTCAACGTGCCGGAAGTGCGGGAATACGCCCGCACCCTGCCCTTTGTGGCCCACGTGGAAGACAATCTCTTCACCTGTTCCCAGGACTCTCAGGTGGCCATCGCCAAGGTGATTGAAGAAAACCGCTTAAACCGCATCGTGGTGGCCGCCTGCACCCCTCTGACCCATGAGCCCCTCTTCCAGGAGACCATGATGGACGTGGGCCTGAACAAATATCTCTTTGAGATGGCCAACATCCGCAACCAGGACTCCTGGGTGCACATGGCGGAGCGGGAAGAGGCCACGGCCAAGGCCAAGGACCTGGTGCGCATGGCAGTGGCCCGGGTCACCCGGCTCAAACCCCTGGTGGAACAGCCCCTGGAGATCAACCAACGGGCCTTGGTCATAGGCGGCGGGGTGGCGGGGCTGAACGCCGCCCTGAATCTGGCGGAACAGGGCTATGAGACCATCGTCCTGGAGAAGGAAAAAGAGCTGGGGGGCATGGCCCGCCAGGTGCACCACAATATCGAGGGCCTGGACGTCCAGGCCTATCTGGACGGCCTCATTGAAAAAGTGCGGTCCCATGGAAAGATTCAGGTCTTGACCGAGGCCCTCATCGTGGGCTACAGCGGCTATAAAGGCAACTTCACCACGGAAGTGTTGGTGGGGCCGGCCATGTATGAGCGGAAAATCGACCACGGCGTCACCGTGGTGGCCACCGGCGCCCAGGAGTACCGGCCCAAGGAGTTCCTCTATGGCGAAGACGACCGGGTGATGACCCAACTGGAATTGGGCCGGCTGCTCCACGAGAACCGGGACCGGGCGGCCCAGTGGAAGCGGGTCTTCATGATCCAGTGCGTGGGTTCCCGGAATGAGGAGAATCCCAACTGCAGCCGCATCTGTTGCCAGGGCGCGGTGAAACACGCCTTGCAATTAAAGGAAATAAATCCCGACCTAGAGGTGGTGATCCTCTACCGGGATATGCGCATGTACGGCATGTTGGAGGACTATTACCAGGAAGCCCGGAACCGGGGGGTGATCTTCAGCCGCTTCGACCTGGAGCGTCTCCCGGAAGTGCGGGTGGAAGGCGAGGGATTGAGCGTTACCTTCATCGATCACGTCCTGGAGGTCCCCGTCAAGATGGAGGCGGACGCGGTGATTCTCAGCGCCGCCACCGTGGCCGCGGACACCGAGGAGTTGGCCTCTCTCCTGAAAGTCCCCCGGAACGCTTACGGCTTCTTTATTGAGGCCCACGCCAAGCTGCGGCCGGTGGATTTCTCCTCGGAAGGCATCTTCCTGGCGGGCACGGCTCACAGTCCCAAGCTCATCAGCGAAAGCATCCCCCAGGCCCTGGCCGCGGCCTCCCGGGCCGGGGCCTTTCTGGCGGACACGGCCCAGACCATCAGCGGGGTCACCGCCACGGTGGACCCGGCCCGCTGCGCCGCCTGTCTCATCTGTGTTAGGGCCTGTCCCTATAATGTACCCCAAATTACCAAAGACAACGTCTCCGAGATTAACAAGGCCCTATGTCAGGGTTGCGGCATCTGCGCCTCGGAGTGCCCGGCCAAAGTGATTCAGTTGGAACATTTTGAAGATGACCAACTTATCGCTAACATTAAAGCCCTCTTTTAAAGGAGTCCGGTGATGGCAGCCTTTGAACCGAAGATTCTGGCCTTTTGCTGCATGTACTGAGCCTACAGCGCCGCGGACCTGGCAGGTTCGATGCGACTGCAGTACCCCACCAACGTCCGGATCATCAAGGTCCCCTGCACCGGCAAGGTGGACATCATCCATCTCTTGACGGCCTTTGAAGAAGGGGCGGACGGCGTCTTTGTGGCCGGATGTCTGGAAGGGGATTGCCATTATCTGCAGGGTAATCTGCATGCCAAAAGGCGAGTCAAGCGCGTGAAGGAAATTCTGGACCAGGTGGGTCTCGGCGGCGACCGGCTGGAGATGTACAACCTCTCCGCCGGCATGGGAGGCAGGTTCGCCGAGATCTGCCGGGAAATGAACGACAAAATCAAGGAACTGGGCCCCAGCCCCATTAGAATCGCTAAGGGCAAGGCCTCAAGACCCCTGGGGGAGGTAGCCGCATGATCAGGGCAATCGGCAAACCCATAGAAGAAATCATTGGCATGGTCAAGGACTACAGCAAGCTCCTTATCGCCGGCTGTGACGGCTGCGTCACCGTCTGTGAGGCCGGGGGGCTCAAGGAAGTGAAGGTTTTGGCGTCGGCGTTGCGCCTCTATTTCACCCAAGCGGGCCAGCCCATGGAGATCGACGAAACTTCCCTGACCCGGCAGTGCGACCCGGAATACCTGGCCCAACTCTCAGACAGCATCGACAACTATGACGCGGTGGTTTCCCTGGCCTGCGGTTGCGGCATCCAATTCCTGGCGGACAAATACAACCAAAAGGTCATCTACCCCGGGGTGGACACCTGTTTTATGGGGGTCACGGAAGAGCGGGGCCTCTATACCGAACGCTGCCAGGCCTGCGGCCGGTGCATCCTGGCGGAGACCGGAGGGATTTGCCCCATCGCCCGCTGTTCCAAGCGTATGCTCAACGGCCCCTGCGGCGGCTCCGACAAAGGCAAATGCGAAGTCAACCCGGAGATCGACTGCGGTTGGCAACTGATCTATGAGCGCCTGAAAACCCTGGGACAGTTGGACCGTTTTGAGAAACCCGTGGACCCCAAGGAGTGGAAGACCAGCCGTGACGGAGGTCCCCGGAAAATCGTCAGAGAGGATTTGAGGATATGAGCGCGACTACCCCCAGCAAACTGCAAAAGATCTTGGCCGCCGGTCATTTCGCCGTCACCTCCGAAGTGGGCCCGCCCCGGAGCGCCGATGGCGCCATCATCGAACGCAAAGCCAATCTGATTAAGGATTACGTGGACGCCATCAACGTCACCGACAACCAGACCTCGGTGTGCCGCCTGTGCTCTCTGGCTTCCTGCATCCGCATCAAACAGATGGGCCTGGAGCCGGTGCTGCAGATGGTGACCCGGGACCGCAACCGCATCGCCCTGCAAAGCGACATCCTGGGCGCGGCTTCCTTCGAGATCAACAACATCCTCTGCCTCACCGGCGACCACCAGCACTTCGGCGATCACTCCAGTTGCGCCAACGTCTTCGACCTGGACTCCATCCAGTTGATCCAGACGGTGAAGATGATGCGGGACGAAGGGCGCCTCCTGGGGGGGCACGAATTCCAGGAACGCCCCAAGATGTTCATCGGTTGCGCGGCCAATCCCTTTGCCAGCCCCAACGTGGAAATGCGGGTGGCCCGGCTGGCGAAAAAGGTGGCCGCGGGCGCGCAATTCGTCCAGACCCAGTGCATCTACAATATGGACACCTTCAAGCAGTTCATGAAACTGGCGGGGGACCGGGGCCTCCTTGAAAAAGTGGCTATTTTAGCCGGCATCACCCCCATGAAGAACGTGGGTATGGCCAAATACATGCAAAAGCGGGTGCCGGGCATTGATGTGCCGGACGAGATAGTCAAGCGCATGGGGGGCGTGCCCAAGGAAAAACAGGCGGAGGAAGGCATCGACCTGGCCATCGAACAGATCGAGGAGTTGAAAGGGGTGGAGGGGGTTAGAGGTTTTCATCTCATGGCCATTGAATGGGAGGAAAAGGTGCCGGAAATCGTGGAACGCGTCGGCTTATATCCCCGGCCCCAATTAAACGGAGGGTGATCTCCCCCTGACAGTCTAGACGCCGTACGGCTTAAGGTTATCCCAGGTGTATTGTTGCCCAAAACCCTAAACCACAACCAAGAAGGAGACCTACCATGGCTAAGAAGTACGTGTTGATCGTGGACGACGATCCGGATCTGGTGGAGACCGTAGCCATGTTGCTGGAAAGCAAAGGCTATGAGGTGGGCAAGGCTTATGACGGTTTGGAGGGAGAGGCGTCCATTAAACAACGCCGCCCGGACGCCCTGGTGTTGGACGTGATGATGCCCCGGAAGGACGGCTATAAGCTCTGCAAGGAACTGAAGGCGGATTCCGCCACCCGGAGCATCCCGGTGTTGCTCCTCACCGCGGTGGGCGAGGCCGTGCCCACCACCACTTACACCCACCATGAAGGCATGTCCACCGAAGCCGAGGACTATCTGGCCAAACCGGTGGACGCGGCCACCCTGGTGGCGGCGGTGGAAAGATTGATCATCTAACCGTGTCTTTAAAGTTATGCCGCTTTTGAACTTTGGCGACGGCAAACCAACAGATCAGGGTGGGGGGCCTTAAACTGGCGGAGGAGGGCGCTTGCCTGGTGTCCTCCTTTCCCAGCCCCCCCAACCGTTTGGGGGCCAATGTCCTGGGCCCTCTGGCCCATAATCAGATTAATCTCCCTTTTTTGACCTATGTGGGCCGAAGCCGTGAATTAGCGGGTATTGCGGCCTTCTGCACCGCCGGCGCCGGGGGGGATGCGGGTTACACCCTGGCCAAGACCCAGGGGGCCGCCAGTAAAGTCCAATTCCATAGAGACACTTGCATCCTCACCCTTTTCCCTCATGATAAGCGTCCGGAAATAATCGGCAACTTTATCTCCAGCCTGTCTCGGGCCAAAATTCTCCTTTACGGCCTAGCCAGTTCCGCCGCGGCCATTTCCGCGGTCCTGCCCGGCAGGGCCAGGCATCGGGCGGTGCAAGCTTTATTTAGACGGTTCGCCTTCTCCGGTTACGCCACTCCCGACGAATTTTACGCCGCTCAAATCCTGCCGGAGCAGGCCTTAAGAGAAGTGGTGGCGGCTTATCAGGAAAAGGTCATTAAGATTTACTGTATTGTGGACCAGCCTGATCTGGAGCTGTGGGAGCTGGCCCTGCCCTCGGCCACCGCGTTGGCAGACCTGGGTCTGGCCCTCATCGCCCTGGGAGACCGGGGCTTTAGACTGCCCTTTCTCGTGGCCCTGCCGGAGCCGGAGGGCCGTCTGCTGATCAACTTCAGCCTGGTCCGGCGCGGCGCCCCGGAAGTGGAGCTGGTGCTCCACTCCCATCTTCCCGGGGTCACCGCCCGGCGGCGGGCGCCGGTGGCGGCTATCTTCCTCCACGGCCCTCATTTTGGCGACCGCTACGGCATCGCCGACACCCTGGTGCAAGCCCTGGAAACGGCTCAGGTGCAATTATTGGCCCTTAGCTGTACGGTCTCCTCCATCTCCGCGGTTATCAGACAGGAAGACCTGGCCGGTGCAGTTAAGGTTCTGGGAGAAACCTTTGAAGCCCAATATGCCTCCGGCTCCGGGCCTTAGGCAGGGGGCCGGGCAAGCCCGGAGCTAACCGGAAGAAGAGTCATCGGGAAGAAGGGAATTTTACCTGGGCTAACTATCGACAATCCCAGGGAATCTGATAGAATTCCCCTTGAGCCCTGGTAATGACCGGGAAGTCCAGTTGCGACAATCAGGCCCGTAAGCCACGATGAAGAAAAAGCCCAACCAGCCGACCCTAGCCAAAATTGCCGCTGGTCAGCGCGGACTTCCTGCCGACTTGTCGGTATGTTATTCCCCTCTTCTCAACGATTTTCCCGATCTTCTCCTGATCACGGACCGGCGCAGGAAGGTGGTCTTCATGAACCGGGCGGCGGAAAAATTTTTCGGCCCCGGCCTGCGTCCAGAAGACCCCTGCCCTATCTGTTTCCAAATCCCCGGCTGGCAATTGGCTGAAGGTGACCAGGACCGGCCGGCGCCGTGCCAACAGGAAGGCGGTAGCTTGCATCACTTGCCCATCTGGTTGAAGAACCGGGAGGGCCACCTGGTTCCCCTCACCCTCACCGCCACCCCTATCCGGGGTAACGGGGGACAAACGGGGGGCTGTTTCGTCGTGCTCCGGGACTTGCAGGCGGACCTTCTGGGGCACCCGGCCCTGGAACGCCAAACCGCCACCCTGGCCAGCATCCTGGAGAATTTCCCCACCCCCTTCTTTATGGTGACTCCCAACCTGGTGGTGACCCATATCAACAGTCTTATGGAGAAACTCACCGGTTACAGCCGCCAGGAAGTGGTGGGCAAGATGACCTGCGGCAAAGTACTCAACACCGTCCAGTGTGATACCGGGGACTGTGTGCTGAAGCAGGTAATGGAAGGGAAAAGGCCCCTGTCGGGATTGCGCCGGGTAGTGCGGGACCGGCAGGGCCGGGAAATTCCCGTGGTGGTCTCCGCGTCCATCATTACCGACGCCAAAGGCAAAGTCATCGGCGGGTTCGAGGCGATTCGGGACATCACCCCCAGGGTGGAAGCCGAACGGAAGTTGGAGCTGATCACCGAACTGACCCAGGAAGGCATCCTGGTGGCGGACGAGAACCACCGGGTCCTGTTCGCCAACCCCCGGATGGCGGAAATCGCCGGACGCCCCCAGGAAGAACTGGTGGGCCATGATCTGGGGGAGGTCCTCACCCCCCAGCATCAGCGTATGGCGGCAGAACTTTGCCGGAAGCTGGACCAGGGACTCCAGGAAGAGATGCAATTTTGCAGCACTCTGGACCCACCCCCGTCCTCCCCGGAGGAGCGGCGAGCCTTTGAAACCTGCATGGCCGCAGCCCGGGTGGGAAGAAGCATCTTCACCTGCATCTATCTCCGGGAATTGACCGAGCGCATCAGGATCGAGCGGGAACTCCATAAGACCAACATTTTTCTTAACGATATCATTCACTGTTCCGTGGACGGCATCGTGGTGGTGGACACCAAAGGCAATCCCCTGATCTTTAATGAAGGCGCGGAGCGCATTCTGGGCTATCGGGCCGAGGAGGTCATCGGCCATCCCGAAGTCTTTCGCCGGTTTTATCCGGCGGAAGTGGCCAAAGAGATGATGCGGCGGATGCGGAGCGACCAATACGGTCCCCCGGGGAAACTGAATACCACCCATGTCACCTTTTATAACAAGAAGGGAGAAGAGGTGCCGGTGAACTTCTCCGCGGCCATTATCAGCGAGAGAGGGCAGGAAGTCGCCAGCGTCGGCATCTTTTCGGACCTGCGGGAACATCTCCGCATGCGCCAGGAACTGGAAGAAAGCCAGACCCAACTGGTGCAGGCGGAAAAGATCGCCTCCCTGGGCCGGCTGGCCGCGGGAGTGGCTCATGAAATCAACAATCCCCTGGCCGGCATCCTGATCTATGCGGAACTCCTGGCCCGGGATTTGGCGGAACATATCGGCAGCCGGCAGTACCTGGAGGAAATCATCAAACAGACCTTGCGCTGCCAACAGATCGTCACCCGCCTCCTGGAGTTCAGCCGCCAATCCCTGGGTCAGAAGACGCTCTTCGACCTGAATCAGACTATCGGTCGTTGCTTGGAACTCGTCCGGCACCAGGCCCTGTTTCACAACATTGTGATCCACGGGGACCTGGATCCGGAGTTGCCCCAGATCATCGGCGATCCCGGTCAACTGCAACAGGTCTTTACCAACCTGTTGATCAACGCCGCGGACGCCATGCAGGGCCAGGGGGAGATAACTATTACCAGTCGGCCGTCCTCCTGGGGAAAAGAAGTGATCCTTACCTTCAGTGATACCGGACCGGGGATCTCCCCGAAAATTCGGGAAAAAATCTTTGAACCCTTTTTCACCACCAAGCCCCCGGGCAAGGGCACGGGGTTGGGCCTGTCCATCGTCTATGGGGTTTTGCAGCGTCATGGGGGCAGTATCGAAGTGGATTGTCCCCCAAAGGGCGGCACCACCTTTACCATCCGACTGCCTCTGGAAGCCCCGAAGGATTTGGACCAACTGATGGAGACCTGGGAAGGCTGAAGAAGAGCACCCCCCTTAGAGTTCAGTTATCAAGGATTCGCAAGCAGACTCTCAAAGGAAGCCGGCGAAGGGAAATCATGGCCGAGCAGGACACGATCTTAGTGGTGGATGACGAAAAGGTGATCCGGGACGGCTGCGCCCTGATCCTCCAGCCGGAAGGCTACCGGGTGACCACCGCCGCCCATGGCCAGGAGGCCCTGGAAGTGCTGCGAGCGGAGCCGGTCAACGTGGTTCTCTGCGACTTGAAGATGCCGGTAATGGGGGCTTTGGAGGTCCTGGAGGAAGTGGGCCGCCAATATCCGGAGATTCCGGTGATCATCATCACCGGCCACGGTACCGTGGACGACGCGGTGGAGTGCATGAAGAAAGGGGCCTACGACTTTGTCACCAAGCCCTTCCGCATCGACCACCTGGTCCTCTGCGTCAAGCGGGCCCTGGAAAAGCAGCGCCTGGAACGCCAGGCCCGGGAACTCCAGGAGGAGCAGGCCCGGAATCTCTACACCCTGGCTATGGAACAGAGCCGCCTGCACACCATCGTCAACTGCATGGCCGACGGGGTGTTGGTGACCAACCGGAACCTGGAAGTGGTGCTCTGCAACCCCACCTTTCACAGACTGTTGGGCTGTCCCCCCCTCCTGCCCCAACCAGCCCCCCTAAAAGATTATCTGGGGGATGAGGACTTTCAGACCGCCATCCGGACCCTGCTGGCCTGGAAGCCCGGGGAGCCGGAAAAGTGTATTTCCCAGGAATTGTGTAAAGGATCGGTCCACCTGCGGGCCTTGTCCGCCTCTTTTCATGGTCCGGATCACCAGGTGTGGGGCACGGTCACCGTCTTTCATGACATCACCGGCTTCAAAGAGCTGGACCGGATGAAGAGCGAATTTGTCAACATGGTGTCCCATGAACTGCGCTCCCCCTTATCCGCCATCAAATTGCAGCATGCGGTTCTGTTGGACGGTTTGGCCGGGGATTTGACTCACAAACAGCGGGAATTGCTCGCCCGGGCCAGCGCCAAGCTCCAGGGTTTACTGGAGCTGATCAATGATCTTCTGGACGTGGCCAAGATTGAAGCCGGGCACCGACATCTGGAGCAGGTCCCCCTGGAGTTGGGGGAGGTGCTCCACGAACTGGTGGAATTCCTGCAACCCAAGGCGGCAGAACACGGCGTAACCTTAAAATTGGCGCTGCCGGAGGGACTCCCCCCCATTCGGGCCGACCGCCGGGGACTGGAAGAGGTCTTCTCCAACCTGATGAGCAATGCCATCAACTATTCTCCGGACGGCGGGGAGGTCAGGGTGGCCGCCGCCCTGCGGGGCGACTACCTGGAAATCCAGGTAAGCGACGACGGTATCGGCGTCGCCCCGGAAGAGCTCCCCAAAATCTTTGACAAATTTTACCGGGTCCAGCATCCTAAGACCAGACAGGTGATCGGCACCGGGCTGGGTCTGGCCATTGTCAAAGGCATCGTTGAGGCCCACCAGGGCTCGGTGGCGGTGGAAAGCGAAGTGGACGCGGGCACCACTTTCCGGATACTATGGCCCTCTGCTCCCAGTGGCCGGAGTTTTGAGCATGCCGGAGACTGACTTCACCAGACAGGTCCTGATCGTGGACGACGAAGCCACCGTGCGCCACGGCATCGCCCAGGTGTTGCTGCGTCGGGACCTGGCGGTGAGAACCGCCGCCCATGGCGACCAGGCTCTGGAAATGCTGGCCCGGGAGCCGGCGGCCCTGGTGCTCCTGGACGTCAAAATGCCGGGGCTGAACGGGGTGGAGGTGCTCAAAACCATCCGCCGGGACTATCCGGAGACTCTGGTGATCATGATTACCGGCTATCCCAATATTGAGGGCGCGGTGGAGTGCATGAAACTGGGGGCCCTGGATTATTTGGTGAAACCTTTCCGGATTGATGAGTTGGAAGCCCTGGTGGAAAAGGCCCGGGAACTGATTCAGCAAAGGCCCGCCTCCCCCCCGCCGGCCGGACCGGAAGGCAAGGGCATTGCCTCCCTGGTGGGGGCCAGCCCGGCCATGCAGAAAGTCTTCGCCAAAATCCGACGGGCCGCGCCCAGCAACAGCACCGTGCTCCTCACCGGGGAGAGCGGCACCGGCAAGGAACTGGTGGCCCGGGCCATCCATGATTTAAGTCCCCGGGCGGACAAGGAATTCGTGCCGGTGGACTGTTCGGCCCTGGTGGAGAGCCTGCTGGAGTCCGAACTCTTCGGCCACGTCAAGGGGTCTTTTACCGGCGCGCACCAAACCAAACACGGGCTCTTCCAACTGGCCAACCACGGCACCTTTTTCTTCGATGAAATCGCCAACCTGAGCATGAACATCCAGGCCAAGCTCCTCCGGGTGATCCAGGAGCGGGAATTCATGCCGGTGGGCAGCCAAAAGCGCCTCAAATTGGACATCCGCATCATCGCCTCCTCCAACCGGGACCTGAAAGAAGCCATTGAGGCCGGCACCTTTAGGGAGGACCTCTATTATCGCCTCAGCGTCATCCCCATTCACCTGCCACCCTTAAGGGAACGGACCCAGGACGTTCCCCTCCTGGTGGCGCACTTTCTCCGGAAATACAGCCAAAAAGTCAACCGCCCCCTCCGGGTGGTCTCGCCCCAGGCCCTGAAGATGCTCTCCGCCTATTCCTGGCCGGGAAATGTCCGGGAATTGGAGCATACCATCGAACGCATCCTGATTCTGGAAGACGGGGAGATCATTCAACCGGAGCATCTCCCCAGTTTTATCTCCCAACGCCAGGGAGAGTTCCAAATATTTTCCGACAGCGGCTACAGCCTGGAGGAACTGGAGCGGCGCTACATCCAGTTTGTGCTGCGCCATACCAAGGGCAGCCGCCAGGAAACCGCCCGCATCCTGGGCATCAACCGCAAGACCCTGGGCCAAAAGATCAAGAAATACAGCCTCCGGGTGAATTGGTAGAAGCTATTGCAAAACCTATTTTCCCTGTCATCCTGAACGAAGTGAAGAATCTCAAGCTGTTAGAAATACGAGATTCTTCGCTTCGCTCAGAATGACCTTTCCGGCACCGCAGAGGTTTTGCAACAGCTTCTAGGCTGACTCTGATTTATGGGAAAGTCCGGGGCTGATAGTCCAGGTTTGCCCGCCGCTGCCCCCGCCTAAGTCCCCTTGATAAAAAATTTTTTGGCATGGAACTTGCTTTGCTGTATAATGTAACCTGGAAGAAATATGTCGGAATCTCTATCATTAAATTAATTAAACAAGTGACGCCTGACACCGGCATAGTCCTTCCCCAACCATTGGGGACACGCCATGTATGCAGATTGCGGAGTAATGGTGGTAAGCCGCCACGGCCAGCCGTCAGCCGCCAACTCCCTGGCGGAGTCCCTCCTCGATCGTCTTCTGCCCTCCAGTAGTCTTCTTGACGCCAACTGTTCCCTGACCCGTTTCCCGTCCCGGTATGGCCGCCCCCTCCAGGGGAAGCCGAGACGCGGGCAGAAAGAACCAGTTCCGTTTCCGGTAGATGAGTTAAGGGAAACCGGCGCTACCGGTCATCCCTTTCTCCGCAGAGGAGAATATGGATATGGGCACGATCATTGCCTTGGAAAGACAAAACGACAAAGCCCTGAGCCAAGCCCTTAAATTTCTGGGCCTGAGCCACGATGAGATCATGGACCAGTTCCCGGAGGGGGTGTTTATTGTCAACACCCGCTGGCAGCTCAGCTACTTCAACCACACCGCCCAGGAGATCACCGGATTTACCCGGGAAGAAGCCATGGGCAAGTTCTGCTGGGAAATCTTCCGGAGCGAGATGTGCCACAAGAACTGTCCTATGCGCATTTCCATGAGCACCGGCCAGCCCCTGATGGACCAGGAAGTGGAAATCGTCACCAAGTCCGGGGAGAGGAAACTGATCCTGGTGAACACCGCCCAGATCAAAAGGTCGGGCAACCGGGTGCTGGGAGGGGTGGAGACCTTTCACGACCTGAGCTGCCTCCATTATCCGGCGGAAGGCAAGGAAGGCAGCGAGGTGTTTGCGGACATTGTGGGCGTCAGTTCCCGGATGCAGGAAATCATGCAACAACTTCCGGTCATTGCCGCCTCTGATTCCAATGTGCTGATCTTAGGGGAGTCGGGAACCGGCAAAGAGCTTATCGCCCGGGCTATTCATCTGTTGAGCCCCCGGCGCAAAGGGCCCTTTCAGGCCGTGAATTGTTCCGCCATTCCGGAGACTTTGCTGGAATCCGAGCTCTTCGGCTATGAGCGGGGGGCTTTTACCGGCGCCGTGGGCAACAAAGCGGGGAAATTCGAGCTGGCCCGGGGCGGCACGCTGTTTTTGGACGAAATCGGCGATCTCCGGGCCGACCTCCAGGTGAAGCTACTCCGGGTCTTGGAGGGGAAGGGTTTCGAGCGGGTGGGGGGCAATCGGAAGATCCCCCTGGAGGCCAGAATTATCGCGGCCACCAATCTGGACCTGAAGGAAGCTATGCGCCAGGGCCGGTTCCGGGACGATCTTTACTATCGGCTGTTCACCGTGCCCATTCACCTGCCGCCTTTAAGGGAAAAGCGGGAAGACATCCCCATCCTGGTGAAGTACTTTCTGGAACAGCTCAACCGGAAATTCAACAAGAGGATCCGGGGGGTGGACCCCAAGGTGATGAAGATTTTTTGCCGCCACCCCTGGCCCGGCAATGTGCGGGAACTGCAGCATGTCCTGGAATACTGCTTCGTCTTTGCCAAGGGCCCCTTTATTACCCAGCGTCATCTGCCTAGCCTGGAATCCGCCTGGGCCGGCCGGGAACTGGAGTCCCTGGACGGCTCCTTAAGCCCCTTGCAGGTACTGGAACGGGAGACCATCGTCCAGGCCCTGGCCCGGGCCCAGGGGAGCAAGCAAGACGCGGCTCGCCTGTTGAAGATCAGCCGCAGCAAATTATGGCGAAAGATGAAGTCATATAAAGTACTTGAAGAGGAATTCAAAAAATAGGACAACCGTTGCATTTTCGCGACAATTATAATTATCTGGAATTTATGAATTTTCTCGATATCCTTGTTTAATGTTTTAATTTCGCCCATTATTCTCTCCATTTTTATTCCCGTCTTTTTCAAAATATCTCCTTGTTTGAATTCCGCGACATTTTTTACCTCAGCTAACTAGTTGGAATCAATGATTTTAATTATTATGCTCTAAAAATGTTTTAATTTTGCTAGTTTTTTTCCCCGAAAAGCCTCCCTGATTTTTTTCTTTCTCGCCAATATTTCAATGATATCAGCTTTTTAACCAACTTGGCCCCTCCCTTGCTCTTAAGAGAAAAAAATCCTCAGGAAAAGGAGTAAGGGCCGTGAGCGTATCTTTTGGAGAGATTGAAGCCATTTTGGAGCGGTTTCCGCCGCACCCGGAACACCTGGTCAGCGCCCTCCAGGATGTCCAGGCCAAGTTCAGCTATATTCCCCCGGCGGCCATGCGGGCGGTATGTGATCATTTGGGCGTGCCTATCTCCCGGGGCTGGGCGGTGGCTACCTTTTACAAGTCCTTCAGCCTCGAACCCCGGGGCATGCACGAAATCAAGGTTTGCCTGGGCACGGCCTGCCACCTCAAGGGCGGGGCCAGACTTACCGAGGGTTTGGAGCGGGAGTTGGGAGTCGAAAGGGACCATACCACCCGGGACCTGCAGTTCACCTTGGAGACGGTTCGCTGCCTGGGCACTTGCGCCATGGCCCCGGTAGTAATGATCGATAATGACTATCTGGGAGAAGCCAATATTCGCTCTTTAAAAAGAGAGTTGAAAAAACTCTAACTACTGGCCGGTCACAGGAGGAAGAGATGGAAAGGATCAGCAACGTCGCAAAACTTGAGGCCTTGCGGGAGAGCCTCCACGCCGCCCATGACCCGGAACGGCCGGTAGTCAGGGTCTGCCTGGGCCCGGGTTGCCTGGCCTTGGGGGCCAACAAGGTCTCGCGCGCCTTCCAAGCCGCCATCAAAGCCAAGGGGATGGGGGCCAGCGTTCAGCCCTTGATCAAAGAAACCGGCTGCCATGGCTTTTGCAGTCAGGGGACCCTCGTCAATGTGGACCCCTTTAACCTTTTCTATGTCAAGGTAAAACCGGATGACGTGGAAGAGATTGTGGAGACCACCCTGGCTAACGGCCAGGCCGTGGAGCGATTGCTTTATAGCGACAACGGCAACCGGTATCGTTCTGCCTCAGAAGTCCCCTTTTATAAGATGCAGCAGAAGGTTGTCCTCAAAAATGTAGGGGTCATCGACCCCCTAAAGATCGAAGACGCCCTCATGGCCGGAGCCTACCGCTCTCTGGCTAAAGTATTGACCGGCATGACGCCGGACAAGGTCATTGCCACCGTGGAAGCCTCGGGGCTGCGGGGCCGGGGCGGCGGCGGCTTTCCCACCGGCCGCAAGTGGCGCATTGCCGCGGAAAACATTCGCAAGAACCCGGGCGCGGTTTATGTGGTGGGCAATGGCGATGAAGGCGACCCCGGCGCCTTCATGGACCGCACCCTCATGGAGGGCGATCCTCACGCCGTCCTGGAGGGCATGATTATCGGCGGTTATGCCTTGGGAGCCCATCAAGGTTACATCTACGTGCGGATGGAATACCCCCTGGCCATTAAGAACTTGGGCGTCGCCATCGAGCAGGCCCGGGCTCTGGGGCTGCTGGGTGAGAACATTCTGGGCACCGGCTTTAACTTTGACATCCGCATCAACCGGGGCGCCGGGGCCTTTGTCTGCGGCGAAGAAACCGCGCTCATCGCCTCACTGGAAGGGCAGGTGGGTGAGCCCATACCCCGGCCCCCCTATCCGGCGGAAAAAGGCCTGTGGGACCGCCCCACCATCATCAATAACGTGGAGACCTGGGCTAACGTGCCCTTGATCATGGAAAAGGGGGCCGACTGGTACGCCGGCCTCGGGGTGCCTACCAGCACCGGCACCAAGATCTTTTCCCTGGTCGGAAAGTTGAAAAACACGGGGATGATCGAAGTGCCCATGGGCATCAGTCTGGGGCGCATTGTGGAAGAAATCGGCGGCGGGGTCCCGGGCCAGGATTGGTTTAAGGCGGTCCAGACCGGCGGACCCTCGGGAGGCTGTGTCCCCTACGAATTGAAGGATACCCCGGTGGATTACGATTCCCTGAGCCAAGTGGGATCAATCATGGGGTCGGGGGGCATGATCGTCATGGATAAGCGGGACTGCGTGGTGGACGTGGCCCGCTACTTTCTCCACTTTCTGGAAGAGGAATCCTGCGGCAAGTGTCTGCCCTGCCGGCTGGGTCTGAAGTCCATGCAGGAATACCTGGACAAGTTTGCCAAGGGCCAGGGTTCCCCCCAGGACATTGACGATCTGCACAGCCTGGCCCGGGCCATTATGAAAGGCTCCCTGTGCGCCCTGGGCGGCACCGCCCCCAATCCCATCCTCACCACCGTCAAATATTTCAAGGATGAGTATCTGGCTCACGTGGTGGAGAAGAAGTGCCCGGCGGGGGTGTGCCGAGACCTGATCACTTACTCTATTGACCCGGAAGCCTGTAACGGCTGCGGCCTCTGCGTTCGCAACTGTCCCCAGGATTGCATCAGCGGCGAGAAGAAGAAGGCTCACAGCATCGACGTCAGCGCCTGCATCCGCTGCGGCCAGTGTATGGATGTCTGCCCGGTGGACGCGGTCCTGGTGGCCTAGGAGGTGAGTTCATGAGCGCCAAGAAAACACAAAAAGCCAAAGAGTCCAAAAAGGCCAAAAAAGAAAAAGACGATGGTCTGATCCGCTTTAAGATCAACGGTCAAGCCGTTGAGGCCCGGGCCGGTTGGACCATCCTGGAGACGGCTCGCCAAAACGGCATTAACATTCCCACCCTCTGCTTTCATCCCGCGGTGGAACCCATCGGGTCTTGCCGTCTCTGTGTGGTAGAGGTTAGGCAAAACGGCTACTCCAGAGTGGCGGCCTCCTGCATCACCCCGGTTCAGGGGGGCGTGGAGGTCTTGACGGACACGGAAGAAGTGCTGAACGTGCGCCGCTGGGTCCTGGAGATGCTTTTGGCCAACTGCCCGGCGTCCCACCAGATTCGGGAATTGGCTAAAGAACATGGGGTGACCTCCACCCGCTTCAAGGTGGAACACCCGGAGGACGCCTGTCCCCGCTGTGGCCTCTGCGTGCGGGCCTGTGATGAAGTGGTGGGGGTTCGGGCCATCTCCCTGGGCAACCGGGGCGTATTCAAAGAGGTCACCGCGCCCTATAACCAAAGAAGTATGGAATGCATAAGATGTGGGACCTGCCTGTATGTCTGTCCTGCCGGAGCCATGGAACAACTGTTTCCGCTGGTCAGCGCACCTTAAGACGCAGGCACGAGAAGGAGACGGCCATGAAAAATGAAAGCAAAATCGGGATCTTCCTGTGCGAATGCGGGGGCAAGATCGGCAACCGCATAGATTTGCCCCGGGTGTGCGAGTTGATGCGGTACGAACCCTGGGCGCATCTGGCCACCCACCCTTACCCCTGCCTGGCCCCCGGCCTGGAAGCCATGAAGGCCGAGATTCAGGCCAAGGGGCTGAATCGCATCCTCATCGGCGGCTGCTCCTCCCGGGTCATGAAAAAGCGGTTTACCAAGGGACTGGCGCCGGTAGGGATCGAGAGACAGCAGATAGAGATGATCAACCTGAAGGACCATGTGGCCGCGGTTCACGAAGCCACCCCCCAGGAGCTGGCCCGCAAGGCCGCAACCTTGATTTCCGGCGGCCTGGCCAGCCTAAGGCTTCTGGAGGCTTATAAACCCGTGTCCTTGGCCTTCGAGGGACCGGCCCTCATTTTGGGAGGCGGCATCTCCGGCTTTGCCGCGGCCCGGGAACTGTCCCGCCAGGGCATGGCAAGCATTTTGTTTGCCAAATCTCTCACGGCTGAAGGGGTTCTGGACGCACTCTACCGGACCTTCCCCGGCTGCCGCCTTTATTGCGGGGAAATGGCCGACCTCCTTAAGGAGGCCTTCGCCCATCCCTTGATTAAGGTGATGCCGGATCAGCCCATTGACTATATCGTCGGCGGCGTGGGCGACTACCACCTGGGGTTGCGGCAGCCGGACGGCAACGTCACCGAGGTGGACGGCGCCGCCATCATCGTCGCCCTGGACCGGGAATTCGGGTCCGCCAATATCGACTATATCGGCGGCGCCGGGCGGGTGTGCGACTTGCTGGACCTGGAGGAGCAGTTAGTGGAAGGCGAGATCAAACCCGGCAAGGTGCTCTTCTGGGTGAACAGCCCCGAGCACGGCGTGGCTGCACAGAAGTTCGCGGCCATGGCCGCCTGGCGGGACAGCCTGGTGATGGCCCGGGAAAATCCCCTGGTGAAGCCCACGGTGCTTTACCCGGCCAACATCACCCTGCCCCTTTCGGGCGCCGACCTGCTGGAGGCCCGGGGGCACGGCATCTCTCTCCAGTCCTACGCGCCGGAGGTGCACCCGGTGGTCCAGTCCGGCTATATGAGCTTTGTGAGTCCCAGCGACAACCTGGAACATGAAGTGCAATGGGACACTCTGGTGGTGCCGGGAGTGCCGGGAGACCCGGCGGCCAAGGCCGAGGAGTTGCTCCGCTGGCTTCCCATTTACCCGGAAAACGGCGGCCGGCTGAAAAAGAGCCACATCAAATTCTGGCCCGAGCAGCTTCCCGATGAGTCCCTCTTTTTCACCGGGTCGGCCGGGGGCCTCTGTGACCTGAACGAGGTGCTGCAGCAGGGGAAAAAGGCGGCGCAAGGGGTTCTGCATCTGCGGGAAAAGGCCCGCCAGGGCAGACTGGTAAGTCCGGTGGTGGTGCACGTGGATAAAGACCTCTGCGAAGGCTGCGGCCTGTGCACCGAAATCTGCCCTTGCGGCGGCATCGAACACGTCAAACCCGGCAGCGGTCCCGTGCCCCGGGAGACGGACAACCACCTTTGCAGCGGCGGCGGCACCTGTGCGGCCACCTGCCCTTATGAAGCCATCAAAGTCATGAATAACACCATCCAGCAGCTGGAGGCCCGGGTCAAGGCCATGGTCACCCAGATGCAGGAAAATGAGATCCTGGGCTTCGTTTGCGGTTGGGGCGGACTGTCCTCCGCGGAACAGGCGGCCGTCAAGGGGCTCACTTACCCCACCGGCATTTACCTCATCCCGGTGAACTGCCTGGGCTCCATCGACCCCAGCATCCTGTCCCTGGCCTTTTTGAACGGAGTCAAGGGCATCATGCTGGCCGGTTGCACGCCCACGCACTCCTGCCATTACCACTACGGCGTTGACCACAGTTGGTATCGGGTCAACGCGCTGAAAAAGCTCCTGTCCCTGGCCGGCCTGGAACGGCAGCGCATCGCGGTGGGCTATGTGGAGGTCAATGAGCCGGAATCTTTCGTGCGCATGGCGGAGTCCCACCTGGACACCCTGGAAAAACTGCCGCCCCTGCCCCGGGACGACCAGACCATGGCCAAGCTGTGGGCGATTCACGCCACCATGCACCGGCCCCGGGTGCGTTGGGTCCTGGGCACGAGTTTACGGCGGCCCACGGAAAAGGTGTTCCCCGGATCCCAGTTCAACGCCGTGGACGCGGACGAAACCATGTTGGACGTGCTTAAAGAAGAATACACCGTTTCCCGGATTTTCAAGGCCCTGAGCGACCAGGCCCTAAGTCCCCCTGAGTTGGCCAAGGTTTTGGAAGAGCCGGCGAAAAATCTTACCCCGATTCTGACGGATATGGCCAAAGACGGCCGCATCGTCGCCCAGAGTTGGGAGAAGGGCTATCCCCTTTATGCCCTGGGTAAGAAATGAGGGGAGAGCATTATATCTTAAACAAAAGTCCCAGACCCAGGTTCCGGCTCAGTTAAGTTTAGGGCACTCGGGGAATTCAGCTTAGAGGGGCCGGAACTTGGGTGGAGCGGACGGGAGGACCTCATGAAAACTTTTACCGATCTGATGCGGGAGGTCCAAGAACCGGGCCTCTGCCACCAATGCGGTGGTTGTGTGGCGTTTTGTACCGCCATCAATTACGGGGCCCTGGAGTTGGGAGCGGACGGCAGACCGCGCTACGGCAATCAGGAAAAATGCATCGAGTGCGGCATCTGCTATTCCATCTGTCCAGTGATCCACGAACTGGATGAAGAGACTAAAGACCTGGTAGCCTGGAGCGCGCCCCTAGGCCGCGTCATAGGGAACGCGGTGGCCCGGGCCACCAATCCGGAGGTGCGGGCCCGGGGTACCGACGGCGGGGTGGTGACCGCCTTGTTGCTCCACCTGTTTGACCGGGGCCGCATCGAGGCGGCTATTGTCAGCAAAACGGTGGGGCCTTTCCAGCGCCAGCCCTGGCTGGCTCTCTCCCGGGAGGACATCGCCGCCGCGGCGGGGTTCCACTTCGACACCCTGCCCAGCATTAAGCACCTCTCCGATGTCTATACCACTTATTCGCCCTCCATCGTGGGATTGAGCGATGTGGCGAAGAAACCCTTAAGACGGGTGGCGTTTGTGGGGACGCCCTGCCAGATCAATGCCTTGCGGCGCATGGAGGTCTTGGGGGTGGTGCCTTCGGATGCCATTAAATTCCATTTCGGTCTGTTCTGCGCCGGTAACTTCCAGTTCGACCGGGAGCAGCGCCAGCGCCTGGAGGAGATCGGCAATTTCACCTGGGAAGAGGTTCACAAAGTCAACCTCAAAGAAGAACTGTTGATTCATTTGAAAAACGGGGATATTCGCGCCCTCCCCCTGAATCAACTTGATTTTATGAAACGATACGCCTGCCGCTTCTGCGGTGATTATGCCGCGGAATTTGCCGATCTCTCCTTCGGGGGCATCGGCGCGCCCGAGGGCTGGACCACCGTCATCATTCGCTCGCCCTTGGGGCGGGCGGTCTTGGCCAATGCCCGGGGAGCGGACATCGAGTTGTACAATTATCGGGAAGACCCCGCTTTGCTGCCCCAGGTCGCGGCCAAGGTGCTGGAGTGGTCCGAAAAGAAAAAGCAATCTGCCGCAGAGTATCAGCAACAACTGGAAAAAAAGGCCGTCTGATTGAAGATCTAGGCGGATTTTTTACCGGTCCAAGCTTAGTCGGCATGGTGGAATTCCTGATGGAGAGGCGATTTCGCCATCCTACCCCGGACTGCCGGGCGGCGGGGCCTCCCGCCGCCCGGTTCGGGGTTTTTTGTCTTATTAATATAAAGTTTTTCGATTAGGTCCTTTGCTCCGCAAAGGGAATAATCGGTTCAAGATTTTTAAAAGGTGCTTTATGGCTAAAAAAGCACTCGGCTCGGTAATGGTCGTGGGAGGCGGTATTGCCGGGATGCAGGCGGCGCTGGACCTGGCCAATTCCGGCTTCTACGTCCACCTGGTGGAAAAGCAGCCGGCCATCGGCGGGGTTATGGCCCAGTTAGACAAGACCTTCCCCACCAACGACTGCGCCATGTGAATTATCTCCCCCAAGCTGGTCGAGGTCGGCCGGCACAGAAATATTGAGCTTCATACCCTGGCCGAGGTGACCGGCATTACCGGAGGGGCCGGCCGGTTTACGGTCCAGGTGCGGCAGCAGGCCCGCTATATTGACCTGGATAAGTGCATTGCCTGCGGTTTATGTGCCGAAAAATGTCCCATCCATGTTCCCGATGAATTCAACGGGGGCCTAGCGGTTAGGAAAGCGGTTTACCTGCTCTATCCCCAGGGGGTCCCCTTAAAATACGCCATTAATCCGGATGACTGTCTCCACTTCCTAACAGGGAAATGTAGAGCTTGCGCCGAAGTCTGCCCCACCGGCGCGGTGGATCTCTCCCAGGCGAGCCAGGTGAGGGAAATCCGGGTGGGGGCGGTAATCCTGGCCCCGGGCTTCAAAACCTTTGACCCTAGCCCCTATCAGACTTATTACTATGCCTCTTTCCCGAATGTGATCACCAGCCTGGAGTTCGAACGCCTGCTTTCGGCCTCCGGCCCCTTTGCCGGTCACTTGATGCGGCCTTCGGACCACAAAGAACCCAAAAAGATGGCCTGGCTGCAGTGCGTCGGTTCCCGGGACTACCACCGGGTGGACCACCGTTATTGTTCGGCAGTGTGCTGCATGTATGCCATCAAGCAGGCGGTGCTGGCCCGGGAGCACAGCCAAGACCCTCTGGATACCGCCATCTTTTACCTGGACCTGCGCACCCCTGGCAAGGACTTCGAAAAATATTACCAAAGAGCGGCAGAAGGAGGGGTGCGCTTTATCCGCTCCCGGGTGCACAGCATCGAGCAAAAGCCTGGCACCCAGGACCTGGCTTTGCGCTATGTTGCGGAAGACGGCCGGGTAGAGAAGGAAACCTTTGACCTGGTAGTGCTTTCCGTGGGGTTGGAGGCCTCCCCGGAGGCCAGGAGATCGGCCCAACTCCTGGGGGTGAATTTAAAGCCGGACATGGGTTTTGCTGACACCACGCCGTTTGCGCCGGTAAACACCAGTAGGCCGGGTATCTTTGTCTGCGGCGCCTTCCAAGGCCCCAAAGACATCCCCCAAGCAGTCATGGAGGCCTCGGCCGCGGCCGCGGCCGCCAGTGAACTGTTGGCGTCAGCGCGTCATTCCTTAAGCCGGCAGAAGCCGGAAGGGATAGAGCGGGACATCTCTCAGGAAGAACCCCGCATCGGGGTGTTACTTTGCCATTGTGGCAGCAATATCGCCGGCGTCATTGACGTCGCCGCGCTCCGGGACTATGCCGCCACTTTGCCGTATGTGGCGTATGCCCAAGATTATTCCTTTGCCTGCTCCCAAGACAGCCAAAGAATAACGGTAGGGCGTATTCAGGAACATGGACTGAACCGCGTCGTGGTGGCCTCTTGCAGCCCCCGGACCCATGAGGCCGTGTTCCAGGAAAACCTCAAGGAGGCCGGGCTTAATCCTTATCTGTTGGAAATGGCCAACATCCGGGACCAGGACGCCTGGGTGCATCAGCACGAGCCGGCGGCGGCGCTGGAAAAAGCCAAAGATCTGGTGCGCATGGCCGTAGCCCGGGCCACCAACCTGGACCCGCTCCATAAATTGAAATTCCCGGTAACCCGGGCCGCGCTCATCCTCGGCGGCGGGGTGGCCGGGATGGAAGCGAGCCGATCCCTGGCCCACATGGGCTTTCAGACTTATCTGGTAGAGAAAAGCGACCGTCTGGGAGGCAATGCCCGGAACCTGGCGGTCAGCTCCCGAGGTTATGATTACCAGGGTTATTTGGAGGAGCTGATTCAAGCCGTAGGAGATCACCCATTCATCGACATTATGCTTAACTCCCAGGCAAAACAGGCCGGTGGTTTTATCGGCAATTTCCGGACGATAATCGCCACTCCCGAAGGCGATCGGGAACTGGAGCACGGGGTTACCATCCTGGCCACGGGCGGCGCCCCCCTGGTCCCCCAGGAATATCTCTATGGCCAGCACCCCAATGTCTTGCTGTCCCTAGAGTTGGACAAGGCCATCATCTCCCAAGACCCCCGCCTGATTAACGCCCGCCAGGCCGTGTTCATCCAGTGCGTGGGGTCCCGGGAGCCGGAGCGGCCCTATTGCAGCAAGGTGTGCTGCACCCATTCAGTGGAAAACTCCCTAGTGTTAAAGGAGCTGAACCCGGAAATGGACGTCTTTGTCCTGTACCGGGATCTGCGCACCTATGGCGATAAGGAACTGCTTTATCAAAAAGCCCGGGAAAATGGGGTGATGTTCATCCGCTATGACCTGGATAACAAGCCCCGGGTGGCGACGACTCCGGAGGGAGACCTGGAGGTGACGGTCCGGGACCCCATCTTGGGGCGGTCGCTGGTGCTCAAGCCGGACCTCCTGACTCTGGCCAGCGCCATTCTCCCCAACCCCACGACCGAGCTGGTGGAGCTTTTCAAAGTTCCCTGCAACTCTGAAGGCTTTTTCAACGAAGCCCACGCCAAGCTGCGCCCGGTGGAATGCGTGGCGGAAGGCATCTATCTGGCCGGCCTGGCTCATTATCCCAAGCCCCTGGACGAATCCATCGCCCAGGCTAAGGCCGCGGCGTCTCGGGCGGCCACAGTGCTGGCCCTGGAGGAAGTGGCCGTGGAGCCGCTGGTGGCCCGGGTGGATCAGGACCTCTGCCTGGGCTGCGGCCTCTGCGAAATCACCTGTCCCTTTGGGGCCATGCGTCTTGCCAAAGTTCCGGGAAAAGGTTTCCGGGCCGAGAACCTGCCCGCCTACTGCAAGGGGTGCGGCTTATGCGCCGCCGGCTGCCCGGTCCGGGCCATCGACATGCAGCACTTTCGGGACCGGCAGATCCTGGAGGCCATCCAGGTAGGCGGGCGCGGCTGATGTCTTTGAGTTAACAGGGAGATGGCTATGACGACGGCGGTGGAACCGAAAATCCTGGCATTTCTGTGCAAATGGTGCGCCTATGCCGCGGCGGACCTGGCCGGAGTCTCCCGGCTCCAGTATCCCCCCAATATCCGGATCATGCTCACCATGTGCTCCGGTCGGGTGGATCCGCTCTTTGTCATGCAAGGGTTGCAGAGCGGTTTTGACGCGGTCTTTGTGTTTGGCTGACACTTCGGGGACTGTCATTACCTGGACGGTAATGTCTATACCCACCAGCGGATGCAGGTAGTGGGCCAGTTGCTGGAAATCGCCGGCATCGGCAGAGACCGGCTGCAACTGCGCTGGGTCAGTTCCGCCGAAGGGCAGCGTTTTGCCGAATACATTACCGAGTTAACTGAACTGGTCCGGGGCTTGGGCCCCCTTGACCGGGAGCAACTTAAACGCCCCCTGGCCGCGGTGGCCAGGGCTTTGGAAGCCCCTCCCCTCAGATGGCTGATGGGCATGGAGAAACAACTTACCGAAGGGGAAAACGTGTTTCATGAAAAGCTGGACCCCCAATATTACCGGGGCGTGCTCCAGCAGAACACACTGGAAGAATACCAGAAAGCGCTGCTCTTTGAAGTTTTGCGAGAGGGTCCCCAGACCGTGCGGCAGATGGCCGCCAGTACCGGCCTGCCGGTATATACCGTATCCCGGCGCTTAAACGATCTGGAAAGGAGCGGCCAGGCGGATCTCCACAGCCAGGAGGGGCACAGCCCCCGGTTTCGGCTTACGGTTGCCTAGTTTAAGGTAACTTGTAGTAATGTTATGAAAATTGTTTCACCCTCACCCTAACCCCCCATCAAGGGGAAGGGGATTTGAGGAACATTCTGGCGAGTTTTGGTATTTTTCAGAGGTCTCGATTTACGGGTGGGCCCAAGGCCCATGACTGACTGGTCTGACTCTCCAAGTCACCAGGAGGGAATTTGCCATGCACCCTGGAGAAACCAGCGCCATTGGCGCAGTGTTAGTAGTAGGAGGCGGGATCGCCGGTATGCAGGCCTCGTTGGACCTGGCGAACTCCGGCTATCTGGTCTATCTGGTGGACCGGTCCCCGAGCATCGGCGGCACCATGGCCCAGATCGACAAGACCTTTCCCACTAACGATTGCGCCATGTGAATTATCTCTCCCAAGCTGGTCGAGGTCGGCCGGCACATTAATATTGAAGTCATCTCCTGTGCGGAGTTGGCCTCTCTGGAGGGAGAGGTAGGCTGCTTTCGGGCTGAATTAAAAAATCAGCCGCGCTACATCATCCCGGAAAAGTGCACCGCCTGCGGCGACTGCCAACGGGTCTGTCCCGCCAAGGCGGTCAATGAATTCAACTTCGGCTTGGACCGGCGGGAAGCCACCTATATCAAGTACCCCCAAGCCATCCCCCGGGCTTACGCCATCGACCGGAATACCTGTCTCGGCTGCGGCCTGTGCGAAAAAGTCTGCCTGGCGGGAGCGGTGCAATACGACGATCAGCCTCGCCGCCGGGACCTGGATGTGGGCGCCGTAATCCTGGCCCCGGGTTTTGATCCCTTCGACCCCTCCCGGATCACCTCTTACAACTACGGCAAATCCCCCAATATCTTGACCAGCCTGGAATTTGAACGCATCCTCAGTCCTTCCGGCCCTTACAGGGGCCATGTCATGCGTCCCTTGGACCGGGAGGAACCGGGGAAGATCGCCTGGATACATTGTGTGGGCATGCGGGGGGACCGGGAAGAACTGCACCCCTATTGTTCCAACTTTTGCTGCATGGTGGCCTTGAAGCAGGCCATCATCGCCCGGGAGCACATCGGGCCGGAGTTGGACATGGCGCTCTTCTACCTGGACCTCCGGACCCCGCGCAAAGATTTTGAAAAATATTGCGTCCGGATCAAAGAACAGGGAGCCCGATTGATCCGGTCCAGGGTGCACAGCGTCGATCCGGTGGGAGATACCGGGGACTTAAAAATCCGCTATGTCACTGAGGTCGGGGCGGTCCAGGAAGAAATCTTCAACCTGGTGGTGCTGTCCGTCGGCGGGGTCATCTCCCCGGGCAATATCGAGTTGGCCCGGAAGTTGGGGGTCAGGCTGGGCCATAACCGGTTTATGGACACGCAATGCTTCCAACCGGTGACGACGTCCCGTCCGGGGGTATTTTCCTGCGGTTTTTTCAACGGGCCCAAGGATATTCCTCAGTCAGTGATGGAGGGCAGCGCCGCCGCGGCGGCGGCCGCCAGGGCCCTGGCTTCGGGACGGGGCACTCTGGCCCGGGAGAAAGTATTCCCGCCGGAAGAGGCAGTGCTGGGCGAACCGCCACGAGTGGGCGTCTTTGTCTGCCATTGTGGTTTGAATATCGGCGGGATAGTGGACATTCCCCGGATCCTGGAATACGTCCGCACCATCCCTAATGTGGAATATGCCCAGGATAATCTCTTCACCTGTTCCCAGGACGCCCAGAACCAGATGATGGACCTGATCAAGGAGCATAATCTTAACCGGGTGGTGGTGGCCTCCTGCAGCCCCTCCACGCACCAAGCCATCTTCCAGGATATGATGCGGAATGCCGGTCTGAACAAATATCTCTTTGAGATGGCCAATATTCGCAATCAGTGCAGTTGGGTGCATATAAAACAACCGGAGGCGGCCACCGAAAAATGCCAGGACCTGATCCGTATGGCGGTGGCTAAGGTCCGTCTGCTGGAGCCCTTGGAATACGTGGCCGTTCCGGTTAAGAAAACGGCCCTGGTGATCGGGGGCGGGGTTTCGGGAATGACCGCGGCCTTGGCCTTGGCCGATCAAGGTTTTGCCGTGCACCTGGCTGAAAGAAAGGACCGGCTGGGAGGCAACGCCCTCAAGTTGCACACTACCTGGCGGGGGGGATTAGTGGGGCCACGCCTGGAGGATTTAATCGCCAAAGTTAAAAATCACCCCAACATCACTACCCATTACCGATCTATCGTGGTGGATGTGTCCGGGGTGGTAGGCAACTTTAAAACCACCCTGTCCAGGAATCAGGTAATCGAACATGGCGCGGTGGTTTTGGCCATCGGGGGAGCGCCTTTCCGGCCGGAAGGCCAGTATCTTTATCCACAGAATCCCAATGTCTTGCTATCCTTAGACCTGGATGAAGAAATGGCCGAGGAAAGCGACCGCCTCTTGCAGGCCCAGGCGGTGGCCTTCATCCAGTGTGTGGGGTCTCGCACCACGGAGAGGCCCTATTGCAGCAAAGTGTGCTGCAGCCATTCCGTGGAGAGCGCCTTGAAGCTGAAAGACCTGAACCCGGACATGGAAGTCTATATCCTCTTCCGGGACATGCGGACTTACGGAGAGCGGGAGATATTTTTCGAAGAGGCCCGGAGACAAGGAGTGGTCTTCATTCGCTATCGCCAGGCCGACCCCCCCCGGGTGGAGGAAGATAACGGGCGTATCAAAATTACCGTCACGGACCACATTCTGCAAAGACCGGTGGAGCTACGCGTTGACCTCTTGACCCTGGCCACCGCCATAGTCCCCCACTATAATGCGCCCCTGGCCGAGCTGTATAAAATTCCCCTTAACGCCGAGGGCTTTTTCACCGAGGCCCATGCCAAGATCAAGCCGGTGGAGGCCCCTACGGCCGGGATCTTTCTGGCCGGACTGGCCCATTACCCCAAACCCTTACAGGAATCGGTGGCGGAAGCCCTGGCCACGGCTTCCCAGGCCGCCACCGTCTTATCCAAGGATTTCCTGGAACTTGAATCCACCATCTCCCGGGTAGTGGACGAGAATTGCGACGGTTGCGCCTTCTGCGTTGATGCCTGTCCCTTTAAGGCCATAACCTTATTGGATTACATCTTTGAAGGCAAAGTGAAAAAGACCGTGGAGGTCAATGAAGTCATCTGCAAAGGTTGCGGCTCCTGCATGGCCACCTGCCCCAAACAGGGCATCTATGTGGCGGGATTTTCCTTGGAACAACTGGGTGCTCAAGTAGAGGCCGCCGTAGGTTTTGCCTAGAGCCCCGGGAACCCCCCGGGCGGGTAAGGCGGCGGCGAGTTCATGCCGGCCCGCGCCGGCGCCGCCGAGCTTCTCTGACCCGCAAATTTGCAGGGACCTGGGAATTCCAGGCCCCTAGCCCCCCTGCCTCCGGGCCGATTCACCCACCCTGAAGGGATCGGTCGCTGTCCCCCCCTCTTTTTTGGCAATAGAATTTCTTCATTATTGCCGATAAATATTAAAGAGAAAATTGCTTTTTGCGACTGCTAGGAGTATCTTACTAGCAGCTTCGGGGGAGCCGTTGAATTTTCGATTTCATTTCCGGTTAAAACCCGCGCCAAGGAGGCACCAAGGACCTGGTTTGGACAGGCGCCCCGACTACTGCCCATACTCCCTGGTTTAAGTAGGAAATGCAGAATTTCCGCCATAATCTTTCACCGGTTGAAATAAAATATTTTTTAAAAACCGTAACCAGCCTGGAGGATGACCTCTTCATCTATTGTTGTTTTAAGGTTCCGGGAAAATGCCCTGAATGTGGCCAGAACAAGAAGCTGTGCAGAAGCGGCGCCGTCAGTTTATACAGTAGCAGTTTTGATAAGATAACCCACGAAATTACCGTCTGCCTAAGATGCGGTCACATAAGTTTGTCCAGAGTGCTGAACTGCGAAAAATTATAAGATAGCCACCCCCCCCGCTCTTAACCCTTCTGGTGTCTAAACGGGCAGGAACCCGTTAGGCCAGCAGCCAGGCCACCCAGTTAAAGCTTATCCCCGGGGGAAGTTCCGGGTGGGCAAAGTCCTTGTCCACCCGGCGCTTCAGGCTACGACCCAGCTTCTGGTAGAGTTCCCGTAAAGACTGCTCCTGGCTGTCCCGGAACCCCGAGAGGAGAAGGCGGCCTTTGGCCCCGGCCAGACGGTGCAGCTCCGGCGCTTTGTCCATCTGGACTTCCCAGGGCAGGTTGGCCGCCACCAGGTCAAAGCGCGCCTTGACGCACTCGGTGGAGCCTTGCGCCACCATTATCCCTCCGGCCAAACCGTTTTCTCTGGCGTTTTCCCAGGTTACCCGGGCCGCCTCCGAAGCAATATCCACCCCCACCACCCGGAGGACTCCCAGGACGGAGGCCGCCAGGCTCAGGACGCCGCAGCCGCAGCCCACGTCCAGGAGGCTGGGCACCGGCCCCGGAGCCAGGGCCTCCCGGAGCAAATCCAGACAGAGGCGGGTGGTGGGATGGCTGGGGGGAAAGGCTTCGCAACTGCGCACCAGGATAACCCGGACCCCCGCCCCGGCTCCGGGGGGCGGCCTCCGGGTCCGGAGCACCAGACCGGGGGCCAAGGGGTAAGACCAACCGGAGGGGGATGATTCTTCCACGGAAAACCCTGTTCTTAAGCGGCACAGGCTTTCCAGCCTGTGCCGGCGCTGGCTAAACGGCCTGCGGCTACATTTTGTCGTTGTCACTAACAGCTATTGCAAAACCTATTTTCCTGTCATCCTGAACGAAGTGAAGGATCTCAACTCATTAAAAATACGAGATTCTTCGCTTCGCTCAGAATGACATTTCGGGCGCCCTAGAGGTTTTGCAATAGCTTCTAGTGCCAAATGTCGGCCAATTCCCTAGCCCGGATAATTCACCAAGCGGCAAAGAACCTGGTGGCACAGGCTTTCCAGCCTGTGCAAAAAACACTCTGCTTTTTTCGGAAATCTATTTTAATTTTATATTTCAATGAGTTGTCCTGCATTTTGAAAAGTTCATGAATAAAGTGGGCTAGCGGGCCTCCCGGATGATGGCCCGGAGGGCGTCGGCCTGGGCGGCGATGCTCTCGGCGAGCTTAAACTGCACCAGGGCCCGGGACAGATTATGGTCCCTATGCCTGGCCTTGAAATAGACGTTCCCCTCCAGATAATCGGTAAAGAATCGCAGCCCCAACTCGAAGGTAATGACCCGGATGGCGTCGTAGAGATAGGCGTAGTCGTTCTCGGTAAGGAAGTCCCGGGCCAGGGCGAGATAGCCTTTGAGGATGGCCCGGCCTATCTCCGGGTCGAAACGCACCCGCTCCCAGTCTTCGGTCTCTTCCCCCAGGGGATTGCCCCCGGAGCGGAGCAGATCGCCGATATCATAATGCACCAGGCCGGGTTTGACGGTGTCCAGGTCAATCAGGCTCACGGCCTGGCCGCTCAAGGTGTCCAGCAGGAAGTTGTTCACCTTGGGATCCCCGTGGATGGGGCGCAGGCGTAGTTTTCCTTGCTCTTTGGCATTTTCCAGGACGTGTGCCCAGTTCCGGCGCTCCTGGATGAACTTTAAGCAATAGTCAACTTCCAGGGATGATGGCGCCCCGAATTTCTTCAAGACTTCGTCATAGCTCCCCAGATAAAGGGGCGTAATATGAAAACCCGGCAGGGTATCTTCCAGCCTTTCCGGGGGGAGATCGCTCAAGAGGTTATGAAACCTGCCCAGGGCCGAGCCCACTTCCCGGGCGTGCTTTTGATTTTGGATGGTGTCAAAGGTCTCGGCCCCGGCAATAAAGCTGAGTGCCCGCCAGAAGGAGCCGTCCTTGGACCGCCAGTGGTCCTGGCCGTCCGGGGTGAGGAGCACCTGGGGAACTTCCCAGCGGCGGCCGGGGCTTAAAGGGGCGAGCTCCAGGCGCCGGCGCGCGTGCTCAGTGAAGACCCGGATATTTCCCATGACCAGCTCCGGCCGGGGAAAGACCCGGGTGTTGAGGCGCTGCAGGATAAAGTGCTCTTCTCCCGGAGAATCCGAGGAAGTTGTGGGTTGGTCACGGCCCACCGTCACCAGAAAGGTATCATGGACGTTGCCGCGGCCATATTCCCGGACACCCAAGACCCGGCCCTGGGGGACAAACTGTGCAGCTGCGGCAATGAGATGATCCAAAGTCTTGCCTCTGTGGCGAGTTTTCCTCTGGAAACCTTACAAGCTATTTCAAAACCCCACAGTCAACAAAATTGTCATCCTGAGCGAAGCGAAGAATCTCGTATTTTTAAATAGTTGAGACCCTTCGCGTCGCTCAGGGTGACAAAAAATACCGGTTTTGAAATGGCTTCTAAGCACTCTCTTCCCTTGAGGGTGGAGAATAAAAGGGCACGAGGGTGGCTTCAACGCCGTGATCGTCCAGCCATTCCTTGATAATTTCCATGAAAGCTTGTTCGTGAAAACGAAACCAGTCCTCTTGAACTGAGGGATAGTTGAGCAACACGTCTTTGAACCGGCGGAAGGGACGTCTTTGCTGAAGAGCGCGCTCTAACTCGCGCTGGACTTTACCCTCCGGCAAGGTCTCCACGAAATCACTCATAATTTCATAGCCCACCGAAGAGTGCACCGGCTCAATAAGCAGATAGCGATCGGGTTCAGCCTCCAGCTGTTCTATGTCTTCTTCGTCCATATCGTCTTCAAATACGGCCAACACTTCGCCGGTCTGGGTGTCGAAGAAGTGTTGCATCTCTGGCGACTGATCTTCAAAGGCCATGATAAGTTCGTCGGCGCGAATCGTCAGTGCTGTCATGGGAACCTCATTGATGGGACTGGGTGATTTACTCCTCTTGATCCCAAGCTCTGTTTTGGGAATGACCGGAGAACCGGAAGTCATTCAGCAATGATGCAACCTGGGAAATAAGGATAAGAATTTTCGGTTATCTGGTATCGCGTTCGCATGGGCAACTAAGGCCAAGCAAGAGCTTGGCCCCCCAGGGCGTTCCCAAGCAGGAGCTTGGGAACGAGGGTAAGTATAGTTTTTATATCCAAGGTGCCTGGTTTTTCCTATTTCGCCCTTCCATTATCCCTGGTCCTCCTTCTGGGCCAGCACTCTAATGGCCACCTGTTCTTCCAGGTCTCGGGTGATGCTTTTAAGGGCGGGGCTTTCGGGGATGGGGACGGAGTCGCCCCAGCCTTGGCGCAGGGCCTCTTGTCTCTTTTGGCGGAACTCCTCCACGCTGGCGGCCATCTCCTTCCAGATAAACAATTTCTGGAGGAGGTGGCGTTCCGGCGCGGCTAGGTCCGTCTCCGTATCGAAGGATTCCCCGCTTTTGGTAGTATAGATCATAATGTCGGGTAACCCATTCTCTCTGCTCGGCAAAGTTTGTCATTCTGAACGGAGTGAAGCGGAGTGAAGAATCTCGTTTTAGATAGAGATTCTTCGCGGCGTTCAGAATGACAAAAAGCATTAGTTAGCGCTTATGCCCCCCACCCACATCCCCCCTCCCAATTTGCTTATGGGGTTGGTTGGGGCCGGGGCCGTTGGCCCCGG
>JBFLZI010000012.1:0-43058 GCA_040756315.1 Thermodesulfobacteriota bacterium | reverse complement strand
GTGGGGGAGGGGGTAAGGGTCTACGACCCTTAGCCCCCTCCCCCACTATGTTTCGATTATGTCTTTTGCGGAGCAAAGGACATAATCGATAAAGAAAATATCTCTTGTTTTTGCTTCTTCTTTCTTCTGGTTCCCCAGCAGGAGCTTGGGAACGAGGGTTTACCTTAATCTTCCAACTAATTATTTTTAAAGTATTTCCAGGTAAATGGAAAGTGAATCTTTTGACTTGATTTATCTCCCCAACATAATTACCTAAAGGCTTTCCAAAGTCTGGTGGGCGCGGCGGGCCGGTGGCCCCGCCCCCGGAGATCAGCCCGGCGGTCCGGCTGAGTATCCCCACCGGGCCAGGCTTGGTGGGCCAAGTTAATTATTTTGACAAACTCTCCCCACGCATATAGTATTTTTTCGACCCTTTCGGGTCAGATTCCATGGAACGCCAAGGCACCGGCGGTGGGTTTTAAGACCGGCTCGGGGGGAGGGTTACAAGCCGTTTCCAGACCCAAACTCGTACTATTTGTCATTCTGAGCGAGCCATCATGACCTAAAGCAATCCACGAATCACGAAAATGTAGAACCGCCGCCTGCGGCGGTTTCTGCGCCGCCGAGGCGGCGGCGCTACATTTCATATAAAGCGGAGAATCCGGTCTCTTCAATTACCTAGACCTTCGCTCCGGGTGACAGAAAAAAGTGGTTTTGAAACGGCTGGTAGGAGATCTCCTCCGCCTGACCAAGCAAAACAGCGCCTGTCATCTTCTTACCACCCCTGACGGTGTCATTTACCGGGCGGTTATTCGGCACTGTCCATCGGGGTGGCAAGGCCGCATTGACGACCATGATGAACTCTAAGAGACTCAGCCGCGGCTTGGTGATGGTCCTTCTCCTGGCTTCCGGCTGCGCCCTGGTGGGGCCGGACTATTCTCCGCCGGCGACCACGGTGGCCCCTAACTGGCTGGAGAAGAATGACCAACGGGTAAAGACCGACCCGGCGGAATACCGGAAATGGTGGCGGGTGTTCAATGACCCGGTCCTGGACAAGTTGATCGACCTGGCCTACCGGGAGAACCTGACACTGCGCCTGGCCGGGGTGCGGGTGTTGGAGGCCCGGGCCCAACTGGGCATCGCCGTGGGTGAGATCTTCCCCCAGCAACAGCAGGCCGTGGGCAACGTGGAAAGAATCCGCCTCAGCGCCAAGTCCCCCCAAGCCACTCCCGGCACGCCCCTGGCTTATTATCAATCCCAACTGGGCTTCACCGCCAGTTGGGAACTGGATTTTTGGGGCCGGTTCCGCCGGGCCATCGAATCCGCGGACGCGAGCTGGCTGGCCAGCGTGGCCGATTATGACAACACCCTGGTGACCCTCACCGCGGACGTAGCTAACGCCTACATCCTCATCCGCACCTTGGAAAAGCGCCTGGCCATCGCCCACCAAAACGTGGAAACCCAGATGGAGAGCCTAAAGATCGCCGAGGCCCGCTTCCAGGGGGGTACCACCTCCCAACGGGACGTGGAACAGGCCAAGACGGTGTTGGGCAGCACCCAGGCCCTTATCCCCGCTCTGGAAATCCAACTGCGCCAGACCAAAAACGCCTTGAGCGTGCTGTTGGGCATGGCCCCCAATCTCCTTACCGACCTGCTGGAAGGCCCCCGGGACATCCCGGCGCCGCCCCCTCAGGTGGCGGTGGGCATCCCCGCGGACTTAATGCGCCGGCGGCCGGATCTTCGCAGCGCCGAATTAAAGGCGGTGGCCCAATGCGCCCAAATCGGCGTGGCCAAAGCCGACCTCTTCCCGGCCTTTTCCCTGGTGGGGACCTTTGCTTTCCAGGCCGGTAATGTGGCGAACTATGCCCTTGGGGATATGTTCCAGTGGCGGAGCCGCTCCGGCTCCATAGGCCCCTCCCTCCAGTGGAATATCCTCAACTACGGGCAGATCACCAACAACGTCCGGGTGCAGGACGCCCGTTTCCAGCAGTTGCTCATCTCTTATCAGAACGCCGTTTTGAATGCCCAAAGGGACGTGGAAGACCAGCTCATCGCTTTCCTGAGGTCCCAGGAACAGGCCGGGTTTCTGGCGGAAAGCGCGGCCGCGGCCTTGCGTTCCCTGGACCTGGCGGTCCTGCAATACCGGGAAGGGATCACCGACTTCACCACAGTGCTGACGGCCCAACAGTCTCTCTTAAGCGAGCAGGACAATCTGGCCAGCACCCTGGGGAACATCTCCCGGAATCTGGTGGGAGTGTACCGGGCCCTGGGCGGTGGCTGGCAGATCCGGGAAGGACAGGATTTCGTGCCCGAGACCACCAAAGAAGCCATGGCTCGACGAACCTACTGGGGAAGGCTGCTGACGCCGGCGGCGCATACGCCGCCCCCGGAGGCCGAACCCAAGGCCTCCGTGCGCCTGCCGGATTGGTAAAGAATGGCGGGGGAGGGGGCTAAGAGCGGTGGAGTTTTGAGTTTCGAGTTTCCAGTTTCAAGTTAAAAGCATTTCTCGAAACTCAAAACTAAAAACTCGAAACTGAAAAACCCCTGGCCCTACCCCACTGGAAAAACATTATTTCCTTTCCGGGAGTCTGGCATCATGGTTGACGGAGGAGGACGACTTTTGCGGGACTTAAAGCGGATTCCTGCCTGGGTATTGCTTTCGGCCATCCTGGTCTTACCTTTGGCCTGTGGAGACAGAAGCTCTTATGCGCCCCCGCCGCCTCCCCAGGTGACGGTGAGTCAGCCCCTCCAGAAGCCGGTTACCGATTATTTGGAATTTACCGGCAACGCCCAAGCCATTAACACGGTGAAACTCCGGGCCCGGGTGGAAGGCTACCTGGAAAAGGTCTTTTTTCAGGATGGCGACCGGGTGAAAAAAGGGCAGTTGCTGTTTCTCATCCAGCAGAATACTTACCAGGCCAAGCTCCAGCAGGCGGAAGCGGAAATCCTGGCCCAAAAAGCCCGTTTGGACCATGCCCAAACCGAATTCGTCCGCTTCTCCAAACTTTTTAAGCAGAAGGCCGCGGCGGAAACCGACGTGGACCGTTGGCGCTACGAACGGGATGCGGCCCAGGCCGCGTTGGTGGCGGCCCAGGCCAAAAAAGAGTTGGCCCAGCTTGATCTGAGCTACACCAAAGTCGTCGCGCCCTTCGACGGTCGCATCGACCGCCGCCTGAAGGACCCCGGCAACCTGGTGGGCGCGGGGGAAGACACGGTTCTGGCCGAAATCAACCAGATTAACCCCATCTATGTCTATTTTACCATCAACGAACTGGACCTGCTCCGGGTCCGGGGCGATGAAAGGGAGCCCCCGTCTCAAGAAAACCGACAGAAGCATCCCGTCTATGCCGGACTCGCCGATGAAAAGGACTTTCCCCACAAGGGCTATCTGGACTTCGCCGCCATCAGCCTCAGTCCCACCACCGGCACCTTACTGCTCCGGGGCATCTTCCCCAATAAGGACGCCACCATCTTACCCGGCATGTTTGCCCGGGTGCGGGTTCCCGACACACGGGAGAGAGCCGCCCTGCTGGTGCCCCAAGTGGCCATCGGCAATGACCAGTTGGGCTCCTATGTCCTGGTGGTCAACGACAAGAACGTGGTGGAGCGGAAAGGCGTCACCGTGGGGCCGCAATTCGGCGACCTGAACGTCATCGAAGACGGCCTCACCGGGAAGGAATGGGTCGTGGTCAATGGGCTGTTGCGGGCCATCCCCGGCCGGCAAGTGACCCCGGAAAAGGAAGGAGCCGGGGCCGAAGCGACCGGCGCTAAGACTCCGTCCCCCAAGGCCAACAAGGGGAAAGCCAAACCATGATCTCGGAGTTCTTTATTGAGCGCCCCATCTTCGCCAACGTCATTGCCGTCATCACCATCCTCCTGGGCTTCGTCTGTCTGTTTAATCTGCCGGTGGCCCAGTATCCCGAGATCGTCCCCCCCACCATCCAGGTAACCACCCGATATCCCGGCGCCAGCGCCGAGATCGTCGCCAATACTGTGGGTATTCCCATCGAACAGGCGGTGAACGGGGTGGAGAACTCCATCTACATGTCTTCCACCAGCGCCAGTGACGGAACTTACACCCTGACCATCACCTTCTCGGTGGGCACCAACCTCAACACCGCCCTGGCCCTGGTGCAGAATATGGTTGCTGGCGCCCAGTCCCAGCTGCCGGACACCGTTCAGGCCCAGGGCATCACGGTCAGAAAAGTCTCCCCGGATATCTTGCAGGTGGTCAGCCTTTACTCCAAGGATGACCGCTTCGACGAAACCTTTCTCTCCAATTACGCGGTCATCAACCTGCAATATCCCCTGGGCCGTCTCCCCGGGGTGGGCCAGATCCAGGTAGTGGGCGCCGGCCCCTATAGCATGCGCATCTGGTTGAACCCCAACAAGCTCCAGGACTATGGCCTCACCACCCTGGACGTCTTAAACGCCGTCAAACAGCAAAACGTCCAGGTGGTGGCGGGACAACTGGGGGGGCCGCCGGTGCCGCCGAACCAGGCCTTCCAATACACTATCAACGCCCTGGGCCGGCTGGCCGATGTAGGGCAGTTCGAAAATATCATCGTCAAGACCGTGCGGGGCGAAACCGCGCAGATCGTGCGCGTCCGGGACATCGCCCGGGTGGAGTTGAGCCAGCAGTATTACAGCAATTTCGCTGGCATAAGTGGGCACAAGTCCTCGCAGATCCTGGTCTATGCCTTACCCGGGGCCAACTCCATCAGCGTGGCCCAAAGCGTCCGCAAGGCCATGAAGGAGATGAGCAAAGACTTCCCGGAAGGCCTGACTTACGGCATCGATTACGACACCACCAAGTTTATTGAAGAGGCCATTCACTCCGTCTATGAAACTCTATTTGAAGCCGGTGTCCTGGTCCTCATCGTCATCATGGTGTTTCTCCAGAATTTTCGGGCCATGTTGGTTCCGGCCACCACCGTGCCGGTGACCATCATCGGCGCGTTTGCCGCCATGGCCCTTTTGGGCTTCAGCGTCAATCTGATGACCCTGTTCGCCCTGATTTTGGCTATCGGCATCGTGGTGGACGACGCCATCGTCATTGTGGAGAACGCCTCCCACTATATCGAAAAAGGACTTCCCCCCAAAGAGGCCACCATCAAGACCATGAAAGAGATGACCGGCCCGGTCATGGGCATCACCCTGGTGCTCACCGCGGTCTTCCTGCCGGCCGCGTTTCTGCCGGGCATCACCGGACAGCTCTTCCGGCAATTCGCCCTGGTGATCGCCTCCACCGCCATCATCAGCGCCATCAACGCCCTCACCCTGAAACCGGCCCAGTGCGCCCTCTATTTGCGGCCCGTGAAGGAGAAAAAGCTCAACTGGTTCTACCGGGGTTTCAACGAAGTCTATGGCATGGTGGAGCACGCCTACGTGGTCATGGTCCGTTGGATGGTCAGTCGCCCTTACCAAATGCTGGGGGTGTTTGGCGCCATTATCTTCCTGGCCGGTTTGGGGTTCGCCTGGATGCCCACCGGGTTTTTGCCCGACGAGGACCAGGGCTACGCCATGGTCATCGCCGCGCTGCCCGACGCCTCCGCCCAGCCCCGGGTCCGGGAAGTATCCAAGCAAGTGGACGCCATCCTCAAAAAGACCCCGGGCGTGGCCGCCTGGGTGACCATCGGCGGCTTTTCCGTCCTGGATCGATCCAATGTGTCCACCATGTTCACCACTTTCGTCACTTATGAAGAATGGAAAAAGCGGGGCAAGAAGCTAACCCAGGAAAAGATCGTCGCCAACCTCAGCCAGCAGTTTGCCGCCATTCAGGATGCGGGGATCGAGGTGTTTGTCCCGCCCCCCATCAGTGGGCTGGGCCAGTCCGGCGGTTTCCAGATGATGGTGGAGGACCGCAGCAGCTTAGGCCTGGTGGAGCTGCAAAAGACCGTCATGGAAGTAATTCGCGCCGCTCAGGCCCAGCCGGGTTTAATGATGGTGTCCACCACCTTCAGCGCCCGCAGCCCGCAACTCTACCTGGACATTGACCGGACCAAAGCGGAATCCCTGGGAGTGCCGCTGAACAACGTCTTTGACACGCTGCAGGCCTACCTGGGCTCTTCCTACGTCAATCTCTTCAACAAGTTCAACCAAGTTTTCCAGGTCTATCTTCAGGCCGACGCGCCTTACCGCGTCCGCCCGGAGGACGTCAAAGAATTATATGTCCGTAACGCCCGGGGCCAAATGGTGCCTCTGGGCACCTTACTGGAAGTCAAACGGACCCTGGGCTCCGAACTGGTCACCCGCTACAACCTCTATCCCGCGGCCCCGGTTTTCGGGGGCGCGGCCCCGGGCTTGAGCTCCGGCCAGGCCCTTAGTCTCATGGAGCAGGTGGCCAAGAACACCCTGCCCCGGGGCATGGACTACGACTGGACGGCCACCGCTTACCAGGAAAAACAGTTGGGGTATCAGGCCTATCTTATCTATGCCCTGTCCATCACTCTGGTCTTTTTGGTGCTGGCCGCCCAATACGAAAGCTGGACCAGCCCCGCCGCGGTGATTCTGGTGGTGCCCATGGCCCTGGTGGGCGTGCTCCTGGCCCTGATCATGCGGGGCTTTGACAACAATCTTTACACCCAGGTGGGCCTGGTGCTGATGATCGCCCTGGCCAGCAAGAACGCCATCCTGATCGTGGAGTTCGCCCGGGAGCTTCGGGCCGAAGGCATGTCCATCACCGAGGCCGCGGTGGAAGCCACCCGCCGGCGCTTCCGTCCCATTGTCATGACCTCCTTCGCCTTCATCCTGGGGGTGGTGCCCTTGTTGACCGCGGGGGGCGCCGGGGCCGCCAGCCAGCAGGCCATCGGCACCGTGGTCTTCGGCGGCATGCTCTCCTCCACCCTGGTGGCCATCCCCTTTGTGCCGGTTTTCTACGTCATTATGCAGGGCTTGAGTGAACGGGGCCTTAAGGCGACTCCCCAAAGAGAACCCCAGGCGGAAGGCGCGCCGGCAAACCCCGAGAAATGAACCGGGCCGGAATATTTATTTGGCCGGCGGCATTGCCGGTTATGCAAAAAAAAGGCCCTGGACGCCCACGTCCAGGGCCCTGGTCTCATAGTCCAACCGGATTAATGCTGGCCGGGGAAGTAAGTATAGCTGACCCACACCAGGAAGCCCAGGGCAATGATCCCGATGCCGATGCTCCAGGAGATGAGTTTCTTCTCCACCGGCAGCAGCTCTTCATACTCCATTTTCTGCAGTTCGTCGATTAACCTATGTTCCTCCACCGGCGGCAATACCGGTTCTTCTTCGGGCGGCAATTTGATTGCTTCAGCCATGATAACCTCCTTAAACGATCAGCCCGTGATAATGGGGGGATGGACCCCGTGGAAGAAGATCCAGGAAATCAGCAGTCCCACCCAGATAATGAATCCAAAAAGGCAGAGCACGTAAACCGCGGCCAGCCTGCCGATGCCTTCCTCCCACAGCTTTTTGAAGTTGGACACCACGCCGATGGTGAAGAAGGTGAGAACAAAGAACATGACCCGGAAGACGTTCATCTCCCCGGTGGCGGCCTTGGCGGTCTTGATGACCCCCGGGGCGCCCAGGCAAACCAAAAGCATGATCAAGAAGGTGATGACATAGCCGATGACGAACTTGGGGAACCGCTCCCAGATTTCGCTGGCCCGGATGCGCCCGCCTTTGCATTCGATCCGGGAGCACCAGATAACCGCGAGAATGAAGGCCCAGACCCCGATGAAAATATCGATAAATACCTTCACCGTAGTGGAGGTCATGAGCATCCAGCCGGCCTTGTAGTTTATCCCTTGCGCAGCCAGGGCCTTGGCCCGGATCAGGGAGTCCACGATGGCGCCGGACGCCACCGCGGCTCCGTCAGTCTTGACCGCCAACCCCATCCAGGCTCCGGCTACCATAGGCTCGGCCCACAGAAACATCTGGGCCAGGAAAGGCAGGATCAATAATTCCACCACTGCGAAAATCACCACCAGTGAGGAAACCATGATGGGTACCACCGGCCGGGCCCGGATGGCGCCGCCGGTGGCGATGGCCGCGGACACCCCGCAGATGGAGATGCCCGAAGCCAGGGGCGCGGCCCATTCCCGGTTGAACTTAAAGTATTTCCGGGCGATGAAATAGACCACGGCCCAATAGATCAGGTAGGCCTCGATGATGGCGCACAGGCCCCGGAAGAGCACCGCGGAAGCCAGCCCCACCGCTTCCGCCGCCTTCACTCCCAGGCCGGCGCCCATGATGACGATGGCGGTCTTGATATAGAGTTCCGGCCGGGTGGCCTCTTCCAGGGTCTTCGCAAATTTAGGAAAGAAATTACCGATTATCAGACCGACGATAAGAGCAACGATAAATCCCGCTTCTCCCGTCAGTTTCAAAGACCAGCCGATCCCGGCCTTGGCGGCGTTGGTGGCGGCGATATAGCCGTAATGACCCGCGAACCAGCAGCCATAGCTGATCCAGAAGACCAGGGAAAAAGACCAAAAGAACCGGCCCACGTTGACGCCCATGGCAATGGCGCCAACCTGGGTGACAATGAGCATAAAAAGGTAGGTCAAAAAAAGCGAGGTTAGGCCCGGCATGCCTTGGAGGGTTTTGGAAATTGGGACTATGGACTTGGTTATGTCAGTCCAGACGTTGGTCTTGATCCCCCAACCGAGAATGTCCCACCCCAGAAAGACCCCCAGGCCTAAAACGAAGATGAACAGACCCATCCATAACGACAACCAATCTTCGCTTATGCCTTGTTTCTCCGCCATAGGTTCAGAGCTCCTTTAACTTGATTTTTGTAAGCGCTGGCTTGCAATTACCCTCCTCGAAAAAATTATTGTGATGCTCGCCGGAAACAAAAATGCTTTCCCGATTTACCTAAAAGCAAAGTAGATGCCAGATTTGCGGTCCGTCGGCAAAGGCAGGCGTACTGAGATTAATCAGTATAATTAACAGGTTAATCTGATAGCCTCTATTTGCTGTATCGCCTTTTACTGCTTCCTTGAGGAAGCAGTGTATCTTTTTGTTAGCATTTAAAAATTCATTATTTATAATGGAAATGGTGCAATTGCTTGCTGGAACAATTTCTGGCAGAGAGGTTTTACCGTCATGTCTGAGATTACTCCTCCAGCCTCCCCGCCCCTCAAGCGGCGGACCCGCAAGGCTCTAAGTCTGCAACGAAAGTTTCTCCTCGGGGTCGGCTTCATCTTCCTGGGTATCTGCGTTATCGCCGCCTTGCTGATCTATTACTATGAGAGAAACCTCCTGGAAGAAGCCGCCCATGAGCGGGCCGAGATGGTTATGGCCGCGGCCAAAGCCAGTCGCAGTTACGTCCAGGAGGTGCTCCGGCCCAAGATGTATGACCTTTTAGGCAGCCACGCCTTTGTCCTGGAAGCCATGTCCACCTCTTACGTGAGCCGGGCGGTAATGGAGCGTTTTCGGGAGAACCTGCCGGACTACCAGGTGCGCCGGGTGGCCTTCAATGCCCGGAATCCCGCCTCATCGCCCCGCCCCTCGGAGGCAAACCTGATCAAATATTTCGTCCAACATCCCCGGCAAGCCAGTTGGCAGGGCATTGTCCAGATTATGGGCCAGTCTAACTTTGTCCATGCCCGACCGGTCTATTTCGACCATTCTTGCATGCACTGCCACGGCGACCCCCGGGACGCGCCCCAGGCCCTGCTGGCCCTTTATGGCCGGGAGCGGGGTTTTGGCCACAAACCCGGAGAGATCGCCGGAGTGACCGCGGTGAGCATTCCGGTGGACGTGGCCCTGGCCAAGATCAAGGAAAGGGCTATCTCCGTTTTCGGCATCAGCCTCTTTTGCTTCTCCCTGCTCTATGTGGGCATCAGCTTCTTCTTCAACCGGGTGGTGGTCCACAATCTCAGGGACCTTCTGGAGATTTTCCGCCACGGCCTGAGGGATGAAAAGGAACTGGAACTGCTCAAAGAAGCCGCGGCGAAAGATGAAATCGGGGAGGTGAGCGCCGCGGCCCAGGTCATGGTGGGGCATCTCCGGGAGACGCGCAAGCAACTGGAGGAATATGCGGAAAACCTGGAAGTGATGGTGGCCCAACGCACCAAGGCCCTGGAGGAATCCCAGCAAAACTTGCGGGAGAAGGTGGCCGCCAGAAACCGGGAACTGCAAACCTTAAACACCATTGCCGAGTTAACCACCCGGGCCGTGAATTTGCTGGAGATCCTCCCCCGGGTGCTGGTGCAGACCCTTAAACTGATTCCCGCCCAAGGCGCGGCCTTGTACCTGCTCAAGGACAACCCTCCCTGCCTGGAACTCCAATGCCAGGAGAACGCCGGCCACCTCCTGGCCCGGATCCCGGTGGATGACGCTAAAGCCCCGGTCGGTCCAGGGGAGACCGTGGCCGGCGACCTGACCTCTTCCCTTCTGGAGGCCGTTTGCGGCCGCATGAGCTTCTTTGACTGCGAAAAACTGCGGTATTGCTTGAATGTCCCTCTCAACTGCCGGGGCCGGGTTTTGGGAGTCATGACCTTCGTGGGCGCGGATTTCCCTGAGATCACCCCGGAAATGCGGGAACTCTTGCTCTCCATCGGCCGGCAGATCGGCATCGCCATGGAAAGCCTGCAAAATGTGGAAAAGCTCCTCCACAGCAAGGACCTCCTCCAGTCCGTCTTTGACGGCATTTCCGAGATGATGGTGCTCTTGGATCGTGATTTCCGCATCCGCATGGTCAACAAGGCCTATCTGCAGTATTTCGGGGTGGCCTTGGAAGATGTGCTTAACTCCCCTTACAGTGCGGCCCCCGCCCACCGCAGCAATCCCTTCTCCCCGTCCAGCATCGACGCGGTGTTCCGGCTAAAAAAGGCCGTAACCGAGGAGGTCAGGAGTCCTGAGGGGGAGATTTTCCTGACCCACTATTATCCGATTATTGACGATAAAGGAGAGGTGGCCAGCGTCCTCGGGTATGCCAAAGACATCACCGCGGAAAAACGGGTGGAGCAGAGAATTCAGCACACGGAAAAATTGGCCTCTTTAGGGCAACTGGCCGCGGGCGTGGCCCATGAAATCAATAATCCTTTGGGGGTGATCCTCTGTTACGTGGATTTACTCAAGCGCCAGCTGACGGACAATTCTGACGGCTTAAACGACGTGGCCACCATCGAAAAACATGCCCGTAACTGCCAGCGCATCGTCTCGGACTTGCTCAAGTTTGCCCGGGGTCAGGAGACGGAAAGGCAACTGGCGGCCTTAAATCCCACCATCCAGGAGGTGGTGCAGATGGTGGCTAACCAGTTCCGCCAACAGCATTGCGACATCGAACTGGACCTGGAGGCCCATCTGCCCCTGGTGAAAATCGATGTGGACAAAATGAAACAGGTGTATTTGAATCTGTTGATGAATGCCTGCCAGGCCAAAAAAGACCGGGGCCGGATTCGCATCAGCACCCGCTATGCGGAACCGGAACACCAGGTAAAGATCGTCTTCTGGGACGACGGCGTGGGCATTCCCCCGGAGGTGCGGGACCGGGTGTTTGATCCCTTCTTCAGCACCAAGACCACGGGAGAAGGCACCGGCCTGGGCCTTTCCGTCAGTTACGGGATCATCCGGGACCATGGCGGCGACATACAGGTGGAAAGTGAGCCGGGGCAATGGACCCGATTCACCCTGGTTCTGCCTTTGGATGAACAAGGATAAGCAGTGATGGGCACCGAAAGGCTTCTCATTGTGGATGATGAAGAGGACATGTTGGAAGGGCTGAGACGCCTCCTCGCCTATGAACTGGCGGAGGTGGAGATCGCCGCCACTACCAATGCCCGCCGGGCGCTGCGCCTGGTGCGGCAAGTCCCCATCGACCTGGTGTTATTGGACGTCCGCATGCCGGGCATCGACGGCCTGGAACTGTTGGAAGCCATGCGGAAGGAAGACCCCTGGCTCACCGTCATCATGATGACCGCGTACGGGAGCTTTGAAGTGGCCGTGGAGGCCATGCGCCGGGGGGCCTATGACTTCATCGCCAAGCCCTTTGAGACCGAACCGCTCCTCCGGATGCTGAAGAAGGGCCTGGAACGGAACCGCCTTATCCGGGAAAACCGCCACCTGCGGCTCCGGGTCGGTGACCATGGCGGTTTTGAGGGCCTGGTGGGCCAATCCCAGCCTATGCGGCGCCTTTATGAAAGCATCCAGGCCATTGCCCGCACCGACTATACGGTGCTCATCCGCGGGGAAAGCGGCACCGGCAAAGAATTGGTGGCCCGGGCTATGCATGCCTTGAGCAAACGCAGCAGTCACCCCATGGTGACCGTCAATTGTCCGGCCATGCCGGAACATTTACTGGAAAGCGAGCTCTTCGGGCACAAACGGGGCGCCTTCACCGGGGCCGACCGGGATCATCTGGGACTCTTTGATGAAGCCCACGGGAGTTCCCTGTTCTTGGATGAAATCGGCGATATCCCGGTCTCCATTCAGACCAAGTTGCTACGGGCCCTGCAGGAACAGGAAATCAAACCCCTGGGGTCCAGCAAAAGTCATCGGGTGAACGTCCGGATCATTGCCTCCACCAACCAGAATATTGAGGAGAAGATCCAGGACCGGACTTTTCGGGAAGACCTGTATTACCGTTTGAACGTAGTGACCCTGAGAACCCCTGCCCTAAAGGAGATTTCCGAAGACATCCCGGTGCTGGTCAATCATTTTTCCCGAACGGCCTGCGCCGAACTGGGATTGGGTCTCAAGCGATTTACACCGGAAGCCCTGGAAGACCTTCGGCGGCGTTCCTGGCCGGGAAACGTGCGGCAATTGCAGAACCTGGTGCGCCGGGTGGTCATGTTCTCCCCGGACAGCGTTATTCGACTGGCGGAACTACAAGCTTTGGAAGGCCCGGTTTATGCCGTCGTCCCGCCGGATACCGGGGCTTGGCCGGTGGACGGGAGCGAACCTTATAAACGCGCCAAGGAACGCCTGGTGAACCAATTCACCCTGAGTTATGTGGCGGACCTCCTGGAAAAGACCGGGGGCAATGTCACTCGGGCCGCGGAAAAGAGCGGCCTGGGACGGGCCTCCCTCCAGAAGATCATGCGTCGCTTGGGCATCAAGTCAGATAATTATAAGGGGGAAGGTTGGGTTTAGAATGCCAGGGGTTATCCCTTTAAAGGTCAGTCCGGCTAGCTTTTAGCCTTGTTCTTATCGACGCCGACTACCTACTTCCCAATCCCTGCTTGCGCAACCATCCAAGGCCGGACCGTCCTCTCCCTGCCTTTTGATTGGCCCTTTAACCCAGACACCTGACCGGGGATTACTAACCGCGGCCAACCTGCCAGGAGAGTCAATTATCACTGGGGTTATCAATATATCGCTGCACCCTGTATTTTCTGGGATTATGCTGACGCGACCTTTCAATCCGCGACCATAGCCTGACTTGGGCATCCGCTTTCCCGGGGCAGGTCAGGTTAAAATTTTGGCGTCTTTTTTTTCCTGGGAAGTGGCTTAAAATGTTGGTTAGGTAATGTAAAATTTTAAGTTACTAAGAAGGGCGGCCCAAAGGAAAGAACCGGAACCCGATTGCCTAGGTTAGACCTATGAGGGTTCCGTCTTATCAGCCGACGACGTTTACCAGGTAAAACGGGTGTACTAAGGAGCGCTCCGGCCGTGGGGCAAGACGGTTACACCCAGGCTAGGCTCCTGGAAAAGCTTCACCGGACCTCTTAGGAGAACCTGCGGGGTAAATAATGATCTAGAGGGCGAAATGAGCACCAACGACAAGGGCAAAGAAGAGGCATTGCCGAAGGGCGATGACAGATTCAGACTCCTATTCGAAAGCGTCGCCGACGCTTTGTTCCTCCATGATCCGCAAGGCCGATTCGTGGAAGTGAACCAGGCCGCGTGTGAAAGCCTGGGGTACACCCGGGAGGAACTGCTGCAACTCCCTTTTTCGAACATTGTCAAGGGTGAGAAGGCAGAAGCCCTGAGCGCGCTGTGGGCCAGGGTCTTACAGGGGGAAAAGCTCACTGTGCCAGGCATCCACCAGCGCCAGGATGGCACCGCCTTTCCGGTAGAAATCCACCTCGGCCCTTTCGAATACGCGGGACGCCCTCACATTCTGGCGTCTGCCCGGGATATCACCGAACGCCTCCGGGCTGAGGAAGCGCAGCGCACCTCGGAGGCTTTCCTGGACAGCATTATCGACCAGAGTCCTTACCCCATGTGGATCTCTGACAATCAGGGCACCCTCATCCGCATCAACCAGACTTGCCGGGATTTGCTGCACCTCAACGCGGCCGAAGTAATCGGCCAGTACAATGTCTTTAAGGATAATATTGTCGAGCAGAAGGGCTTGTTACCCCTTCTGCAGCGGGTTTTCGAAAAAGGCGAGACCGTCAGGTTTGAACTCGAATATGACACTGCCCTCCTCAAGACTCTCCCCCTTAAGACTACCGCGTCGGTTATTCTCGATGTCACGGTTTCCCCCATTAAAAATAGGGGCGGCAAGATTACCAATGCGGTCTTTCAACACGTGGACATTACCCAGCGCAAACGGGCAGAAGAAGCCCTTCATAAGGAAAAAATGCTCACTGAGGCGATACTGGACAGTCTCCCCGGCACTTTTTTTCTCATTGACGCCCAGGGCAGACATCTGCGGACGAACACCTCGGGAATGGTTATTTCCGGCTATACCTTGGAAGAGATGTCTAATAAGCATGCCCTGGAATTTATTGCCGAGGAGGATCGACCGGCGGCTCAACGCGCTATCGAGGAAGTCTTGGACAAGGGCGAAGCTTCGGTGGAAGCCCAGATGCTCACCAAAGACGGCCGCAAGATCCCTTTCTTCTTTACCGCCAGGAAATTCATCCTTGACGGAATGCCTTGTATCTTGGGGACCGGGCTAGATATCACGGAGCGCAAAAGGACGGAGGAGGCGCTCCGGGAGAGCGAGGAGCATTACCGCAGCCTTTTTCAGAACAACCATTCCGTAATGCTCCTGATTGATCCCGAAACCGGGGGCATCATGGACGCCAACCCCGCAGCCTGCTCCTACTATGGCTTCTCCCGGGATAAACTCCTGGAAAAAAAGATCTCTGATGTCAATACCCTTAGCGCGGAGCAGGTATTTCAGGAAATGCAGCGGGCCAAGACGGAGAAGCGGAAACGTTTTGAATTTCGACACCGTCTGGCCAGCGGGGAAGTCAGGGACGTAGAGGTATTCAGCGGACCCATTCGCGTAAAGGGCATGGAGCTCTTGTATTCCATCGTCCATGACATCACCGCGCGCAAACAGGCGGAGAAGGCTTTGCAGGAGAGCGAAAAGAAGTATCGTTCCCTCTACCAGGAATTCCAGGGGATCTTGAATGCCATCCCGGACGTCATCTCCCTGATTTCTCCGGATTTGAAGATAGTCTGGAGCAATGAGGCCACGGTGGTCGCCACGCAAACAAGAAGCGCCGCCGACCTCATCGGCAAATACTGTTATGCCATACGGCATGCCAGCTCCGAACCGTGTGACAATTGTCCGGTGCTCAGATGTTTCCGGTCCGGCAAGGTGGAGACGGATGAGTCTGTCGCCAACGGCTGGATCTGGGAACTACGGGCCGTACCCATTTATGATGATCACGGGGGGTTGGTGGGAGCCATCGAATTAGCCCGCAACATCACTGAACGCAAGCAGATGGAAGAGGCCTTACGGGAATCCCAGGCCCTCTACCAGGATCTGGTGGAAACCGCGCAGGACCTCATCTGGCAATGCGACTCGGAAGGCCGCTACACTTACTTGAATCCCGCCTGGGAGGAGGTTTTCGGCTACAAGATTGAAGAAATGCTGGGGAAAGGCTTTGCTGATTTTCAGCCTGCGGAATATGCCGCCCGGGATAAGCAGGAATTTGCCCGGCTCCTGGATGGAAATATTGTCAAAGGCCTGGAAACCGTCCACCTCGCCAAGGACGGCAGGGAATTACACCTGGTTTTCAATGCTAAATTTGTCCGGGATGACCGTGGCCAGATCGTCGGGACAAGAGGGACCGCCTACAATATTACCGACCGCAAACGGGCCGAAGAACAACGGGCCAGGCTGGAAGACCAGATGCGGGAAGTCCAGAAGCTGGAGAGTTTGGGGGTGTTAGCCGGGGGCATCGCCCATGACTTCAACAACCTGCTCGTGGCCATCCTGGGAAACGCCGACCTGGCCCTGTCCTCTCTGTCGCCGGCGTCTCCGGCCCGCCCCAACGTCGAAGAGATCGCCCGGGCTTCGCAACGAGCCGCCGATTTGTGCCGCCAGATGCTGGCTTACTCCGGCAAGGGCCGGTTCGTGGTGGGCCGCTACGACCTCTCGGAAATCGTCCGGGAGATGGCCCAGATGCTGGAAATCTCCGTCTCCAAGAAGGCCTCCCTGCGCTATTCTTTCGCGGCGGACCTCCCGGCGGTGGAGGCCGACGCCACCCAACTGCGCCAGATCATCATGAACCTGATCACCAACGCCTCCGAGTCCCTGGGGGACCAGAAGGGCGTCATTTCGGTCTCCACCGGGGTCATGGAGTGCGACCGGGCCTACCTCTCGGAGAGCCATCTGGACGACAAACTCCCGGAGGGCAGGTATGTTTACCTGGAGGTGGCGGATACCGGCTACGGCATGGATGAGGAAACCCGGCGGCGCATCTTCGATCCCTTCTTCACCACCAAATTCACCGGGCGGGGTCTCGGCCTGGCAGTGGTGTTCGGCATCGTCCGGGCGCACCGGGGGGCCATCAAAGTCTATAGCGAACCGGGGCAAGGGACGAGCTTCAAGATCCTCTTGCCGGCCGTGGCCTGGGAGCCGGAAGACCGGGCGCCCGGCACCGTCCTGAGCGCCCCGCTGCCCCACGGCGGGACCGTCCTCCTGGTGGACGATGACCCGGCGGTCCGCCAGGTGGGATCCCAGATGCTGGAGCGATTGGGTTTTAAAGTGTTGATCGCCGCCCATGGCCGGGAGGCCGTGGAGATCTTCCGGACGGGAGGGAGCGAGATCGACTGCGTCCTCCTGGACCTCACCATGCCCGAGATGGGGGGTGATGAGGTATTTCACGAATTGCGCCGCCTGCGGCGCGACGTCTGCGTGATCCTGTCCAGCGGCTACAACGAGCAGGACGTTACCCAGAGGTTCGTCGGCAAAGGGTTGGCGGGGTTCATCCAGAAGCCTTACACTATGGCTAACCTGCAAGTGACGCTGAATCGCGTGCTTCGACCGAAATAGCGGATCAGCCGCGCATCTGAGCAATTCTGGAGAAGCGGCGCTATTGGCGGAATAAGCTAATGGCGCTAATGTCAGCTTCCAGCTTCCAGTTTCCAGTTTTGGATTTTCCCGCTTCTCGAAACTCAAAACTCAAAACTCGAAACTTTTAGCCGGTGAGTCTTAACCTCCTCAGTACCCCCCCTACTCACTCCGGTGTCCCGGCCTCAGAAGATCAAAGACCGTTTTCACCGGATTAAAAGTGATTAGGGGCACTTCCACGAAGAGGGTGAGCCACCGGGCCATAGCCCCGTTCCACAAGCCCGGCAGTTCCAAGGCCAGAAGCTCCCGGCCTTCCTGGGATTTCCGGGAAATAAACACGGCCTCCGGGTCCACGAACTCCTGAAGATTGAAGGGCTGCCCCTGAAAATCCCTCACCCCGCATACCAGCATGACCGGGTTGAAATGGCTGGCGGCCTCCCAGATGGCCCGCTGTTCCGGGGAGGCGGCGTCCACCTGGGCGCTTTCCACGATCTGGAGTGAGAGGCGCCCACCCCGATCCCTGACCCAGAAGGGGCCGCCCCCGGGCTCTCCCTGGTTCCGGACCATGCCGCACACCCGGACCGGGCGGTGGAGTGCCTGGAAGAGAAACTCCCCCTGGTCCCGGGGCGAGCCCCGGTCCAGGTCGGCAGGGAGGTCCAGCAGGAGGTAGTGCCGGGCAAAATCCTTTACCTCCCCCAATAACTGCCGGTCCGCTCTAGCGGTGTGCAATTGAGTTAAATAATCGGCGATTTTTTTCTGAATCCGGACTAAATAGCCTGCCAGAATCTTCTGCCAGACGATGGAGGGTTCCCGGAGCCGGTCCGGCGCCACGTTGTCGATATTCTTGATATAGACCAGGTCCCCTTGAAGCTCGTGTAAATTGCCGAGCAGCGCGCCGTGGCCTCCGGGCCGGAAAAGGAGGCAGCCGTCCGCCAGGCGAAAGGGACGGCCCTCTAAGTCCACGGCAATCGTGGAGGTGGAGGGCCGCTGCTGGGAAAAACCCACGTCAAAGCGGGTCCCATATTGCTCTTCATACAAGGGCCGAAGGGAGTCCCATAATTCCTGGAACGCGCCGGCGTGCTCCGGGGACACGGTGAAGTGCAGGCGGCAGCAACCGGCTCCGTCCCGCACCAGGTGCACGGCCTCTACCAGGTGCTCTTCAAACGGGGTGCGGGCCCCCGCCGGATAAGCATGGAATTTCACCAGCCCCTTGGGCCGGAAGCCGTAATGCAGTCCGGCCCCGGTGAGAAAGTAGTGGAGGATCTGCCGGCCCCGGCGTTGGGCCACCAGGGCCTCCAGATCAAGGCCGTTCCGGGCCAGGGTGGCCTCCAGTTCCTGATAAAAGGCAAATTGCCCCAGATTCTCCAAAAAGAGACAACAGTCCCGGAAGGTCCCGGCTTCTCCCTCCCGGACGACCGGCAACTCTGCCTCCAAATCCCCGGGACTGTGATGATAGAATTCAAAGAGGGACTGAAACATCCGGCTGGCTACCCCGGACGCCGGCACAAATTTTTGCAGCCGTCCCTGCCGGGCCGCCTCCTCTTGGGCGTGGATCAGGCTCTCCCGTTCCGCCCCGGAAATTTCCCGGATGCCGTCTCCCAGGGTACAGGGCCGGACCAGGCGGATGGGCGGGGGAGGTTGTCTCAGGAGGTGCAACTGGGCCAAAACCTGGGACTCAGTGATACCCAGGTCCTGCATCTGCCGGCGGTCGCTGGCGGTAAACATCCGGGGACTCATCAACGTCAGTTATCTCCCAGGGAGAAAGAGGATAACGGGAGGGATTTCCGACAGATTACTGATTCTGGCGCTGATTTTCAACCCCCTTGAGCTGCCTTCTCCGGGCAGAGAGGGTCAACTGCCTGAGGTGGGTAAATTGTTTAGATATTACCGTTAGTCGCTCTATTTAAAAATTTCCTGAAAGACCCGGCTGAAATCCTCCACCCGATAGGGTTTTTTAATGACGCCGCTGAAGCCGAATTCCTTAAAATTGGTGACGATGGTGTCATCCGCATAACCGCTGGAGACGATGCCTTTGGCCCGGGGGTCGATCTCCAGCAGGCGGCGCATGGCCTCTTCCCCCCCCATGCCGCCGGGAACAGTGAGGTCCATGACCACCGCGTCAAAAGGCCGGCCCGAATCCAGGGCCTGTTGGTACATCTCCACGGCCTTGGCCCCGTCGCCGGCGAACTCCACTTCATAGCCCAAAAGGGTCAGGATTTTTCCGGCCACTCCCCTGACGATTTCTTCATCATCCATCACCAGGATTTTCCCTTTCCCGGTGACCAGCTCCATGGCGCTTTTCCTTTTAGGTTCAACTTTCTTCTGGGAAGCCGGGAGATAAATATAACAGGTAGTCCCGGCCCCTAGGCGGGAATCCACCGTAATATGGCCGCCGTGTCTTTTGATGATGGAGTAAACGATGGCCAGTCCCAGGCCGCTGCCCTTCTGTTTGGTGGTAAAGTAAGGGTCAAAGATATTGGCCAGATGTTCGGTGGGAATGCCGAGACCCCGATCGCGCACGGAGATTTTCACATATCGCCCCGGTTGCAAGGGCAAGGCGCTCTGGGAGGTTAAGTTCATATTTTCCGTGGCGATGGACACCGTTCCCCCGGTGGGCATCGCCTGGATACTGTTGATGATCAAATTCTGGATAACCTGGCTGATCTGCCCGGCGTCCACTTCCACCGGCCAGAGGTCTTCGGGAAAGGCAAATTTGCAGCGGACGTGGGAGCCCCGGCAGGCAAAGGAAGCCGATTCTTTGATAATATCCCCCAGGGAAGCCACCTCCTTAATGGGCTCCCCGCCTTTGGCAAAAGTCAGCAATTGCTGGGCCAGATCGGTGGCCCTAAGAGTGGCCTTCTCGGCTTCCGCCAAATTCCGTTGAATGCTTTCGTCGTCCCGGCAGGACAACATGGCCAGAGAAATATTGCCCAGGATGCCGGTAAAAATATTGTTGAAATCATGGGCAATGCCGCCGGCCAGGATGCCCAAAGAGGAGAGTTTTTCCACTTTCAGGAGTTCGGCTTCCGTCTGGCGTTTCCGGGTGATGTCCTGGAAGACCAGCACCACCCCGATGATGTTGTTATGTTGATCAACGATGGGCGCGCCGCTGTATGCCAGGAGGTGTTGGGAGCCGTCTTTGGCCAGAAGAATGGTGTCATGGGTAGCGCTCACCGTTTGGCCGGTGCGGCTGACGGTCTCTGCGGGATTCTCCAGCCGCCGCCCGGTCTTTTCGTGGATAAGATGGAGCACCTCTGAAACCGGCTTACCCAGGGCATCGGGCTGCAACCAGCCGGTGAGTCTTTCCGCCACCGGATTCATTAAAACGATCTTCCCGACTGTGTCCGTGGCTACCACCCCGTCCCCGATGGAACGCAGGGTCACGGCCAGGCGTTCTTTCTCCGCGGCCAGGGCCTCTTCCGCCTGCTTCCTTTTAGTGATGTTGTGGGTCACCACCGCGGCATAGGCTACGGTCCCGTCATCTTGGTAATAAGGGCTATAGGAGACCTTGTAGCACCCCAGTCCTTGCCGGCCGAATTCAAACCAACCTTCATATTCCACCGCCTGGCCGGTAAAACACTGGTCCAGATAGCCCTTGATGATGTTCTTAAAAGTACTCTTCCCCCAAATGTCCGATACCTTGCTCCCCACCACTTCGTCCCGGGTCCGCCCGTGCGCCTGGCAATAGGCTTCATTGGCGGCTTCGTAAACGTAATTTCGGTCAATCAGGGTCATGTATTCCTTGGTGGCGTTGGCAATAAAGTCATACTTTTGCAAGGCCTCCTCGGCCCGCTGACGATTGGTGATGTCAAAGAAGACGCCACTGACATAATCCACTTTGCCTTGGGCGTCCAGAAAGATTTTGCCCTGGCACTGAATCCAAAGAATCTCCCCGTCCTTTCTGCGGATGCGGTATTCCCGGACATAATCCTTGGTGGTCTTAAGGGCCTTGACAAAGGTTTTTTGGGCCTGATCCATATCCTCCAGGAGGACCAGGTCACACCATTTGATCTTGCCGGAATCGAAATCCTTCTTGCGGTAGCCGGTCAGGCTCTCGATTTTCTTGTCAAAGAACTCAATGCTCCAGTCGGCATAGCCTTTGTAAATAATGGCCGGGATTTGATTCACCAGGAGGCGGTACTTCTCTTCACTCTGCCTTAGGGCCTCCGCCATGACTTTCTGCTTGGTGATGTCAAAAGAGACGCCGCTGATATAATCGAACTTGCCCTCCCGGTCAAAGATAATCTGACCCCTTTCCTCCACCCAGATAATCTTGCCCCGTTTATCTCTGATCCGGTATTGTCGGACATAGGGCTTTTTCGTCTTCAGGGCTTGAAGAAAGGTCCGGCGGGCGCCGGCCAGGTCCTCTTTGAGAATGACATCGGACCACTTCAGTTTCCGGGAATTAAAGGCTTCTTTGGGGTAGCCGGTAAATCCCTTGATTTTGTTATCAAAGAGGTCCACCGACCAATCGGCGTACCCTTTAAAGACCACGGCCGGCATATTACTCACCAACCGCCGGTATTTCTGTTCGCTCTGGCGCAAGGCCTCTTCGGCTCGCTGGGCTTCGGTAATGTCCTGGTAGATAACCAACTGTTCTCCGGTCTCTAACGTCACCGGGCGAAAGGTGATGATCTTCTCGGAGCCGTCTTTGCAGGTAACGGTGAAAGTCCGGGCCAGGCCCTCCCCCACCTTGCCCCCCTCCAAATCCTTCTTCCAGATGGCAATTGATTGCTGACGATATTTGGCGTCCGGGAAGGCCTTGGCAAACCAGATTTTCCCGGTGGGGACATCCTCCAGCCGATAGCCGAAGAGCTCGGTAAACTTGCTGTTGATATACTTATAAGTCCCGTCCGCCCCGATGATGGCCACCCCCAAAGGAGACTTTTCCGCCAGGAGACGATATTTCTCCTTTTCCCGGAACAGCTCCGCTTCGGCTCGCCGGCGCTCGGTGATGTTTGACAAAATGCAATGGCTGCGCCGGAAGCGGCCCTGGGAGTCGTAGTCGATTTTGCCGTTGTAAAAGACAGTTATACAAGAGCCATCTTTGCGCACCATATCCAATTCAAGGTCATTGAGTTCACCCGCGACCGTGAAGAGGGAAAATTTTTCATTGAAAAGCGGCACATGTTCCGGGGCCAGGAATTCTCTTATATTCCGATTAATTACTTCTTCCCGGGCGTATCCTAAGGTATCGAGCCAGGTCTGGTTCACCTCCAATAAACGGCCCTCTGCATCCAAGGATTGATAGCCCAGGGGGATTCCCTCGTAAAGGAGGCGCAAGGTCTCTTCTCTGCTCTTCCAGGCCTCCTCCGTCTGCCGTCGAGGGGTGATATCCCGGGAAAGCCCACAGACCCTCGGGCCTTCCCCCGTCTCCGTCCGTACCGGAAAAGTTTGCGTATGAATCCAGCGGACTTCGCCGTCGGGGCGGATGATGCGATACTCCTCTTCCGGAAAATCGCCCCGGAGAAATCTTTCCGGCAGGTCGGCCAGGCGCGGGCGGTCTTCGGGATGCACCGCGTCCAGCCAGGATCCCGGGTCCTCTAACAGACTCTGAATCGGGCGTCCCCAGACTTGCTCATAAGCAGGATTGCTGTAAACCACCTCAAATTGCTCTCCGTTAAGGGAGATGATCCAGAGAATCGCCTTGAGGTTCTCCGCTAATCGGCGAAAATCCTCATCGCTTAGGGCGAGGTTGGTCTGGGAATCCATAATTCAGTCTCTGGGGGATGACGCCTTGATCCTCAATCTTTGGCCCGGTCTGATCAGATCGGCTCGATGGTTGGCAGAATCTTAAATTCGCAGGCAGTCCCTAGAAGCTATTGCAAAACCTCTACGTCACCCGAAATGTCATTCTGAGCGAAGCGAAGAATCTCGTTTTTTCAAAAAGTTGAGATCGCTTACTTAGTTCAGGATTACAGGAAAAATAGGTTTTGCAATAGTTTCTAGTACTCTAGTTCGGTAAATCATAACCAAAATTTAAAAATGTCCCGTTTTTGCCTTGTCAAAGAGAGGGGAGAATAGGGTCGGGCGCGCAGATAGGCAATTATAAATATTAAAAGATAATTATTAATTATGCAAATATTAGGTCTTCCGGGGAAGTAAATTGGTGAGGAGGTTAAGGACAGCCACGCCGACGGCCACCGCGAAGGCCCGCTGAAAACAGGGCAGCCCCAAACAAACCCCCGGTTTCAGTTGAACCTCGTGAAGGTTGGCCCCGGCGAAAATGGTGACCAAGAGGGAGATGCCCAAAAGCGCCCCCAGGTTCTTCAGGGCGGCATTGGTGCTGGCCGCCAGGCCCACCAGGTCGGCTGGCACCCCCCGCAGGATCTCATTCAGGTTGGGGGCCTGAAACAGGCCAAAGCCCAGGCCGATGAGGGCGAACCTCCCGGCCAAAGCCAGGGTGGTCCGGTCCCCGCCGGTAAGCCACAATAGAGTCAAGCCCAGAATGATCAGCCCGGAGCCCAGCCGCAAGATGAGCATATTGCCCAGGCGGTCGGCCAGATAACCCCCCAAGGGGGAGATGAGGGCGTTGGTGAGACTCAGGACCGCCAGCAACAATCCGGTCTGACTGGGGGAATAATGATAAATCTGCTCCAGGAAAAAGGGCAACAGAAAGAAGGTGCCCATTACCGCGGCAAAGGTTAACACCACCGTCGCCGAACCCGCCACAAAGGGCCAACTCTGCCAAAGTTGCCGATGGATGAGGGGGGCCGGCTGCCGGCGCTCCAGGACCAGCAAAAATCCCCCTAGAACTGCGGCGCTCCCCAAGGCCCCTAAAGTCCAGGGGTCTTGCCAGCCCGTTTGTCTGACCCAGGACAGGCTTAAGATAAATAATCCTAAACTAAAGGTCAGGATCAGACTGCCCCAGAGGTCAAAGGCCTGGCGATTCCAAGGCGCTGGCGGCCGGAGCCGTTTCAGGGGCCGGCTTCCCAACAGCAGGGCCGGACCGCAGATAAAAAGGTTGATAAAGAAGATATAAGGCCAGCCCCAATACGCGGTGATGACTCCGCCCAGAGGCGCGCCCACACTGATGCCGGTGGCAAAAGAGGCGGACAGCAGCCCCAGGGCAAAACCCCGTTCCCCCTCTCCATAAGCCAGGGCGATGAGCTTGGGGGCCACTCCCAGCATCAGCGCCGCCCCCACTCCCTGGAGAAAGCGGCTGGCGATGAGCCAGGATAGGCCAGGGCTTAAACCGCAGAGGACCGAGGCTCCGGTAAACAGCGTCATCCCCGCAAGGAAAAGCCGCCCCGGGGGCAAGAGATCCCCCAGCCGGCCACTGGTTATCAGCAGGGAGGCGTTGGTCAGGAGATAAGCCATGACCACCCAGGAGATTTGCGCCAGGGAACTGTGAAAGTCCCGGGCAATCTGGGGGAGGGCGATATTAACGATGCTGGTGTCCAGGGTGGCCATAAAGGCCCCCAGACAGACGGTCAACAAGAGCCCGCGGCGCGGCGGCAAAGGATTATCTGACTTAGCCATGACCTCCGGCGCTACCTGTCACCCGGCATGGAGTAATTGCGCGGAGCTGTTTCCAAACCGGCGTTCACCTGTCACCCTGAAGGAAGTGAAGCGACTAGTCAATGAAAATTCCTCGACCCTTCGCAAGGCTCAAACTAACCTCTCCTGGCACCGATAGATTTGAAATAGGTTCTTAAGAGTTGAGGGTAGAGCCGACCCCAGGATAATGACCGACCGGGCCATACGGATCGGCGAGAAGTGGTAAGGGGGTTTTAGCGGCACCCCGCCGACCTAGGCCGTTTTTTCGCCCAATGCTGATAAACCGCCCATCTTTAGATAAATTCGGTGGAGCCGTTTAATTTTGCCGGGAGCGGCCCGGTTATTTCGCCTTTTTCAACCTGGTTATAGGTATTATGAACTCTGACGGATTTGCTCAGATATAAATACCATAGACTGAAGTGAAGTAAAGATGGGATGAAGATTCTTATCGCGCCGCCAACATTATCACTACCGTCGAAGGGGAAGGTTATAAATAAGCGAATGCCGGCAATAATAACGGTTAGCGACAAATGGATAATTAGAAATATCTTGGTAATTTTAACGGCCCCCGGTTTAACATTCCAAAGCAGCACTCCGGCATAAAAACTAAGTGTACCCAGAAATCCCATAGTAGCAATAATGGTTATATTATATAATAGTAGTCCATAAGATACCAATAATATTATTTGATAAAAAGGAGATTTGTATAAATAAAAAATAGACATCGCCTGGTAAATACATGATGCCGGAATAATAATAGTAAGATTTAAACATAGAAATAATAGCCAGCCCCTGACCCCTGTCAATTCTCTTTTTTTCTTAAAACTTATTGCTCTACTGAACTTCGTCATCCAGGGCGATTTCTCTGCCGACTCATTAGGTTGAGATCTAACTGCAATTAACTCCAGGTTTTCCAACTCAATCGGCTGAGTAGAGATTACCCGACTATCCTGCCGCCACCCCCCGCCACCATTGCATTTAACCGTCTCATCCAAGAGTTGTTCAGCGCTGGAGTCCCGTCCGATAATTCGGTTCTTTATTTTGAGCAGCGCAGTCTTCATTCGGAAAAAATATAACGCCAGGAACGGAAAGCCCAGGGCAATGAGAATTTCCACTATGCCGCCGCATTGTCCGCCACAGATGATGCACATGGTCTTCCCCTGATTAAACGGAACCTAGAGAACCTGTTGGGTTTTTCCCTAAAATTTCCTGGGCAATCTCCACATTCGTCCCAGGCATGACAATTGTTTCGGAAAAAATGCTGTTTTTGTCAAAAAAACCGGGCGCCCGTGAGACAGCCGACGGCCCCGGGCCTTGGTCTGTGGCGGCGGGCCCGGGACCTTAGGTCCCTTCCCCACTCTTCTCTCTGGGCCAGCGCGGCGCCAGGGTGGAGCAAAAAAAACCTGCCGACAAGAGGAGCACCACCGTGGCCCCGGAAGGCCAATCCACTCCGTAAGACAGCAGCAGCCCTCCAAAGGTTGAGCCTACCGCCGCGACCAGGGACACCCCCAGCATACTGCGGATATGTTGGGTCAAATTACGGGCGATGGCTCCGGGGATGACCAGCAGGGCCGACACCAGGATAATGCCCACCAGATAGATGGAGACAATGACCACCAGGGCCATGAGGATGAGAAAGAGGTAGCGCAGGGGCTTCACCGGCACGCCGCTCACCCAGGCCATCTCTTCGTCGAAGCTCAGAAAGACCAGTTCTTTGAAACAGGCCAGGACCGCGGCCAGGACGATGAGCGTCACCAAAAGGATCTGTCCCAACTGCTTTTCCCCGATGGCCAGGATGTTGCCGAAGAGGAAGCCGAAAACATCCACATTGTAAGTCTGGGAGAGGTGGAGAAACACCACCCCCAGGGCCATGGACGCGGCAAAGAAAATGCCGATGGCCGCGTCTTCCTCTAACTTGCCCTGGCTCTGAGCCCATTCGATGAGCACGGCCACCACCACGGCAAAGCCGATGCCGGTCCACAGGGGGTCCACGCCCAGAAGGAAGCCCAGGGCGACGCCGCCGAAGGCGGAGTGGGAGATGCCCACGCCGATAAAGGCCATACGCCGTAAGATTACAAAGACCGAAAGCACCCCGCCCAGCAGGCTTAACAGGAGACCGGCCAACAGCGCCCTTTGGAAAAAACCCAGACTGAACAGATCAATCATCGTGCACCCGGACCACCCGGTGGGGAATCTCCCCGTGAAAGAGGTATTCCACGCTGCAGCCGAAGGTGTTCTCCAGGGCCAGGCGGCCGATGGGCGGCGCTTGGTGCACGTGAATGCGGCGGTTGAGGCAGATGACGTCGTCCACGTGGCGGGCCACCGCGCCGATATCGTGGGACACCACCAGCACGGTGAGATTAAGCTCTTCTTTCAGGCGGTGCATCATTTCATAGAGGTCGTCCTGGGCACAGGCGTCCAAAGAGATGGTGGGTTCATCCAACACCAGAAGCCGGGGCTCCACGCTCAAAGCCCGGGCAATAAAAACCCGCTGCTGCTCCCCCCCGGACAGTTCGCCGATGGGGCGGTCCGCCAGATGGGTAATTCCCAGCCGGGCCAGATTCTTTAGGGCAATCTCCCGATCCCGCCGCCCCGGCCGCCGGAGCAGCCCGATGCGACCGAAGCGGCCCATCAGGACCACGTCCAACACGGACACGGGAAAGCGGGGGTGGTTCAGGGGTTTCTGGGGAAGATAGCCCAGGAGATTTCCTTGCCGCCTCAGTTTCACCGGGTCTTCCCCAAAGACCAGCACTTCTCCCTGGGAAGGTTTCACCAGCCCCAGGATCACCTTCAGCAGGGTGCTCTTGCCCGCGCCGTTCGGCCCTAAAATGCCCACATAATTGTCGGCCCGGATTTCCAGATTGACGTCTTCCAGGACCGGCACGTGGTTATAGTACTGGTACAGGTCCCGGATGTGGATGGCATTGGCCTGGGTCATTGCATGGCCTGTTCTAAAACGGAGAGGTTATAGCGCATCAATTTGAGATAATCCGCGCTGTAGGGCGGCGACCCCCCCAGGGGGTCCAGGATCAGCACTTTGGCCCCGGCCTCCCGGGCAATCACCGCCGCCACCCGCTGGCTTAATTGAGGCTCGGCAAACACCACCTTGACCCCGTATTTCCGGATGGCCCGGACAATCTTCTGGATCTGCCGGGGGGTAGGCTCCCGGCCCGGAGCCAGTTCGATGACCCCCACCTCTTTCAGCCCATAGCGCCGGGCCAAATAAGCGAAGGCCGGGTGAAAACAGACGTATTCCTTCAGGCGGAACCCCGCCACCTTCCTGGCTATCTCCTGGTTTAAGGCCTCCAGCTCCGTCAAGTAGCGTTGCAGATTGGCCTCATAAACGGAGCGGTGTTCCGGGTCCAGCGTAATCAAGGCCTGGGCGATCTGGCGGCAGATGCCTTGGGCCAATACCGGGTCCAGCCAGACATGGGGGTTCCCCTGATCATGGCGGTGTTCCTCTCCGGCTGACGTATCCTTACTCTCTCCCGGCTTATGACCCCCCTCGGCCCGGCGCCCATGCTCCGCCTGGTGTTCAGGCTCAGGGGAATCCACCTCGGCCAATAGCTTGATGCCGTGCACGGCCTCCACCACGGCCAGGCCCCGGGCGCCCCGGCTCTGAAGAAACCTTTCGGCAAAGGGGTCCAAACCCGCGCCCACATAGACCAGAAGCCGGGCGGTTTGCGCCCGGGCCATGGCCGCAGGGGTAGGTTCATAGACGTGGGGGCTGGCACCCGGGGGGATGAGGACCTGCACCGCCACCCGGTCGCCGCCGATCTGCCGGCAGAAGTCCCCCAGGGGAATGATGCTGGCGGCTATGGGGATTTTTCCCGGCGGCCCGGCCCCGGCCAGGCCCATAAGAGAGGCCAAAATTAGGCAGGCCATGAACAAGGTTTTAGAAAACTTTTTCATAAAGGTTCCCAAAAGATACTACAGTATGTTTAAACCCTCATGACCCTAAGCCCAAAACGAAGCATAGAATTGTAGAACCGCCCCCTCGGCGGTTCCTGCGCCGCCGAGGTGGCGGCGCTACACCCTTACCTAAAGCAACCGGGTTGCTTGAAGGCTCTTCCCTCAGCCCATCTCCCGGCATTCCTGGCAGACGCCCGCCACCCGGATTTCCACCCGGTCGGCCCGGTTCCCTAAAGGACCTTTCAGCTCCCGCCAAATGCCCTCCAACGACACCGGCTCCAAACATTGCACCCCGCCGCAGGAGTGGCACTGAAAATGGGGATGGGGGGGATGGTGCTCGCAGGCCAGTTCATAATGGCTGGATTTGCCCTCCAGGGGGATTTTGCGCACCAGCCCCAGTTGGGTAAGATCCTCCAAAATCCGATAAATCGTCACTTTATTGACTCGGCGCCGGGCGCGCACCTCTGCCAGAATCTCCCGGGCCTGCCAGGCCCGGTTGGCGGAGCCCAAGACCTCCAACACGGCCAGGCGCAACAAGGTGGGCCTTAATTGATGCCGGGCCAAAAGCTTAGGAAAATCACAGCGATCACTCATGCCCTTTAAATAATATTTTTTCAACCAAGTTGCAAATTTATTTTTGGTGAGGGGGGCCAGGGTAAATTAGAGAACAGTAAGCAGTGAAATATTTGTGTCTGACGGCAACCTGGTATTAGAGCTGGTGCAAAAGCCTTGGGCCTCCCCGGTTAGGGCCGCCAAGATTGACAAATGCCGGGGCCAATGCTAAAAATTACCCATGGGGAGGGATGGCCGAGTGGCTTAAGGCGGCGGTCTTGAAAACCGCAGACCGCAAGGTCCGGGAGTTCGAATCTCTCTCCCTCCGCCACCCGACCATATAGAGTCATATAGATAGCTGCTGCCAGTCGTTCCCATTAAGTCGGCCTTAAAACCATCGGAGAGATGACCGAGCTGGCTGAAGGTGCTCGCCTGCTAAGCGAGTGTGGGAGGAAACTTCCACCGAGGGTTCGAATCCCTCTCTCTCCGCCACTCCTTATCTAGGATATCTATGCAGACTACCGCCTACCTCCTGGAAGCCTTGCGGGCCGAGGGTCTGACCCATGTCTTTTTAGTGCCCGGCGGACTCCTGGACCCCTTTCTGCCGGCCCTGGCCTCCACTCCGGGCCTCGCCCCCATCATCGCCGCCCACGAAGGGGGGGCCGCCTACATGGCCGACGGCTACGCCCGGGCCAGCGGCCGCTTCGGGGTCTGCTTCGCCATCGGCGGCCCCGGCGTCACCAACACCGTGACCGCGGTGGCCGCGGCCTGCACCGACGGCTCTCCTTTGCTCATCGTCTCCGGCCAGGTCCCCACGGATTGGGAGGGACGGGGCGGTTTCCAGGACTCCAGCCCGGCCACCCTCAATGACGTGGCCATTCTCCAGCCCATTACGGTCAGCTCTCTGGCGGTGGAAAGCGTCCATTTGGTGAACCATCACCTCCGGGCGGCCCTGACCAAAATGCTGGCCGGCTCCCAGGGCCCGGTGCATCTCAGCCTGCCCACCGATATCCAAAAAGCCTCCGTAAACCTTCCCTGGACGCCCCTGGATGAGTCGGTCTCTCACTCCCGGGTGGCGGACCTGGAGGCCCTGGAACGCCTCTGGCAGATCCTCCTGCCCCCTGATCCCCGGGACCGGCCCTCCCGCCTCCTGGCCCTGGCGGGCGCGGGTATCGAAAAATCAGGGGCCGCCGACACTTTATTAGCCTGGGCGGAAAGATTCGGAATTCCGGTGGCCACCACCCTCCGGGCCAAGGGGGTCTTCCCCGAGGACCACCCCCTCTCTTTGGGCATTTTCGGTTATGCCGGCCACCGTTACGCCATTGACACCATTCTCTCCGAGGAAGTGGAAGTCCTCCTGGTCTTAGGGTCCGGTCTCAATCAGCGGGACACACTGTTCTGGGACCGCCGGATGCTGCCCTCCCGGGCCTTGATTCACGTGGACATCAACCCCCAGGTCATTGGCCGCACCTGGCATACCGAGGTGCCCCTGGTGGGGGATTGCCGCCAGGTGCTGGAATTGCTGCTCCAGGCCCCGGACGAACGCTTAACCGCGCTGGAAGCCTCTCGGCCCCAGCGCCAGGCCTGGCTGGAGCAGATCAAGTCCCGGGGCCCCCGCCTCTATGACCAGGAAAATACCGGGAGCCCGGCGGTGCCTCTGCACCCGGCCCGGGTCATCACCGCCCTGCGCCGGGTAATGCCCCGGGACGGCGTTCTGGTGGTGGACTCCGGCGCGCATCGGGCCTTTTGCGGCCATTACTGGGAGGCCTACGGCCCCCGAAGCTATATTTCCGCCACCAACCTGGGCCCCATGGGCTGGGCCATCCCCGCCGGGATCGGCGCCAAAGCCGCACAACCCGGAAAACCCCTGGCCGTGGTCACCGGGGACGGCTGCATGCTGATGCACGGTATGGAAATCCAGACCGCGGCCCGCTACGGCCTGGCCGCGCTTTTCATCGTTATCAACAACCGGGCCTTGGGCAATGTCTGGCTCCGGGCACACCAGGAAGGCCCCGGCCCCCAGGCCCTCACCGAACTGCCCCAACACGATTGGGCGGGCTTCGCCCGGTCCCTGGGCCTTCAGGCTGCCACCGTGGCCACCCCGGATCAACTTGAGCCTGCTTTTCAAAAGGCTTTGGAGGCTCAAGCCCCCTTTCTGGTGGACGTGCGCTGCGACCGGGCCTGCACCACCCCGGTCACCCCATTCAGCCAGGCCAAAAAGGAATGGGTGGACGACGACTAGGGGTGCGTATGTGTTGTGGGGGAGGGCCAGGGACCTGAGGCCTTTGCCCTCCCCCCACACCCCCAACCCGCTTAAGAGTGCTCAGGGATCAGGGATCAGGGGTTAGTGATTAATGGGCTAGCGTTTTCTGACCCCTGGCCCCTGATCCCTGTATAAGGGATTGGGGGAGGGGGTGTGGAGGAGGGGATATGGGGCTGCGCCCCTTAGCCCCCTCCCCCACACTAACTCTTCCAAGTTATTATAAAAGGAGATCCCCTCCATGGCCCAGTTGCCCGATCCCACCGGGTCCCTCGACCCCCAGGCCCGGGAGCTGTACCAGCGTCTGGTGGCCAAGCGGGGCTGCATCGACGGCATGTACCGCAGCCTGCTCAACCATCCGGAGCTTACCCAGCACGTCAGCGACCTGGGGACTTTCCTGCGCTTCGGGGCCGGGGTCTTGCCCGATGCCGTGCGGGAGTTGACTATTATCTACCTGGCCCGGCGTCTGGGGGCAGCGTACGAATGGGTCAAACACGTCCCTCAGGCCCGGGAGGCCGGGGTCTCGGAGGCGGTGATTGAGGCGGTCCGCCAAGGCCAGGAGCCTGCCGGGTTGAGTGGCGTGCAGCAAGCGGCCCTGCAGGTGGCCCAACGCGTGTTGGACCGCAAGTCCATCCCCGCCGGCCTGCAAGACACCCTGATTGCCGCGCTGGGAATGAAGGGCGTCATCGAATTGGTGGTGCTCTGTGGCTTCTACGAGATGATCGCCGGGGTGATCTTTGCCTTTGACGTCCCGCTGCCGGAGGGGGCCCAGGACCCCTTTGCCCCTTAGAGGGGCTGAGCACTGACTAGAAAAGGAGCGTTTCTAGTGAATCTTAATTTAGGTGAGATCCTGGCCCTGGTGGGACTGGTGCTCCTCCTCTTCACCGGTTTGGGGCGGCAGCGCCAGCGAAAACTCCAGCAGTCCCCCAGCCCCGGTTTTCTTCTGTGGCAGCGCTGGGGTGGAATAGCCGCTTATGCCTGTCTGGTGCTGGGCCTCCTTTTGATGTGGGCCCAAAAATAAAAGCGGCCCAGGCTTCCGAAGAAGCCCAGGCCTGGTTGGAGGGGTCATGGGACTTGTCTAGTGTATCGGCATCTGGGAGAAAAGGATTAATAATTTTTTTCAACTTTCCCGCACAGGACCTAAACCTCAAAGCCACCTCTGCGAGTCAAAACCTGTAGGCCCAGGCTAAAGCTAGGGGATAGAAAAAAGCTTTTTTGACGGCAATTTGGGATCAGGCCCCTTTTCTTCCCTTCCCTGCCGCTTCCCTCCGGTCCCGCCTTGGGATAACCTGCCAGTTTTATTATGGTTTTAGCTAAATCCGCAAATATCAAGGGCCAGGCCGAATGAACCGATATATATATGCAAGGAGGGAAGAGAGAAAAAGTCGAGATTTTAATCAGCCACCCGTCTAACCAACCAGCCTTAAGGGAATTTACCCATGTTAGAGAGACGTCGGCAGGCCAGGTTCAAGCGTCAGTTTAGCGTCACCTTCAAAAGCAAACAGGATGTCTTTGAGGGTGTAGTCCGGGACGTGTCCGACGGCGGTCTATTTATTATCACCGATAAAGTCCTGCCTCCCAAAAGCACCATTGATCTGGAATTTATGCTGTTCAGCGGTGAACCGATCAATTGCCGGGGCACCATCATCTGGGTCAACAACGGTCAACTGGAAACCTATCCTCCCGGATTCGGCGTGGAGTTCCTGGAAATCGACGGCCATGATTTATCCCGCCTCATCACCTTCAATGGCGGCGATTTACGAAATCAATCTTTTTTTCTGTCCGCCTGATACCCTTCCTGCTTGTCTGAAAGCCTCCTTAAGTATATCCTTAACCGACCTCCCGGTTGAACTATGGCCAGGCTGAAAAAACTTTCCCCTGGGTTTCTGGGGCTGCTGCTCCTGGCTTGCCCGTTCCTTTGGACGGGTCTCCTTTGGGGCGCGGAATACTCCGTTTACGGCAACCCCTATACTTTGGTGACCATCGGGACTACCACCATAAAAGCCGAAGTGGTGCAATCTCCGGAAAAATTATTTCTGGGGCTGAGTCAGCGGCCGGAGTTGCCGGCCGGCCGGGGCATGCTCTTTATTATGCCCTCCCAGGATTTTCAACAATTTTGCATGCGGGGCATGCGATTTTCCCTGGACTTCATTTGGATCGCCCGGGGCAAAGTCATCGGCCTCCATAAAAACATTGCCGCCGACGACCCAGGCACCCTCACCTCTCCCGAGCCGGTGCGCTATGTCCTGGAAGTTCCGGGGGGCTTCTGCGATAAGCATGGCCTCCGTATTAACGACCCGGTGAAATTTACTTTGTAATCCCTGGCAGTTCCTCTCTTTAGCCCCCTGATCTTTCCTTTTTCTCTGGGCCGACCTTTTCTGGCAATTCGCCCGCAAACGAAAATTTTTGCCGTAGGGGCGAATCTTGTATTCGCTACCTTTAAATACCTTTTGAAGGCGAATTGGCCTGAGTCATGGGAAAACCTTGCCAATGCCGGGCCATTATTTTATAGTCCCTGCCAGATGGAAGGGGTTGGCTCGATGCTGTCTGACCTGGAAAAGGAAGTGATCCTGCTCCTCCAGCGGGACCTCAAGATCACCCCCCGCCCCTTTTTGGAGCTGGCCCAGCGCCTGGGGGTGGCCGAAGAAGAGCTGTTGGGAGCCATTCAGAGCCTGAAAGATAAAGGTTATATCCGCCGTTTCGGGGCCACCCTGCGCCACCAACTCTCCGGTTTTGGCGCCAACGCCCTGGTGGCCTGGATCGTGCCGGAAGAACAGTTGCGCGCCACCGGGGAAAAACTGGCGGGCTACCGCGCCGTAACCCACTGTTACGGCCGCCGCTCCGCCCCCTCCTGGCCTTATAACCTGTACACCATGATCCATGGCCGCACACCGGAGGAGATCGCCCGGATGGCGGCCCAGATGGCCCAGGAGATCGGCATCTCGGACTACCAAATACTCATGAGCGACGTGGAACTGAAAAAGACCACCATGCGCTACTTCCGGGAGGAAACCCGCTCCGAGGACTAGGGTTAGGGGTAGATAAAGTTTTGGGGGAGGGGGCTAAGGGCCGGATTAGCCGTCAGCCTTCAGCTTTCAGCCATCAGCTTTGGTCTTTCTTTTTCTAGCGGCTAGCTGACTGCTGAAGGCTGATAGCTTGTTATCCCGATCCTCCCCCAACCCCTCTTTATAATGTAGCGACTGCCCGCCTCCTTTTTCACTGGCGGGCAGTGCCCGCCCTACATGACTTTTCTTAGAGATAAAGCAAATGGTGCGCAAAATTAATCCTAAAGAAAAAGTCCAGGCCACCCTCACCCTGCCCGGGTCCAAGAGCTACACCCATCGGGCCTTGATCGCCGGGTCCCTGGCCCGGGGGGAGAGTATTTTGCGGAACCCCCTTAAGGCCGAAGACACCGAACTCACCGCCCAGGCCCTGGCCCGCCTGGGGGCCGGCATCCAGTGGCAGGAGAAGGCCGTCCTGGTGCGTGGGGCCGGGGGCCGCTGGCAGCCGGTGCCGGAACCCATTCACCTGGGCAACTCCGGCACCTCCATGCGCCTCCTCACCGCGCTGGTGGCCTTAGGGGAGGGGGAGTACCAACTGACCGGCAGCCCTCGCCTCTGTGAGCGGCCCCTGGGGGAACTCCTGGAGGCCTTGACCCAATTGGGGGTAAAGGCCGTCTCCGTCAGGGGAGACGGCTGTCCCCCGGTGCTGGTCCGGGGCGGCGTGATCGGCGGCCGGACCCAATTGTCCGGGGCCTTGAGCAGCCAGTATCTCTCGGCCCTACTCTTCATCGGCCCTTTAACGCCTAAAGGAGTGGAGATCCACATCACCGGGGAGTTGGTCTCCCGGCCCTACGTGGACTTGACTCTGGCGGTGCAGACGGACTTCGGCATCTCCTTCTATCGGGAGGGCTACCGCTATTTTCAAATTCCCGGCGGCCAGCACTACCAACCCCGGGATTATCCTATTGAAGCCGACGCGTCCAGCGCCTCTTATTTTTGGGCCGCGGCCGCGGTGACCGGCGGCCGGGTCACCGTCGCCAACCTGGCCCGGGATTCCTGCCAGGGGGACGTGGGCTTTGTCCGCGTGCTGGAACGTATGGGCTGCCGGATTAGCGCGTCTCTTGAGGGCCTTACCGTGGAAGGGGGGCCTTTGACCGGCATTGAGGTGGACATGGCCGCCATGCCGGACCTCGTCCCCACCCTGGCGGTGGTGGCCGCCTTTGCCCAGGGTGAGACGACTATTAGCGGCGTGGCCCATCTGCGCCACAAGGAGTCGGACCGCCTGGCCGCGGTGGCTACCGAACTCCGCAAGATGGACATCAAGGCCCAGGAGACGGCAGACGGCCTGATTATCACCGGCGGGCAGCCCCAGGCCGCGGCCATCGACACCTACCAGGACCACCGTATCGCCATGAGCTTTGCCGTGGCCGGGCTGAAGACGCCAGGAATGATCATTAAAGACCCGGACTGCGTGGCTAAATCCTTCCCGGACTTCTGGGAATTCTTTGAGGAACTTTAGGATGTGGGGGAGGGGGATAATCAGTAATCAGTGATCAGTGATTAGGAATTAGGAATTAGGAATTAGGGGAACAACACCTGGTAAGACTGTTTACTGATCACTGACTACTGATCACTGTCTACTGTTTTTTCCGGCCCTCCCCTCAAAAAACCATCCAAATCATGCATAAATGACCAAGACCCTAGAAACTCGCGTTCTTCTGATTCTCCTCAGTCTCAATCTCCTGGATTATTTGGACCGTTATCTGGTGGCTTCTCTGGGGAGTTTGATCAAGGGGGAGTTGGGGCTGAGTGACAAGGCCTTCGGGTTTTTGGGTACCGCCTTTTTTCTGGTCTATCTGCTTTCTTCCCCCCTCTTCGGCTATTTGGGGGACCGGTGGGGGCGGCTCCGGCTCATGGCCGCGGGCGCGGTGTTGTGGAGCCTGGCCACCAGTTTCACCTTCTGGATCGCCACCTATCCGGCCCTGGTCCTGACCCGGGGCCTGGTGGGGGTGGGGGAGGCCTCCTTCGGCACCCTGGCCCCGGCTTATTTGGGGGATATCCTGCCCCTGGGCCGCCGTTCCCGGGCCTTGGGCATCTTTTACCTGGCCATCCCCTTGGGTTCGGCCCTGGCTTATTTGGCCGGGGGCTTTATCGGCGGCCACTGGGGCTGGCGGCCCGCGTTTCTGTTGGGGGGCCTCCCCGGCCTGGCCCTGGCCGCGACCATTTATCATCTCCCCCCCTCTCCTACCCTGCCCCCGGCGCCGACTTTGCCTTCTCCGGCAAAGGAAGGTGGTCTGGCTGCGGTAACCCTGGCCCTGTGGCGCATTCCCACCTTACGGCGAGTCACCCTGGGCTACGGCATGGTCACCTTTGCCCTGGGGGGCCTGGCCTTCTGGATGCCCCGCTATCTGGAGGTGGCCAAGGGCCTGAGCCTGGCCCAGGCCAATTACCTGCTTTTCGGCACCGTCACCCTGGCCGGGGGCCTGGGGGTGGTGGCCGGGGGTTTTTTAGGGGATCGCCTCTTGAAATTCACCCCCGGCTCCCCCCTCTGGGTGAGCGGCCTGGGAGTGGCCCTGGCCTGGCCCCTGGCCGCGTTGGTCCTCTTCTCTTCCCAACCCGGCCTCTATGTCCCGGCCCTGGTGGGGGCCATTTTCCTGCTTTTCTTAAACCCCGGAGTGCTCACCGGGGTCATCGTCAGCGTGGCCGGCGCGGCCCGGCGGGCCCGGGCCGTGGCCCTGAATATTGTTATTATTCATATTGTGGGGGATGTGCCCTCCCCTTTCCTCATCGGTTGGGTGGCGGACCTCTGGGGGCTGAAGTGGGGGGTGTCCCTGACCCTGATTGCCCTGATCATCGGGGCCGGCCTGATTCTTTCCGCCTTGCCCCATCTGGTCCAGGACCTGCGCCAGGCCGGGGAAATGCCGGAATCAGGGAACGACCCGGCCCGGCCCGCGACATAAAGGCCCCACTAGATATAATTTGTCGCCCCGGGTTTCCGCCCGCGCCAACCGAAGCCGGTAACCGCACCGGCTGGAAGCCCGGATTATCAAAGGAAATATGCGCAGATAAATCGGCTGGATAAGCGGCTGGGCGGCAAATCCGAATTTTCCTCCGGTTTAGCCATTGACGGATGGAAAGGGAATTGATATAGTAAAACCGAATTTACGAATCATATCGGTTCACTGCGGTCACTGACGCGGGGTGGAGCAGCCTGGAAGCTCGTCGGGCTCATAACCCGAAGGTCGTTGGTTCAAATCCAACCCCCGCTACCAAATTACCCCAGGGCTTAGGGAAAACCTAAGCCCTTTCTTTTTCCTGCCGCGTACAGGTGGAGAAAATCAGAAGCCGGGCAAGGGGGGAGGGGTACTAGGATGATTCTGCGGATTTGCCGGAAAAAAACTAAAGAACCTGAAGTGCCGGGGGCGGCTGTCTTCCCCTAAGGAGCCGTCAGGGCCTGGCGGATGACGTGGTCAAATTCCCGGGCCGAGACCGGCTTCAGGAGGTGCCTGGTGATGCCCAATTCCCGGGCCTTGGCTCCCAGATCTTCTTCCAGATAACCGCTATAGAGAATGATGGGCATGCCGGGGCGGATCTGCCTGATTTCCTGGGCCAGCTCCAGGCCGTTCATCTGGGGCATGTCAAAGTCAGTGATGACCAGAGAGAATTCCTGGGGTCGGGAGCGGAAGATTTCCAGCGCGGCCAGGCTGCTGGTGCGGCTGGTTACCTGGTAGCCCAAGGCCGTAAGAAGTCTCGGCAAGGTCTTGACCAGGGCCTGGGCGTCATCGACAAAGAGAAGGTGTTGTTTTCTACCGGAATGCGGATTTGCTCCGCCATTTTCGGGAGAATTCGCTCCATGATGTTCTCGCCGCCCTTGAGGAAATGATCTGCCTGGCTGCTGGACCATGAATAACCGTCCCTTTGGTTGGACCTGGGTTATCTAGTAGATGCCCGACTAGGCGGATATGTTAATTTTGGCACCAGGAAAGGGTCAACCAGGGTAGCCCGGAATGGAGCTTAGCCCCCGAGATTCGGGAAAGAGGGCGATCCTGGGGAAATCTAATCCCGGTGCGGGCTTTCCCGGAATCATCTAACTCATGGATAAAATTAGCCAATCTAATGCCGGGGCCGGATTTCTCCAGATTACGGCTTCTTAGGACCATCAAGCTTGGCTCCAGCCAATCTCCGCTATCCTGTAATTTTCTCGGTTTTTCGTATAGGACTGCAAAAAATCCCGACAAAAACTGCTATCCAGGGAATATCAGAATTGAATCTCAGGGGAGATTTTTTTAAAGTTTTAAGGATGGTTAGGTTATCTCTAAACCGCTTCCGGAAAGTTCTAGGAATAACCCCGCTGCGCTGCCAACCTGAGCCTTAATCCCGCAGGCTAAAAAGATGCTGATCGTTTTTTACATTATTATTGACCCCTTGCGAGGATCTATGGTAACGTTTTCTGATTAAATTTCTGAGAGGTGGCCGACTTTCCATGATTCATGATATTGACCACGAAACCTTACCCCGGGAGGAGCTGGAGAACCTGCAGCTTAACCGGCTCAAGGCCGTGGTGGAGCGGGTTTACCATCTGGTGCCCTTCTACCGCCGGCGCATGGACGAAGCCGGGGTAAAACCGGGAGATCTTCGCACCCTAAAAGACCTGGAACTGCTGCCCTTTACCACCAAGCAAGACCTCCGGGACAATTACCCCTTCGGCATGTTCTCCGTACCCATGGATCAGGTGGTGCGGATTCACGCCTCTTCCGGCACCACCGGCAAACCCACCCCCGTGGCCTACACCCACCGGGACCTCAATACCTGGTCCGAAGTGATGGCCCGGACCCTGGCGGCCGGGGGCGTGCACCGGGGTGACATTGTCCACGTGGCTTACGGTTACGGTCTGTTTACCGGCGGCTTGGGATTCCATTACGGGGTGGAGCGCCTGGGCGCGGCGGTCATCCCCGTATCCGGGGGCCAGACCCGGAGGCAGATTATGCTCCTCCAGGACTTTGCCCCCACGGTGCTCTGCTGCACCCCCTCCTTTGCCCTTTACCTGGCCGAAGTGGGTCGGGAGATGGGCATGAATTTTGCCGAAACCGGACTCCGGGTGGGTTTCTTCGGGGCCGAACCCTGGAGCGAAGCCATGCGCCAGGAAATCGAAGGCCGCCTCCACCTGGACGCCCTGGACATTTATGGCTTGTCGGAAATTATCGGCCCGGGGGTGGCCATCGAATGCGTGGAGGCCAAGCAGGGGCTCCACCTCTTTGAGGATCATTTCCTGGCGGAAATCATCGACCCGGTTACTTTAAGCCCGCAACCGCCGGGGGAGACCGGAGAACTGGTGATCACCACCATTACCAAGGAGGCCATGCCGCTGTTGCGCTACCGCACCCGGGACATCACCTCCCTCAATTATACCCCCTGCCGCTGCGGCCGCACCCTGGCCCGGATGCACCGGGTAATGGGCCGGGACGACGACATGCTGATTATCCGGGGGGTTAATGTCTTTCCTTCCCAAGTGGAGGCGGTGCTCATGGAAGTTCCCGGCGTAGCCCCCCACTATCAGCTCATCGTTGACCGGGAAGGTCCCCTGGATACCCTGGAAGTCCAGGTGGAAGTGGATGAAAAGGTCTTCTCCGATGAAGTGAAGGAACTCCAGACCCTGGGGCAGCTCATCGAACGGCAAATCAGGGACTATCTCACGGTGTCCGTCAAAGTCAGGTTAGTGGAACCCCGGAGCATCCCCCGGAGCGAAGGCAAGGCCCAACGGGTTATCGACAAGCGGAAGATTTGAAAACTGGCCGCTCCGGTTCTACCCAGGCCGGAAGAGGGGCTAATGCCAAGAGCATGGTGTTTAACCAGGAGTATATCTTGAAAAAATTGCCGATCCTGGGAGTGGCGGTTTTCTTATTTCTTCTCAGCCAGCCGGCGGTTCACGCCGAAGATGGTTTAAAGAAGATCACCCCCTCCGTCTATGCTTATACGGATGCCCAAGCCGCGGCCGCGACCAACAGTTTTGGCGCCAATGCCGGCATCATTGTCGGCCAAGACTTTCTGGTGGCCGTGGATTCCTTGATCTCCGCCCGGGAAGCCCAGCGGTTTCTTAAGGACATCCGGAAAATCTCCAAGAAACCCATTAAATTTCTGATCAATACTCACTACCACCTGGATCACGCCCTGGGGAACTGGGAATTTGCCCAACGCGGCGCCGTAATCATTTCTCATGAAAATGATAAAGAGAACATGCTCAAAGCCGGTGCGGGCATGCTGGAATATGCCAAACAAACCGGCCTCACGGATAAAGATCTTAAAGGCACCAAGCTGGCCTATCCCAGCCTTACCTTCAAGGAGCGAGTAACCCTGGATTTAGGGGACAAAAAGGTGGAAATCCTCTACCCCGGCCCGTCCCACACCAGCGGCAGCGTCGTCGTGTACGTGCCTCAGGAGAAAGTCTTATTCGCCGGGGACATACTCTTCACCGATTTTCATCCCTTTGTCGGGGAGGCGGATCTGGCGGGCTGGCTAAAGGTTCTGGACTACCTCACGGCTCTGGACGTGGATAAGATTATCCCCGGCCACGGCCCTGTCTCCGGTAAAAAGGACCTGGCTGATTTGAAAAGTTATTTAATGGTCTTCGACCGGAAGGCCAAAGAGCTGGCGGCCCAGTCTAATGATCTTGAGGTCATCGTCGCGGAAATGAAGAAAGCGTTGCCGCCCCGGTCCCGACTCGACCTGATTATTGGCAAGAATCTTCAAATGAAATATCTGGCTCCGGGGAAGCCGGCGCAGCCTAAGGCTAAATAGATTCTCCGGCCCCTTGCTGCCCTTGGTGAGAGATGACTGGCATATGGATAATTAACCGTCATCTAACCGAAAACTGAAAACCGAAAACTCTATAAAGGGGGGGACCCCATGAAAGTCGAGCAAATCTCCGTTTTTTTGGAAAATAAGGCCGGCCGCCTGGCCGAAGTCACCCACCTCCTGGGGGAGGCGGGCATCAATATCCGGGCCCTGTCTCTGGCCGACACCACCGACTTCGGCATCCTGCGTTTGATTGTGGACCAATATGACCGGGCCCGTGACATCTTGAAGGAAAAAGGGTTTACGGTCGGCAAGACCGAAGTGGTGGCCGTGGAAGTGCCGGACCATCCCGGGGGATTGGCCTCGGTGCTCCGGATTCTGGCCCAAGCCGGCATCAATGTGGAGTATATGTACGCCTTTGTGCAGCACAGCGGCAAAAACGCGGTGATCATCTTCCGCTTCGATGACCTGGAAGAGGCCATCCATTTGCTGCAAAAAGAGGGCATTCACATCTATACCGGTGAAGAAGTCTATAAATTATAAATAAAACAGGGAGGGGTCATGAAAAGAAGAATGGCTTTAAGGCTCTTGGCGGTGATACTCACCGGATTGTTGTTGGGTATGGGCATTACCGCCTCACAGGCGGCGGAACCTTACGTGATCGGCGGCATTTTCTCTATTTCCGGACCTGCCTCTTACTTAGGAGATCCCGAACGTAACACCATGGAAATGTTGGCCGCGGCCATCAACGCCAAAGGGGGCATCAAGGGCCACCCTCTGAAAGTAGTCATTTACGACGACGAAGGTGACGTCACCAAGGCCCGCCTGCACGCGGAAAAGCTCATCCAGAAGGATCAGGCCCTGACCATCATCGGTCCCAGCCTGACCCACACCTCCATGGCGGTTTTGGAGGTCACCCAAAAGGCCAAAGTGCCGCTGATTTCCTGCGCCGCCGGCGTCGGTATCACCGCCCCGGCCAAGGACCGCCTTTGGGTCTTTAAAACCCCCCAAACCGACCAAATGGCGGTGGACCGCATCTATCAGTACCTGAAGAAAAAAGGCCTGACCAAGGCAGCCATCATTACGGTCTCCACCGGTTTCGGGGTCTCGGGCAAGAAGCAGCTTAACGACCTGGCCCCGAAATTCGGCATCCAACTGGTGGCCCAGGAGGTCTTTGGCGAAAAAGACACGGACATGACGCCCCAACTCACCAAGATCCGGGGCACCGCGGCCCAGGCGGTCATCTGTTGGGGCACCGGCCCGGCTCCGGCCCTGGTGGCCAAGAACATGAAACGCATGGGGATCAAACTCCCCCTGATCCAGAGCCACGGCGCGGCTTCAAGAAAGTTCATCGAACTGGCCGGTGACGCCGCGGACGGCATTATCATGCCGGCCGGGAAACTGACGATCTTCAAGCTTCTGCCGGATAGTGATCCCCAGAAGGCCGTGTGCGCCGAATATGACCAGATGTACCAGGCCAAGTTCAAAGCGCCGGCTTCCAGCTTCGGGGGTTATGCCTACGACGCCCTGAAGATGCTGGCCCAGGCCCTGGAGAAGAGCGGCGCCAACCGGGACAAGATCAGAGACGCCCTGGAGCAGACTAAGAATTACGTCGGGGTCAGCGGCATCTTCAACATGAGTCCCGAAGACCACAACGGCCTCACCCCCGCCGCGTTCGTGATGGTGGAAATCGAGAAGGGGAATTTTAAGCTACTGGATTAGAGGTCTGCGGGGGAGGGGGCCAGGGGTTGCAGATCCCTGTCCCCTCCCCCACACCCCCTCCCCCAACCCCATATCAGGGACCAGGGGTCAGGGGCCGGGGGTCAGGAAGCGCCATACTTTTAATCACTAACCCCTGATCCCTGACCCCTGACCACTCTTCAGC